>QHZO01000127.1 GCA_003224695.1 Acidobacteriota bacterium
ACCTCTGAGTCCTGGCGGTGGCGTGCGACCCCAACACTGTTGTCGCGGTTGGTCTCGAAAAGAGAGCCGTGGAGTCGGTTCGTCCCGTGCCGCGTTGTAAGGATAAACGTGCCCGGCCGCTCGTTCTTGGCGGAGGCATTGCTCGTCTCCACCACGAACTCATCTATCGTGTCCAATCCCGGAAGGCGGTCGGGCAGCCGCTGCCAATCGCGGTTCTCAAGCAGCGCGCCGTCTTGTGTCATCTCCGACCCGTAGAGGATGCCGTTAACGGTCGGCACGGTCGAATTTCCGGGCCCGCTCGTGCTGCTGTCATAGGACCTAAATGCCGTTACGCCGGGCGTCGTAGCGAGAATCAGGTTATCCACTCTTCGGCCGTTCTGTGGCAACTGCTCGATCCGGGCGTGCTCCACAACGGTTGAGAGCGTAGCGTCGGTCGTATTCACGAGCGGCGTCACATTGGCGTTCACTACGACTTCCTGAGTCGCCACGCCCACTCTAAGGGTAGCGTCCACTTCGGCCGTCTGGCCCGCCTGCAGGCTAAGGTCGGCGGTGAAGGTTTGCATGCCGCTCGCCTCCACAGTGACCTTGTACGGCCCCAGCATGACGGAGGGGAAGACGTACAGGCCGGCGCCATTCGTCGTGGTCTGAGATTGCAACCCCGTTTGGGTCTGCACGAGTGAAACTTTTGCCTTGGGCACAACCGCGCCGCTTTGGTCCTTAACGGTTCCCTGGATGGTCCCTGCGCCGGTCTGAGCCCAAGCCGCTATCGCCCCGCCCAAAATAAACAACGCCACGGCCAGAAACTTGCCTTTCATGGTTATCCTCCCTCACTCCTCATGCGAGTTCACTTCTCACCCAACGCCCGACGCCTAGCAAGTCTTCAGTGTTTATTTCGAGAGGCCTGAGGGAAATGGCCCGCCTCCCTCTAATCGCAAAGTAAGGTCATTAGCAATTGTTGTGCAAGAGGAAATCTCTATCCAAAGGTAGGTTTGTCCCGCTATATGGACATTTTCGCGATAGCCCTCGAGCTAGAGACTGACTTTGCTATACTCGGGCGGCGAACTTAGTGCGCATGTGCAACTACCTGCACATTACGTGTGCAAGAAGTTTGTCAGAGGCATGATTACAGCCTTCACACCGCAAAGCTGGCTTTGCGGTTCGGTGGTGGCGGAAGGGCCCCGATTTATCGGGGCCCTTGGGTCTCACCATGGCGCGGCCCATGGCACGGCCGGCGATTGACGCCGGATTCTCGTCCGTGCTAGAAGCGAGCTGGGTGGAATTGCTTGTGCGCAGGGGAATTCATTGGTTGCCTCGACTCAGTTACACGCTATTTGCATTCTTCATCCTAGCCCGCGCAGTCCTTATTCTTGCCCAACCGCAAGCCGCGCTTGACCTCTACCGCCGAAAGAAATTCGCGCAAGCGGAGGAAGTGCTCAAAAAACAATTGGCCAGCCAGCCCGACGATTTTCCGGCGCGCTTGTTGCTCGGCCTCTGTTATCAAGAGTCGGGAGATCGAGCGACGGCGGAACGGGTTTTCCGCGACGCCGTCGAGCGCCGCCCGAACGACGCCGCCGCCCGCTTCTATCTGGCCCGCGTCGAATACTTGCGAGCTCGCTTCGCCGGTGCAGAATCGGACGCCGTCTTGGCGATGAAACTTGGCGAGCCTGTCGCCCGCGCCCAGGACTTGATCGGGCTGATTCGGGAGGAGCTGAACGACCCCGACGCGGCGCTGGCGGCATTTTCGGAAGCCGCGCGAGCCGATCCGCGCTTTGGCGATCCGGAGCTCAACGCGGGCATTCTCCTGCTGAAGCTCGGCCGAACCTCCGAAGCGGTTGCCCGGTTGAGCCGGGCGATTGCGAAAGACCCGCGGTCTGCGGAGGCGCGGTACGAGCGGGCGCGCGCATATCTCGAGCTCGACAAACCCGCCGAGGCGGAACGAGACCTGGTCAAGGCCCTTTCGCTTTCAAACTACGCGCCCGCCCGGCGGCTCCTCGCCGAAGTTCGCGCCGGAGTTGGAGCCACGCCGGCTCCCGCTGCTCGTCCCTTTTCTCCCGCTCCGATCCGTTTCCGCAACGTCGCAGAAAATTCGCGTTTGCGGTTCGTTCTCGAGAACAACCCCACTCCCGAAAAGCATCTCATCGAAACCATGCCGGGCGGCGTCGCAGCCTTCGACTACAACAACGACGGCCGGCCCGACATTTTTTTCACGAACGGCGCCTCGATTCCGTCCCTTCAAAAAGATTCGCCGAAGTATTTCAACCGGCTCTACCGGAACGACGGCGGCATGAAATTCACCGATGTGACGGAGCAGGCGGGCGTGGCGGGGGCCGGCTACTCCATGGGCGCCGCGGCCGGTGATTACGATAACGACGGCTACGCCGATCTATTCGTAGCCGGCGTCGGTCGCAACATCCTCTACCACAACAACGGCGAAGGCACGTTTACGGACGCCACCGCGCGCGCCGGGATTCGAAGCGACGGCTGGTCGGTGGCCGCCGGTTGGTTTGATTACGACAACGATGGGTTTCTGGATTTGTTCGTCGTCATATTGCGCGCCGAGCGCCTATCAAGGTCTGTCCGACACGCTTTATCACAACCGAGGCGATGGCACGTTCGAAGATGTCACCGAGCGCTCCGGCATCGGAGGGCATATCGGCAAAGGCATGAGCGTGGCCTTTGCGGACTATAACGGCGACGGTTTCCCCGACATCTTCGTAAGCAATGACAGCCTCCCCAATTTTATGTTCCGCAATCGCGGCGACGGAACCTTCGAGGAGGGCGCTCTGCCCGCCGGCGTGGCCTTGACCGACGACGGCGAGCCCATCTCGAGTATGGGCGCCGATTTTCGCGACTACGACAACGACGGCTTGCCGGACCTCCTGGTGACGGCGCTGGCCCGCGAGACCTTTCCGCTTTTTCGGAACGAGGGCAAGGGCTTCTTTCGCGACGTGACTTATCCCAGCCGCATCGGCAGCCTCAGCCGAAACCGGAGCGGCTGGGGTGTCGGCCTTTTCGATTTCAATAATGACGGCTGGAAAAGCGTGTTCACAGCGAACTCGCACGTCACTGACAACATCGAGAAATTCTCCGTGGACCATTACCAACAACCGAACAGCGTTTTCGTAAATCTCGGCAACGGGCAATTTCAAGATGGTTCGGCCGACGCCGGTCCGGACTTTCAGACGGCTCGCGCGCACCGCGGAGCCGCCTTCGCAGACTTCGACAACGATGGGAAGGTGGACGCGGTCGTGACCTCATTGGGCGAACCGGCGGAACTGTGGCAGAACGTCAGCCCGGAAACGAATCACTGGCTCACGCTTCGTCTCAAAGGAACCAGGAGCAACCGCGACGGAATCGGAGCCGTGGTGAAGATTGAGACCGAATACGGCGCCCAATACAATCAAATGACCAGCGCCGTCGGATACGCATCCTCCAGCCTCGATGGAGTGCATTTTGGTTTGGGCAAAGCCGAAGTCATAAAGGAGGTGGTCATTCATTGGCCCAGTGGAATTGTTCAAGTCTTGAAAAACGTTCTGCCTGACCAAATTCTGAAGGTCCTCGAAACTGCCCCGTAGGGACGCAAGGCCGCCATTAGGATCGGCGATTCGCTCCGGCGAGCCTTGCGCCCCCACCAGACGCAAAAGCCAAAAATCGCGTCCAGAATTATGGACAAGCTTCGGGTCTTTAAGGGCCGAACAAGTTGACCGGAGCAGGAGAATCAGCCTATCATTTCTGACACGACAAAGGGGGGACAGGGTCATGATAAATCGCAGAAGGTTTCTCGCCTCAATCGCCGGCGCCGCCGCGACAGCGGGGCCATCCACAGGGGCCGTATCAACGGGGATAAAGTCGTCGTTCGCGCCGTCGCCCACGCCCGTGGTGTCGGCGAACGCAGCCGCCCTCGCCATCAATGGGGGCAAGCCGGTGCGCGAAAAGCCTCTGTGGGCGCCCGAATGTGGCATGGGAACGGAGTTTTACGATGACCAGGAGCGGGGACGGGTCGGCGATGTGGTGACCTCCCGCAACCCTTTTCGCTGGTACGGGTCCGGATCCGAAGAGCCCATGCAATGCGCCACTTTCGAAAAGGAATTCTCGAAGCGCATGCAAGGCCGCTATGTGTTGGGGGTCACGTCGGGGACGGCCGCGCTCATGGTCGCCATGGCGGCTCTTGAGGTTGGCCCCGGCGATGAGGTGATTCTGCCCGCCTGGACATGGTATTCCTGCTACAACGCCATTGTGCTGGCCGGGGCGCTCCCCGTATTCGCCGAGATTAATCGATCGCTGAACATAGACCCCGACGACATCGAGCACCGCATCGGGCCCCAGACCAAAGCCATCATGGCTGTGCACATCGAAGGCTGCCCCGCCGATCTGGATCGCATACTGCCCATCGCCCGCAAGCACGGAATCAAGGTGCTGGAAGATTGCGCGCAGAGTCTCGGGGCAAGTTACAAGGGCAAGCCGCTGGGGACAATTGGCGACTTCGGTATCTATAGCTTTCAGTATTGCAAGACGATTACCTCTGGTGAAGGCGGCGCGGTGGTGACGGGCGACCCGCTCCTGTTTGAGCGCGCTTGCCGTTTTCACGACCTGGGACCGTTGCGGCCGCAGCTCGAAAAGGAATTGGGAGGATCGAGGGTCGCCGCGTTTGCCGGCGCCAACTTCCGCATGAGCGAGTTCACGGGCGGAGTTCTGAACGCGCAGTTGCCCAAGCTCGACACGATCGTCGCCGCTCTGAGAGAGAACGGCCGCCGCGTCTACGCGAGCCTCGGCGAATTGCCCAATCCCCGCTATCGCCAACTCCCCGACCCGGAGGGAGAACTGGTGGAAAGAATTTATTTGGAGTTTCCCACCAAGCAACTGCGCGAAGGCTACATGAAAGCCATGGAGGCGGAAAATGTGCCCGCCGGACCGCCCAACGGCTCAGTCATCCTTCCCATTGATCCGCAGGTCAAGGACAAAGTCACCGCGCACCCAGCCTGGCCCTCATTCACCACGCCGCGCGGCCGGGCGATCCGTTACGGGGCCGAAGCCTGCCCCCGAACCATTGACATCATTGATCGGTTCGCAAGCGTTCCGATTGGTCCGAAGTACACCCAGCAAGATACCCAGGACATCGCCACGGCAATCAACAAGGTTTATCCCGCCATCATCAATGCGTGAGCTTTTCGCAGGAGGATGCTGAACAACTCATCGGCGGTGTCATTCTGAGCCCTTCGCTGTCATCCTGAGCGGAGCGAAGGATCTCGGTATTTCCGCTCAGGGTAAACTCCGCGAAGAATCCCGGTCCGTCAGCCGACGGATAGAATCAAGCAAATACGGAGATCCTTCGTCCGTCGCCAAGGCGACCTCCTCAGGATGACAATATAGGGGATTTTTCAGCAACCTGTTAGTCGGGGGGCTGGCTTTTCTGCCTTACCCGGAACTTTTCAAGCTGCTGATTCGCGTCAGCCGTTCTCCCTTCTTTGCGATAAAGTTCAGACAATTGCAGGTGAGCCGACGCGGCCTGCTCGCTCGAATCGTTTAGGGCGACGACTTCGAGCCAAGCCTTTTCCGCTTTCGCCGGCTCATTCACAAGACTAAAAGCTTTGCCCAAATCATAGAGCGTCTCGACCATTTGCGGCCGAAGCGCGTTCGAGCGCTCGAGCTCAGCAAGGGCTTCGTTCGGGTGTCCCTCCTTAAGCAGCACAGAGCCCAGCCGCCAAGCTGCCTCGCCGTTTCCCGGACTTTCACTTCCGCCCGAAATTCTTTTTCTGCCTCCGCGACATTTCCTGCCTCGAGTTTAATTAATCCCAGCGCTAAATGGACGCCGGACAAATCCGGCTGGAGCGCCAGCGCTTTGTGGTACTCGTCCTCGGCGGGGCCGTATTGCTGCTGCGCCTGATAACTCTCCCCCAGAAGCTCGTGCGCGCGCGCCGAGGCCGGGGCGACGCTTATTAGACGGTCGAAAGAGCTTTTGGAAAGAAAACCACAAGCCTTCCCGAGATAGAACAACAAGTCGGGATTGTTCGGGTCCTTTTGGAGAGCGCTGAGAAGCACTCCAATGGCCTGAGGAGTGCGGTGGTCCTCCGTGAGCGCGATCCCCAGCAAATCCAGCAGCTCCGCTCGCTCGAGGTACGGGATGGCTTCGCCCGGATAATCTTCGGCGAGCAACGCTTCTCCGAGCATCGCGTTCGCCTGCTTTGAATCCGGCGAGAGCTTGAGCGCCTGGCGCAACTCCGGGATGGCATGGGCATAATCATGCTTTTGCTCGTAGGTCGCAGCCCGCTTGATATAAGTGTCCGCGGACTCAGCGGGCGGAACGCCGGCCGCCTGCGCGGCGACGAACGCCAGGAGGAATGCTCCCATCATGGTTCCCTCACTTTGAGGACCTGGTCCGCCGCGACGTGCTCCAAGACTTGGTGCGAGCCGCTCGGCCAGCGGATTTCCACTTGGGCTTCGCGCGCCGTGCCCAAACCGAAGTGCAGCAGCTTGTCGTTCGCGGAAAGGTAGCTTCCCGCCGAGGACGCGTACGCCCACTGTTCGTTTGCCCGGACCTTGGCGCCGAAGCCATCCCGATTGCTGCGCATGCCCACCAGGTCAATGCCCAGCCAGTGGTTCTTGTTGCGGATACTGCGAAAAACCACGGGTGCGCCGCCCAACACCGCCATGACCACGTCCACCGAGCCCTTCCGCCCGAGGTCGCCGAACGCCGCGCCCCGGCCCACCGCCGGACCGATGCCCGATATGGGAACGTGTCGGAGTTTCCCGCCGACATTTCGCGCCAGAAGCGGCGGCTCTTCATAACGCAGGCCCGGGTCCAGCCGCTCGATGTTGTCAATTACGTGGCTTTGCGCCACGAACAGATCCTTCCAGCCGTCATTGTCGAAATCCTGCCAGCCCACACCCCAGCCGGAGCTGCGGGAGCTGATCGCCCCGAGGCCCGTGGGAAGGCTGGCGTAGCTGAACAGCCCGTTGCCATCGTTGTGGTAGAGGGCATAAATTTCCGTCGCCAAGTTGGTGACGAGGACGTCGGGGCGGCCGTCATTGTCGTAATCACTGAAATCAACTCCCATGCCCGAGTACGCTTTGCCGTCGTCGGAAAGCGCCACGCCCGCTTCGATGGCCTTATTGGTGAACGTTCCGTCGCCGTTATTTCGCCATAAGAACTGTTCCACGCGGTCGTTGGCGACGAACACATCCGTCAGGCCATCTCCATCATAATCGTTGAACGCGATACCCAGGGATTTTCCCTTCGCCGCCGCGATCCCCGATTTCACGCTGACATCCGTGAAGGTGCCGTCGCCGTTGTTGTGGTAGAGGAGGCTCGACACAGGACCGAAGCTGTCCGGCCGGCAGTAGGTGCGGAACGAGGCGCCGCAAAGAATGTTGTGGGAGATATCCCAGTCGAGATAGCGCGTCACGAACAAATCCAGTTTGCCATCGTTGTCGTAATCAAAAAACCCCGTAGACGCCGACCAGCCTCCGCCTCGGACCCCGGCCCGCGCCGTCACATCGGTAAATGTTCCGTCGCCGTTATTATGGTAGAGCGCGTTTTGGGGGTAGCCCGTCACATAGATATCCGTGAAGCCGTCGTTGTCGTAATCGCCCGTGGCCACGCCCATTCCATAGATATTCGTCCCGGCGCCCGTCAAGCCGGCTTTCTCGCTAACGTCGGTGAAACTGCCATCAGGGCTCTGGCGATAGAGGCGGTTCCAGTAGCGCGGCTCGCGCCGCCTGAAGTCCGCGGGGAGTTTGACGGGATCGTCCAAATGCCCGCTGTTAACCAGGAAAATATCCAGCAGCCCGTCGTTGTTGTAATCGAGAAGCGCCACGCCGCCGCCCATCGTCTCGATCAAGTATTTGCGCGAGGTCCCAGAGTTGCGGTGGATAAATTCGAGGCCCGCCAAGCGCGCGATTTCGAGGAGAGGAGCCTCGGAGGCTGCCCGCATCGTCATGCCCGGCGCCGACGAAACGGCGGCCAAGGTTGCCAGAAATTCTCGGCGACTTACCACATCCTGCTCTCCTCCGAAGGTTCGTAAGCATCCGAGTAAGATATCTGACCTGCCGACAAAGCGTTTGCCCATGGACCAAGCCTTGAAACCGCCTCTCGGCCCCCCGCTTTGAAATTATACTCCGCTGCGCCTTGGCTCCCTTAGCCCGGATTATTCAGGAAGCTTCGAAGCGGTGGCGGAAATTGTCCAAATAGGTGGATATTCCCGCCTTTCAAAGGCCCGAGAGCCTTGCGGCCCCCATCGCTCCTCGGTACTATCACGCGCATGCGCGCATGCTGGGATCTGCCCTTTTTTGCCCTACCCGCCTCGTTGGCGGCTGCGCTCCGCCCGCTCCTGCCCCAGCCACAGCGGATTCGTTACGGCTCGGGCCGGCTCGCTTCCTGGAGTGTTGCCCGCTGGAGCAGGGGTTTTACTTGAGGCGGTCAAGGTTTAGGAAGAAAGCTTAAGCGAAAGAAAAATCCATCATGACAAGGAGCAGAGTACCGTGAACCATACAACCGCCATGAGTCCGGGCCCGCGAAGTCCCGGCAAGCCCGCAACCAAAGCGGACGTTGAACTTTTCAATGGCATCGAGCGCACTCTCTACACCGCAGTCATTGCGGACGTCCTCGATGAATTGGGCCAGCGCGATCAGGCCATGCGTGAAACCATCCGGCCCCTTTCCCCGGAGTTCGCTTTCTCGGGGCGGGCGCGGACCATCCTGTGCATGGACGTGGCGTACATCCCGGCGGAACCTTATGCGGCGGAAATTGAAGCCGTGGACAGCATCCTGCCCGGAGATGTGGTGGTGGTTTCCACCGGAGAGGCGGCCTCCAAGCGGAACGCGCCCTGGGGCGAACTGCTCTCGACGGCCGCGCGCGCGCGAGGAGCGAGAGGCGCCGGTGTTGACGGCTTGGTGCGCGACGTAAAAAAGATGCACCAGCTTGGCTTTCCGGTCTTCGCGGCAGGCATCAAGCCGGTGGACTCCAAAGGTCGAGGGCTGGTGGTCGACTACAACGTGCCCGTCCGATGTGGCGAGGTTTTGGTTCAGCCGGGCGACCTGATTTTCGCCGACTTCGACGGCATCGTCGTCGTCCCGGCCGGCATGGTCGAAGAAACTTTACGTCTGGCGGCGGAAAAAGTCTCCCGCGAGAACGATAGCCGGAAAGAACTGATGGAGGGCGCGTACTTGAGCGAGGTTTATGAAAAGTATGGAGTCCTGTGATCTGCCTTGCGTCGAACTATTTCGCACGCGGGATAGAGCGTCAATGCGGCCCTGATCAGCCAGCCGGCAGCGTCCGCATACGCGGCGCGCTGTTTACCCCAGCTCGGCTCTGAGCGGCAACCAAGCAAACAATCTCTGTGGCCTCTGTGCCTCAGGGGCTCTAGCACAGAGCGCGCGGAGTATCTCAGTGACCTTCGTGTTTGGTTTCTTTTCACCAGTCAGCGCCGGGCAGGCCCTGGAGGGCACGGAGACGCGGCCTGCAAGAGGAGAAATCTTCCTGCGCCGACAGGCGCCCAACCGGCAGATTGAGGGTTTAGGAGACTGAATGTTTGCTTACGTGCGTCTGCGCGACTGGGCCTATCTGCTGCTTTGCAACCTAATCTGGGCCAGCCAATTTGTGATGGTCAAGCTGGTGCAGGAACAGATGGGTCCCGTCTTCGCGACGTTCTTCCCTATTCTGCTGGCCACGCTGTTGCTGATTCCCGTCGTCCGACATGAACAAGCCCGTGCGGGCGGGCGAAGAGGACGGTTGCCGCGCCGCGACATTTTCGAATTCATTTTGATCGGAGTCTTGGGGCAGGTGGTCGCGCAACTCTTTATTACCTGGGGAGTGCGCTGGTCGCTGGCTTCGAACGCCGCCTTGCTGGCGCTGACCTTGCCCATCTCGACGGCGGTGATGGCTTATTTCCTGCTCGGCGAGCGCATGACGCGCGTGCGCTGGCTCAGTTTCGCTCTGGCCCTGGTCGGGGTTATTGAGTGTTCAGGAATCGATTGGAAGGCATTAAACTTTACCAGCGTCAAGTTTTTGCTCGGAAACCTCATGATCTTTTTCAGCGTGAACGGCAGCGCCTTTTATAACGCTTACAGCAAAAAGCTTCTCGAACGGTACTCGCCCTTACAAGTACTGCTGTGCAGTTATTACGCGGTGGTGGCATTCCTCGGCCCCATCACCGTTTACGTGGAACCGCAGGGGTTCATTCGTCTTCCGCATTACAACGGCACGGTCTGGCTGGGCCTGGCAATCCTCGCGCTCTTTCAATATTTCCTTTCCATGGTTATTTTCTTGAACGTCCTGACACGGCTCGACGCCACGCAAGCCGCTGTTTCCAATTACCTCATCCCCTTTTTCGGGGTTTTAATTGCCGCCGTGGTGCTTCACGAGCGGCTAACCACATTCATGATCGTGGGCGGGATCCTCGTCCTCGGAAGCACGCTGCTGGTGACGGTTTACGAGGAGCGCCAGCGCGCGCGCGAAGCCGCCAGCGTGGCCGCCGCCAACAAGTAGGCGCTGCTGCTCAATTTTGCGGGGGAAGGCCGGAGCCGAATCCTCCGTCCACAACCACCGCCGAGCCGGTCATGAACGCGGCATCGTCGCTGGCCAGGAAAACCGCCACGCGGCCCACTTCCTCGGGCTTGCCGATTCGCCACAAGGCGTGGAGCTTCCCGGCGGCGGCGCGCGCGGCGGCGGGATCGGGCTGGGCCTCGAAATATCCCCAGGCCAGGCCGGCATCAATGTAGCCGGGGCAAATGCAATTGACTCGAATGCCTTCTTTGCCGTGATCAATGGCCATAGCCTTGGTCAGCGCGATGATGCCGCCTTTGGTGGCGCAGTAACCCGCGCACAGCGGCTCCACAAAAAAACCATTCACCGAAGCCATGTTGATGATGCATCCCTTGGTTCGCCGCAAAGCGGGGAGGAAGAACTTCGAGCAAAGGAAAATGCCGCCAAGATTCACCGCCATTTCACGGTTCCATTCTTCTATCGTAGTATCTTCGATGGTCTTATTCACCTGGATGGCAGCGTCATTGAAAAGCACGTGCACCCGCCCGAATGTTTTGAGAGTCTCCTCGACCAAATGCTCGACCGAGCTCGGGTCGGCGACGTCGGCCTTGACCGCCAGCGCCTGCCTACCGAGCGCTTCGATCTGCTTCACCGTTTCCTCGGCGCCCGCGGCGTTGATATCGGCGATCACGAGCCGTGCTCCGGCCCGCGCGAACTCCAGCGCGGAAGCACGGCCGATTCCCGCTCCCGCTCCGGTGATGACCACCACGCGCTCTTGAAGATTCATGCTCCCTCCTCGTACGGGCGGGTCTTGTACCCGCCCCTGGACGACCATCCGTCGGCTGACGAGTCGCCCCTACGGCCGTGATGTCGCCGTTCACAGACGCCGTCCTGAGCAAAGCGAAGGAGCGGCGCTATAGTCTCCGCAACGCCCCTAGATAACCTTCGTCTCGTTGATACATGGTTGCCGCAACTTCCACGCTGAATCGCCCGCCTGGTTCCAGTCTGCGATGGGTCTTGTGCTTGACCGCCTCCGAAAGTTTGTTGGGATAACTGGTCCAAGGCTCGATGATGATGTGGTAGTGGCCGCGCCAGCCGCCGTAAACGAGCCACATCCACAAGGTGGGACATTCCTCCAAAGGGAACTTCAAAAGAAACCCTTCGCCTGTCCGCGAATCTTCGACGGCATACCATCCTCCCTCCAAATCGAGCGCATAGTGTCCACACGCAACTGCGGCTTCCATCGGCTTTACGCGGGTCATGTCGGTTACTTCCGTCGGCGTTTCCAACCGCGGCCACAAATAGTTCTGCCCCGGCGTGCCCAGGCGCGGGTCCGTGGCTTGCCCCACGATCCCCCTCTTGGCCGGGATTCTCAGGATCAAATTCTCATGGGCGGCGAGTGCCGGGTGCGTCCCCCAGATGAAGTCCAACGGCAGCGGCCCGAGATTAGTGATCTCGTAACGCATGCGGAGAACCGGCGAGTCGGCCAGCATCGTAATGGTCTTCTCGGCGCGAACGGGGCTGATAGGTCCGAAGGCGATGAGCTTAACCGTTGCCTTGTCTCGATCAGTCACCGCGGTTTCCAATTGCCACTCGAGCGAGCGCAACTCGCCCAAACCGGGGTATTGCTCGCCGCCATATTCGCACGGATCACAGGTCGGGAAGCCATCGTCCCAGCCTCCGCACCAGTAGTTGTCGAAGTTCCCGTCCACAGGATAGGTTTGAGGAGGAATTCGCGGATTGTGCCAGAGAATTTCCTTGCGCGCGGGTTTCCAGATAAGGTCGTAGATCTTCGCACCGACGGCAGGAAGAACGCTGGCACGGAGCCAGTCGCTTTCCAGCATCACAGCCTCTGCCGGCCAAGTTCAGGCTCGCTGCCATTCCATGACCTCACATTGCGCGGCTCTCGTAGGGGCGGGCCTCGTGCCCGCCCCCTGGGCGACCACCAGGGTCGCCCCTACGGCACCAAGCGGGACGCTTTTTCATGATCGCCCGATTTGCGGCTCGTAAGGCGCTTCATCCGGGCGCGCCCGCAAGAAATCGAAGTCACAGCCCTCGTGCGCCTGAAGAACGTGATCCAAAAACATCGTGTAATAGCCGCGCGGGAAACGCCGCGGGGCGGGACGTCGAGCCGCAACACGCCGCATTATTTCCGCCTCGTCCACCAGAAGGTCCAGTCGCCGAGCAGGCACATCCAGACGAATCTCATCCCCGTTATGGACGATGGCCAAGGGACCGCCGATGGCAGCTTCCGGGGAGATATGAAGGACCACAGTTCCGAAACTCGTCCCACTCATCCGCGCGTCGCTCATCCGGACCATGTCGCTGACACCCTGCCGGAGGAGTTTCGCCGGTATCGGAAGCATCCCCCATTCGGGCATGCCGTGCGCGCCAACGGGCCCGGCCCACGGCGAGCGTGGGATCGTCCACGCGGCCGAGCATCTCTTCGTAGTTCTCAAAAACCACGGCGCAGCCGGTGTGTTGGAAGAGGCGGGCCGTCGCCGCGGAAGTCTTGATCACCGCTCCATGCGGCGCGAGGTTCCCGTGCAACACAGCCAGCGAGCCTTCCGCGTGCAATGGCTGGCTGAGAGGACGAATCACCTCGCGATTCGAGCACGGTGCTTCCCGGACCGAATCAGCCAGCGTCTTGCCCGTCACAGTCAGCGCCTCCCCGTCAAGCACTGGCAGCAACTCCCGTAGTACCGCCGGCACACCTCCCGCATAATAAAAATCCTCCATGAGATACTTCCCCGAAGGCAAGAGGTTGACGATGACGGGCGTGGTACGCGACAGCTCATCGAACAAGTCCAGAGAAAGAGTCATGCCGCGCCGCCCCGCGATGGCAATCAAGTGAATGATCGCGTTGGTTGATCCTCCGAGCGCCACGAGGACTCGGATCGCATTCTCAAATGCCCTTTGGGTCAAAATTCGGGAGGGGCGAAGGTCTTCCTCAACCATACTCACAATACGCCGGCCGGTAGCCTCCGCCGAGGCCAGCCGGCGAGAGTCCGGCGCAGGTATGCTTGCCGCGCCTGGCAGCATCATTCCCATCGCTTCGGCCAGGCTGGCCATTGTGGATGCCGTCCCCATCGTGTTGCACGTTCCCGGACTGCGGGAAATGCAACCCTCCAACTCCTGCCAATCGCGCTCGCTGAGCCGCCCGGCCCGACGTTCATCCCAGAACTTCCAGAGGTCAGTTCCCGAACCTAATTGCTGACCGCGCCATCGGCCGCTCAGCATGGGGCCCACGGGCAGCATGATAGCAGGTACGTCCATGCTCGCCGCGCCCATCAACTGGGCGGGAGTGGTCTTGTCGCAGCCGCAGAGCAAGACGACGCCGTCCAGCGGGTTCGACCGGATGTGGTGGGCATGGTCAGCTCTTCGCCGAGCGAAATCGTCATAAACTCGAGCGGAAATCCGCCTGCCGCCCACACGCCGCGCTTCACCGCGTCGGCTACCGCGCGCAGGTGCACGTTGCAGTTGTTCAGCTCGCTCCACGAGTTGCAGATGCCGATCACCGGCCGGCCCGAAAACGAATCCTTGGTGAAACCTTCGGACCTTAGGGCTGCGCGGTGCTGGAAGCCAATGTCGTTGTCGGGAGCAAACCATTTGGCACTGCGAAGTTCTTTCGCCATCTCAATTCCCTTTACGCCCTCTCGCCAGAGGGCGATTATAGTCCCGCCCTGCGCCTCCGGCGTCGCGCTCAATTCTATGAATCGGGAAATTGTCCAGCAGCCTGGATAGGGGTCGCTTGCCTGCGTTATTTGGGGCGAACGTTATCAATTCGTCGTGGCGCGGCAGGGCAACCCTTCAGAACTTTTCTGAAAACGGGACGCCCTAGCGCTTTCGGCGGGAACGGGCTCTTGCAGTCTGCCTGTTCACTTGAATGCAGCAAAGATATTGCCGTTCCAGTTCGCATTGTTATAGTTCATGGAGGTCGTCGTGCTGGTTTGAGCAGATGAAACGATCAAGTATTGCATGGCCACGCGCGCATTCGAGCCGCTGGCGCCGGTCGCCAGCTTGTTGTTCGGTATCGTGTAGCCCGTTCCGCCGCACCGGCCGATAGAGCGAGTCGTACCCGCCGACTCGGTTCCCGCCGCGTCACCGGCAAAAATCAAAATATCATTGGCGTTGGTTGTGGTGACACTGCCGCTGCTCTCAGTCGTCACAGATGCGCCGCTCTTGTTGTTCACCGAGGCATCCTCGACGCCCGAAGCTGCCGCGCCGGAGATTTCCATGACCATGATAGCGGGCTTGGTCACTCCTCCCGGAGTCGTGTAGTGCACCGTGACGCTTGCGACGGCCGCGGAATTCGCCACGTAGAACATGCCTATGCGCGGGCCGGTGCTGCTTTCGTTCGCGTACCCGCTCTTGGTTAGTGTCCAAGTCTGGCCAGCCGAATCGGTCACCGTGAAGTTGTCCGTGCCATTAGGTCCCTCGCGGCAAAACGCCACCAGGAGATGGCCAGGCTGGGTCACGATGTTCACGGTGAGAGACGTGTCCGTATTCAAGAGATCGATATTATTTTGGACCTGCACGACCGCCAGCGGCGAGCCGCCCCCGCCCGTTCCGTTCCCGGAGAGCATGACGCTTTGCGGGCTGCCCTGGGCGTTGTCGGTGATTGAAAGCGAACCGGTATATGCGACAGCGGACGTCGGGGTGAACGTGACATTGAAGGTGCAACTGGCGCCGACCGCGACCGACGACCCGCAACTATTCGTCTGGGCAAACCCGCTGCTAATGGCGACGGCCGAAATGTTCACGGCGGCGTTGCCCGTATTCTTGAGCGTCACAGTCTGTGCCGCGCTGGCTGTGGAGACCGTCTGATTGCCGAAGTTGAGCGACGACGGTGCGAGGTTCACGATGGACGCCGTGCCGGTGCCAGTCAGGCTGGCCGTTTGCGGACTGTTGCTGGCATTGTCGGTCACGGTCAGGGTGGCCCCGCGCGGCCCCGTGGCGGTAGGCTGAAACGTCACAATCATCGTACAACTCGACCCCGCGGCAAGGCTGGAGCCGCAGTCGTTGGTCTGTCGAAAGTCTCCGCTGTTGGGCCCGGTGATGGCGAGGGTGGTTATAGATAATGGCGCGCCGCCGGGGTTCGACAGGATGACTGCCTGAGCCGCGCTGGTCGTTCCCACCACCTGGCTCGGGAACGTCAGGGACGTCGGCGACAAACTCGCCAACGGCGAACCGCCAGAGCCCGAGCAGTCTTTGGATTGAGTGTAGGTGTCAATCAGTTTGCCGTTCACATTGTAGAATTTGTAGGTGATGCCGCTCGTGTTCGCAGTCACGAGCATGGCGCCGAAATTCGAATTATAACGAACCACCGACTTTACTCCTGACGGCAGGCTGCCGCCGAAGTTGGCAATATTCTCTCCGCCGAGGCCGTTAACAATGTACGGGAATCCGCTGGCATCCAGCCTTTCATAGACGTGGGCGTGCCCGGCCAGGACCATGTCCGCGCCCCAGCTTCGAAAAGGCCAGCGCATCCCGCTCATCGAGCCGCCCGACCAGGTCGTATACGGTGGATGGTGGAAATCAACTACCTTGAAGCATGACGTGGAGGCCGCCAATTCCTTTTTCAGCCAGTTCGCCTGCGTTGAAGTGGAGCTATCCCCATCGGGTTCGTGGGAGTCGCTGTCGATCACGAAGAGCTCCACAAGCCCTCCGCCAAACACGACGTCATAGTAGCGTTCGTTGTTGGGTAACGTAAAGTAGTTGAGATACGGTTGGTCGCCGACGTCCCAGTCATGATTTCCGAGGGCCGGCCAAAATCGGTTGGTCGAGCTACCCGACCCATACGACCCTTTGTAATTCCCTATGAAACTTTCGTAGTACTGGCCGATATTCTCATCAATTGTGGAGGCTTCGCCATGGGGATAATTGTTATCGCCAGCGGTCAATACGAAATCTGGGCTCCAGCCCTTGACCAGATTTGCCACGAGTTCCTCGTTAGAGGAGTTGCTCCCATAGTCGCCGATATGAACAAAGCGAACCGTCGTGCCCACCGGTATGGCTAAAGAACTCAGTGAGCCCTGGCTCGGTTGCGTAACGATCGCATACGTCAAGGGTTTGCCATTCGAATCGTGAACAGAAAGCCTGTTAGTGACACCCATGTCTTCGGGCGTCGTCACCGTCTGATTATCGGCCACGGGCGGGGGAGTTTGGCCTCGCCTTGCTAACAACGCGACAGAGCTTAGCAGGATGGCGCTCGCAACAATGCTCGCCAACCCCCGGACGTAATGTCTCACTCTGCCGAGAGATTCTCCCCTTCGCATTCGTGTCCCTCCAAGAGCAATCCTTTCCAGCCGGACTGGCAGCTGGATGGAGCAGCGCAAGCCGAGCGGAAGCTTCCACTCCTCACTACCCTCCCGGCCTTGCAGCAGTTCTAGAACCTGACGAGGGCGACATCCGCGAACCTAGGCAACCATGCCAACGGTCCGGTGGGGCCGAAAATCAAAAAATGCAACTTTCCGAGGATGGTTCTGATTTTCATGACGAGCCGCTTTCAGCCCCTCTTGCACACGAACCCCTTGGAAACGATGTAATGATTTTCCCCATCGTCTGAATCGCGTTCCGTTTTCCCCGGAGGGTCCGGACTGAGGTTTGCGGCTAAAACTCTTTGCGGGTCCCTTGCTCGACCCAAGCCGGACTTTTAGGGGAAGGAGCATCCGGAGTTCCAAATAACAATTTGGTGATCAGTTCCAGTCTGGCAAGTATCGGCTCTGGTCACGCAATCATCTGCGCTAGCGTTCCCACGTTTTGTGCACTCCAAACTTGCGGGCAATCGCTTGGCGTAAAGCGGAATGCGGCTTGTAAACAAAGGTCGGCGCAGCGGTGTGCAGAAGTCATGTGCCGTGGATTTGATCCGAAGCGAGAATCCGAGGGGACGGGGCGGGGATGAAATTTATGAAGCCGCTCGCGCAAGTTCTTACGCACACTATGAAAATTTTGCAACACGGTGGCTGCGAAGAAATCGTACCAAATGCACCTCCCCGCAGTTCTGTTCACCCTAATGCCATGCGATACGGGAAGTTAAAGAAGTGTTATAAAATTAAAGTTGCCTCCACCGCGCTTCGAGCGAGTAGCAGGGACCTCCGTTTTTGAGTACTTGGAGATGGTCTAGCCTAAATAAATATTCGGGCGCGAGCGCGGAAGAGCAAAAACGACGATCTGGTTTGACCCTTGATCGCGTGAGAATGCCTTCAGACCCGAAAGCGCGAATATGACCGGTGTCGGCCCTTCCCGTGCCGCGAGGAAACGAGCCGCTTCCTTGCTTCCTTCGTAGCGTGGTTCCCACCTCCAGCGGCCCGCCCGGTCGATCTCGCCGAGCCTCGCTGGGGTGCGGTCTCACCCATGAACGGTTAGAATGCAACTGCGCTCCTTTAGGGGCAGCCCTGCTGTCCCAGGCTCAGGTGCGTGCGCATGCGGCCTGAACCGGCGGGGAAACCGGGCAGGAATTCCGTATTGCGAACATAAGCCGATGGATGTTCAAACGAAGTCGCGCTCAACGCCCTCAGGACCTTCTTCCCGCAGCGAAACCAGAAGATCGCCGGCCGCGAGTTTCCTGGTTCTGCTACTCGTGAACGCGATGTGGGCCTTCCAATTTTCCGGCGCCAAGATCGTCACCGAGCGCCTGGGGCCCATTTCGACGGCGCTCATTCCCCTGGCTCTCTCCACGCTTTTGTTCGCGCCTTTTCTCCGGGTGGGTCGCAAAAAGGGGACAGGAAACCGCTTCACAGGTCGGCTCCTCGTGGGACTCCTGCTGATCGGGACGCTAGGCATCGTTCCCGCCCAATTGGGCCTTACTTGGGGAGTCGAGCACACGCTGGCGTCCAACGCTTCCGTCATCACCCTGACCATCCCCGTGCTGACAGCCGTGATGGCCTCGATGCTGTTGCAAGAAAAAATGACCGGCCTGCGCTGGCTTTCTTTCGGACTGGCCATTTGCGGCGTGCTCATCGTCTCCGAACAGGACTTGCGCTCCGCCGACATTTTTCGAAGCGGTTACCTCGCCGGGAATCTTCTGATTTTCGCGAGCTGCCTTGGCAGCGCGTACAACAATACCTACAGCAAAAAGTTGCTGGAGGTCTTGAGCCCCCTCGAATTGCTGGTCGCGAGCTTTCTGGTTTCAGACATCGCCCTCGCCATCCTCATGCTGATTTTCGAGCGATCGGCGCCCGCGCGCCTGGCTTCGCTCGGACTAAGCGCATGGCTGAGCCTGCTGGCGATTGCGGTTTTTAGCCTCAGCATCTCCATGATGCTGTATTTCTGGGTCATCGAGCGCATTGACGTCATGCAGGCCTCGCTTTCCATTTATCTGCTGCCGTTTTTCGGAGTGCTGTTTTCTTCGCTGCTTCTCCATGAACAAATCACCCTGCAATTGTTGGCCGGCGGCGCGCTGGTATTCGCGGCCACATTCCTGATCACGGTGCTTGAGGAGCGGCAAAAGAGGGGACCGCGGCGTTCCGAACGATCCCCCGGGCCGGTGACGGAAGGAGCAGCCCCGAATGGGGATTGATGGAGAACGGTTCGCGGAGACTTGATATGACGAAAGAGCCAGTGAAGCTTCCGGAGAAACTTGCTGCCACCCAGGCCGGTGTGGTCGGCCTGGGGCTGATGGGAACGAGCATTGTGACCTGCCTGCTGGCCGCCGGTCACAAAGTTACCGGCCTTGACAAAAACCCATCCCGGCGACGGGGCCTTCGGCGGCGCGTTGGGAAATTTCTCAGAGAAATGCGGCGCGAAGGCTTGCTGGCTCGTGACCCCCGATCGGTGGTTCGAAACCTTCGCTCTTCCGGCGATTACGCCGATCTGCGGGATTGTGGAATTGTCATCGAATGCGTCCGCGAGGACTTGAAGCTGAAACGCCAGGTTCTCCGGAAGATTGAGGAGGCGGTGCCGTCAGAGACTCTGATTGGCAGCAACACCTCCGCTCTTCCGATCAGCCAGCTGCAGCGCGGCGCCGAGCACCCCGAGCGAATTCTCGGCATCCATTGGGGAGAGCCGGCGCACGTGTTGCGATTCATGGAGGTCATCTGCGGACGGCAGACATCACTCGAGCGGGCCGAACACGTGGTCGAGCTGGCGCGGCGATGGAACAAAGAACCGACGCTCGTGCGGCGCGACGTGCGCGGCTTCATCACCAATCGCCTCATGTACGCGATGATGCGCGAGGCCTTCCATTTGGTCGAGGCCGGCTATGCGACGCCCGCCGACGTGGACCGCTCCGTGCGGAATGACCTCGGATATTGGATCACGTTCGCCGGGCCGTTTCGATACATGGACCTGACCGGCATTCCGGCCTACGCCGCGGTCATGCGCGA
This sequence comes from Acidobacteriota bacterium, assembly GCA_003224695.1. Lineage (GTDB taxonomy): Bacteria > Acidobacteriota > Terriglobia > UBA7540 > UBA7540 > Gp13-AA74. Next base: position 19,807 of record QHZO01000127.1, read on the forward strand.
CTTGCTACCCGACCTCGATTGCGGCAAGAATGTCCCCGCGCTCATGCGGCGGGTCGTTCGAGCAGGAGCCAAGGGAGTTTCGAACTGTAAGGGTTTTTATCCGTATACGGCGGGGCAAGCAAGGCTTTGGCAGCGACTCTTCCTGAAATTCAGTTACGAGATTCGCAAGCTGGCCTTGAAATATCCTGAAGACGTCGGCGACAGGCCTGTGAAGAGAAAGAACCCGACTGCGCGCGCGGGTTAGAAATTAAAGAACCAGCATCGAGGTTTCTCTGCGCAAGCCGCCCTTCATCTCGCTCCTCTTCGCGCTCATCCCCTTTACGGCCATATGCTTTTCGGCGCCGCTGTGGGACCGCATTGATCCGAAAGTCCTCGGGCTTCCCTTCAACCTCTTCTGGCTGATCTCCTGGGTTATTCTCACCCCGGTCTCGATGGCGTTCGCGTACCTCGCTGATCGTCGGCGCGCCGCCTCTCGAAGCCGCGGCCGGAAGGAAGACCCATGACCGGCGCCGCGCTCGCGCTCACCATCATTTTTCTGATCGTGGCTATTGGCTCGGCTATCGGCTTCTACGCAGGAGCCCGCCACAAGATGGACCTTGAACAGTGGACGGTGGCGGGCCGCGGCTTCGGGGTCATTCTGGTCTGGCTGTTGATGGCCGGCGAGGTCTACACGACCTTCTCCTTCTTGGGCGCGAGCGGTTGGGCCTATTCGCGGGGCGGCCCCACGCTCTACATTCTCGCTTATCTCACTCTGGCCTACGTGGTTTCCTACTTCATCTTGCCCGAAATCTGGGAAGCGGGCCGCGCTTATCGGCTGCAGACTGAATCCGATTTCTTCCACGAGCGTTACAAGGTCAAGTATCTGGGCCCGCTCGTCGCCTTCGTCGGTGTGGTGTTTGTGGTGCCCTACGTCGAGCTTCAACTCACCGGACTTGGGATCATCGTCGAAGTCTCAAGCTTTGGCGGCATCAGCCGAACCCTCGCCATACTCATCACCGGCACATTGGCCGCCGCTTTCGTGCTGGTCAGCGGGGTGCGCGCCGTCGCCTGGGTGAGTATTCTGAAGGACACCATGCTGCTGCTCGCCGCCGCCGCCATCGGAATCGGTATTCCTTACGCGTACTTCGGCGGTATCGGACCTATGTTTTCGGCTCTCATCCGAGCGCATCCCCATCACCTGGTTATGCCGGGCGCCACCAAGAATCTCGGCCACGCTTGGTACATCACCACGGTGCTGCTGACATCCCTCGGATTCTATATGTGGCCGCACAGCTTCGGGGCAACTTTTACCGCGCGAAGCGCCAACACGCTGCGCCGCAACGCGGTGGTGATGCCGCTCTACACCATCACCCTGCCGTTCATCTTCTTTGCGGGCTATGCCGCGCTGTTGGTGGTTCCCGGCCTCACAGACGGCGACCTCTCCCTCTTGACGGTCGTCCGCAAGACTTTTCCCGCCTGGTTCCTGGGTGTAGTTGGAGGTGCGGGCGCGCTCACCGCCATGGTCCCATCCGCGATCTTTGTCCTCACCGCCGCCACGTTGCTTGCGAAGAATCTCTACCGCCCGCTTTTCGCGCCCACCATGACCGACCAGGAGGTTGCCCGGCTGGCCAAGTTCATGGTTCTGGTCCTGATGGCTCTCGCAGTCTACTTTGCCTTGTACAGGTCCACGACTTTGGTCGGCCTGCTGCTTCTGGGATACGCCGGCGTGACCCAATTTTTCCCCGGCGTGGTGCTC
>QHZO01000013.1:0-5573 GCA_003224695.1 Acidobacteriota bacterium
ACATTCAGCATGTGACACGGGGCACGTGCAACGGGGTTTCGTGGGCGATGAGAAGGGCGAAGTTTGAAGAGGGAAGCTTGAGGCCCCCGAGAGTGCCAGCAATCAAGTTCTGGGTAGCCATGGCCTCCGACTGATGACGCATTCCGTGGTTTCTTGGTGCTTTCTAATTCCAGAACCCACTGTCGGCTATACATGTCTGGAACTGAGGTGGTAACATTCTTGAGGTAGGTAGCTCGTTCTTTGCGGAGCGCCTCGATTGCGCCTATATGATGTTGTATGGAACGAGAATTATGTCGCCAAGATCGCCGAAAAACACCGGGTCACAACCGATGAAGTTGAACAAGTCCTCTTTTCAAAACCGCATGTTCGCCGGATCCAAAAAGGAAAGGTTAGGGGCGAGCATCTTTACGTCGCTTACGGGCAGACGGCAGCGGGGAGATACCTTGTGGTATTCTTCATCCGGAAGCTGCGGGCCGCGGCCTTGCCCTTCTCGGCGCGCGATGTGAGTCGCCGGAGCGAAATTACTTCCATGAGCAAAAAGAAGCGGATTGAACCCATCCCGGAGGAGTTTTCAAGTTACGCCGAGGCTGCAGACTTCTGGGATACGCACGACACAATGGACTATCCAGGCGCTTTTCGGACGGTGCGCATGGTGGGGAAACTCCGGAGCCGGCACTACGAAATCGCGATTGACGCCGACGTTCTTAAAGCGCTCAAAGCTCGCGCCCACAGAACCGGCACATCGCTCGGCCATCTCGCCAGCAAAATCCTCCGCCAGCAGCTAAGATCCCCGATCTGAGCCTCACCTCGCCAGACGCGAGCGCCGCTCGCGGATTCGTTGTCGAACGACGTAAAGTCCATCCGTTCGGCGATCCAGCGGCGGGTCTCGTCCGCGGCCTGCGCCTCTCGGCGGAGATAGTCTTCAACGGCGTCTCGGTGCTCGAGGTAGCAGGCGATAACGCTGTAGACTTGTCCAAGACCCAAGGACGGGAAGTCCGCTTGGATTTCTTCCGCCGTCGCCCCTTGCTTGAACTCGTGAATCAGTGAATCGAGCGTGACTCGCGACCCCCTCATGCGTAGCGTGCCGTCTTCACTGGCCGTCAATGGAACGGTTTGGGTCGGGTGGGAGGGCACCATAACACCCGAATTATACACTACCGAGCAGAATTCGAGGAAAAGGCAGTGGGTAGCCACGGCACGATTTAGGTGCCGTGAGCTTTTTGTTCGGTCCAATAAAGAACCCACGGCACAAAATTCGTGACGTGGCTACCCGCTAAAGCTCATCAACCCGCTCGCGGCGCGAAACAAATGGGAAATTCTAAGCCACTGTGGCGGCCCCGATGAATCGGGGCCCTTCCGTTGCTTCGTGGCACGTTCGTGAATGATCCGGCCTAGCCCTGACTGCCATCTTCCGGCACCATCAAGTATCCCACGATGCCGTCCCTGCCGATTTTCGTTACGACGAGGTCGTAATGGGGATCGTCAGGCTGGGGGTAAAAGCTCACCGCCTTGGAGATTCCCGCCCTCGAAAGCCACACGGTTTTCCCCTCGTCCGTCAAAGAGAGAAACCCGTCGAAGCTTTGATAGGACACATTGGTCTTGAGCACGGTGAGCGCAATACCCGGCGCAAGCTCCGTGGTGTGATTCTCCGAAACCTCGAAGTCTATTCGGCGCCGATTCACTTTGCGCCCCAAAGCTTCGAGTCCGGTTTCACCCTGGTTGACTTGCTGCTTTAGCATCGCGACATTTTGGTCGGTGTGGTTGCTGAGCTCCGCCACCTGTTGCCGAAGCGCGCTCACTTCCTGTTGGAGTTGGTCGTTGGTTTGGGCAAGTTCAGTCTGGGTTTGCGCCTGTGCAGATTCCACATGGCCAAGCCGGGCATTCATCGCGTTCGAGCGCTGGTTCATCTCGGCCGTGAGCTGGGTCTGGGCATCGCCCACTTCCTGGTCCACGTACCTGCGCGCGCTCGCAAAGTCCGCGCTGAGTTTGCTATCGAGCTTGGTCAGATTGTCCTGGAGGCTACCCGAATTCTCTCGGAGGGCTCGCAACTGAGCCGCCGTGGTATTCGCCCGAGCTTCCAGGTTTTTCATCCCCTCTTCGGTCGCGGGAAGATGGGAAATGTATTGGTAGGTCTCGACCAGTTGCGGGTAGTTGTACCAGAGGAGGCCGGCGATGGCCAAGAGCAGGATCAAGGCAGCAACGCTCGACCCTCGCCCTTTGCGCCCACGCGGCTCATGGGTGGCGGGCGCTTCAGACCAATCCGTTCTCAAGTTTCTGCCGCTCACCCCGCCGGCGCCTCCGTTCGTTCGGCGAGGGCTTTTCGGCCAGGTCTCGCTGTCATTCCCGCGCAGGCGGGAATCCGTCGGCTCATCGTGTGTCAAGGGAATTTCAGTCGCGGTGGGCGCGCTCGAATGCACCGAGTCCCAATCCGCGGCGCTGCCGGATGGCCGCCTTCTCTCCTCGTTTGGTTCTCTTTCAGTCAAATCACCCAAAATTCGCATTGATTTGCACCCCCCTTGGGATTTGAAAGAATCGTATGCCTCGACGTTGCACACTTCCGAACACCTCTTTTTTGCACACTGACACTGGGAGTTATTTAGCAACCACCATGCCACATGCCACTCCTCAATGTCAAGCGACATATTTTCAAATGCTTGAGTGCCCTCCCGACTTGCCCTCAGTGGCAGGGTAGCGTGGACACATTTCCCCGCCATATGGGAAATCCTACCAAGTAAACTTTCCATTCACGCAGGAACTAACTTTCTACTTCTAGAGGGAAAGTGGCTACGGCTCGCAGAAATTTCCCCGACGGCGTTTGAGCGCGGTTGGGCGGCCCTGCGTCCTCTTCGCCTGGAAAAGAATGAACTTGGCGCGGCTACTGGCCGCAGCCCAAAGAGAAGATTTCAACACAGAGCGCACGGAGATTTGACGGAGGCCACGGAGCTTTGACGGAGTCCTCCGCGGTCTCCGTGGGTTCTGCTCTGTACTGCTAAAGGTCAAAATGTTTGCGCCTTGCACAGTTTTTCCTTGCTTGCCACTTGCCACTCCGAGCAGTCGGGTTGCGGCCACGGGGCCGCGCCGCGTGCTCCGTGTGAAAGTTTGGGGACAGAGGACACGGAGAAATTTGTTTTGGTTGCGGCTACGCCACGCTCTGCGATAGCCGAAATTTTCGAGTACAGTTTTGTTGAGCCGCTGGGCAAAGGCGCTTACGAAACGTCCGCGTGACGGGCTGCGGGGTAAAGTCCGATAGTCGGGTTACGGGCGCGGGAGCGAATTCCATGTCTTGCCGCCGTCGGTAGTAGTGAAGGCAGAACCATCGCGTGCGTTAACCTGCGCGGAGGATTTTCCTGTGGCGGTGACCTGAACCAAGTCGGAAGCTGTGGGGCTCGTGACGGCGGACCATGTTTTCCCGCCGTCGGCCGTGTGCAGGACCGCGCCCGTCTGGCCGACAATCCAACCTTCAGACGTGTTAAAGAATGCCAGGTTGTAGAGACCAACTGTCACGCCGCTTGGTCGTGTGGCCCAGCGGCCGAGCTTACGAAGCCTTTCGATCGCGCCGCCTGGCCCGACGCGCCAGGTTCCGGCTTTGCGTGTGCGGACGACGTTCCAGCCTCCGGCCTGCTGTTTGTTGGCGAGGCCGGTGTCGAGTTCCAGGGTAGGTGCGGCTGAGGTGACTGTCACGGACTGCGTTGTCGAAGTTAGGTTATCTTTTTTTGCCAGCGCGCCTTTTTCGACTCGGGCTTTCCTCTCCTCCAACTCGGCGGCCATCGGCTCGGACTTCTCATCCCTGGTCTTCGCCTGCGTGGTTTCGACGTCGTTTGCCGTACCCGAAGCCACGCCGCCCACGCCCGCGCCCTGCCCCGTACCTTGCGCCGGCGCGACGAGTTTTGCTCGTTCGCTTGGCGTGGCCAATCCACCCGTTGTTACAACTTTGTCCATGGCGGTAACCGGCGGAGGGGGCGCGGCCGACGTGGCAACTTCAGGTGCTGGAGTGGAAGCGGGAGCTCCTTCGGTTTTCACATTCGCGGATTTTTCTTTCGAAAAGTCCTGGCGCAGACCTGTGCTCTCCGCCGGCTTCGCGAGCGGCTTCGGGAGATGTTCTGGGCGATTTATGACCGTTGGGGGAGAATTTCCTTCGTCAGCGCCCGGCGTCTTTGGGGGTGGCGGGGCCTCAAGAGGAATACGCATGACTTGCTCGATGTTCGGCTCGGCCGCTCTTTTTCGAAAATTGCCGAGACGCCAGACGCCTACAATCACGACGGCGACAAGCAGCGGCGCGGCCCATGCCCAGCGCCAAGCGCCGAAGGCGCTCCGTCTTGCCGGAGGAGCAAGGCGACTGGGCTCGTCGCCTTCGCTCAGCTTGACGAGCATTGCAATGGCAGCTTGGCATCCCCGACAGGAAGCCAAGTGCGTCTCCAGGTTTACGCGCTCGCCCCGACGAAGCGTTCGGTCAACGTAAGCCGCGAGCAACCCCGCACCCGGGCAGTCCGCCGGCTGACGGACTGGCTGAAGGTCGCGCTTGAGCTTCTCCGCCACCAATTTTTCGACCGCTTTTTGCCGTTCGTCGTTCATCATTGAATCACCAAAGCCCAAACTGTGCAGCCGCGCTCCCTTGCCGCGGGGCGCGCTGTAGCGGCGAGACGCAGCTCGCCGCGACTGATTCATTCGAAGCGGCGAGACGCAACTCGCCGCTACAGGTCTCCTTCTGTTAGAACGCGCACGCTCACTTCCATTGCAACAAATTATTCCGTTTTCAAAACCTTGTCGAGGTTTATCAGCGCGCCGCGCGAGGCGAAGTCCAGGCAGCGGTCCACCTCAAAGGCGCTCAGCTTTTCGACACGACGCAAGTGGCCTTCGATGCGCTTGCGGAGCCTTTTCCTGAGGCCCTCGAGCCGCCGCGAAAATGTCGCTTCGGACTCGCCGGAGAGAGCCGCAATCTGCTTGAGCGTCATTCCCTGAACGTAATAGTAGCCGAGCAAGAGCTTTTCTTCGGACGGAAGAGCCGCCAGCACGGCCTCGACGGCGCGCCCAGGGCAAGTAGCGTAGCGGCGGTCGTCTTCTTCTGAAACTGATTGGCGGGCGGACGGGGGCTCCTGCGGAGCCTCCGGAAGCGGTTCGAACCGGCTCTGGCGGCGGTATTCGTCCACAAACTTCTGGAAGAGCACCGCGCGCAGCCACGTCTTCAGGCTGCTGCGGCCGTGGAAGTAAGCGAGCCGCGAAGCGCGGTTGGGCGCCAAAGCGTCGAGCCCGTAGAGCTCCGCAAAAAGCGAGTCGGCAAGCTCCCGGCCCCTCGCTTGATCGTGGACAATGACGTAGGCGGACTCGTATAGAGCGGGACGGTAGGTGGCCGAAAAATGGTCCCAGGCGGCGGTGTTTCCGGCGAGGCACCCGAGCGCCAAGGCGAAGTCCTCGGCGCGAATAGCAGCGAGCAGTCCACGCTCAGCCGCGGGATTTGACTCGGCTGATCTTTGGACGGCCCGCGAGAGCCCTCGGGCGAACTCCTCGAGCGAAACTGACCATCGAGCCGCCCGGGAAGACCGGAAAAGCTCTTCAATAACCTTGCGACGTTCCTC
>QHZO01000013.1:5580-16534 GCA_003224695.1 Acidobacteriota bacterium
ACCCGACAGAGAGAATACGTTTTGGCTCCAGCCGGGGAAGCCGAGCATCAGCAGCAGCGGTTCGGGCGGGCGTATTTTAGTTCCAGCCGTTCAACGAAGAATGCTTCCTGCGAAAGCAGGTTTTCGCCCCGCTCGAGCGTTCGCGCGCGATAGCGCTCGTAGTCATTCTCGCCACACGCCTCGCGGAGGTATTGCCAGACGATTCCGAGCAGGCTATTCAATAGAGGCATCGTTTCTCCAATCGAAAGTCCATCGTCATTTGTCCGTGGTCCGTTGTCGTCGAAAGGTCAAATGTCCAAGGTCGAAGGTCCAAGGTGAGGGCTTTCAACTTTTAACCTTCAACCTTCGACTCTCGACTGCTGGACCACTGACGACTGACCACAGACTACGCCGGCAAGCGCGACACAACTGCCGGGGCTTCGCTGAGCACAGGGCGCTTCCGCCCAAGCGCATAAAGCAGCCAGTTCCGCCCCGACTCAAACAAAATCACGAGCACCAGCAGAGCAAAAATGACGTTGACCACGGCATCGAGTTGGGCGTTGAAGATCAGCCGCCGCGTGGCCGCCGCTTGCGCAGCCGGAATGGCGCCCGCCGCGAGCTGGCTGGTAAGCAGCCGCGCCTGTGCGAGGAAGCCCAAACGCGGGTCGGGCGAAAAAATCTTTTGCCAGCTCGCGGTCATCGTGACGGCGACCAGCCAGGCGAGCGGGGTGAGCGTCACCCAGGCGTGGCGGCCCTTGCCCATTTTGACCAAAATGGTTGTCGCCACGCACAGCGCGATCGTCGCCAGGAGCTGGTTCGAGATCCCAAACAGCGGCCAGAGGCTGTTGATGCCGCCGAGCGGGTCTACGACCCCTTGCAACAAAAAATATCCCCAAGCGCCAACGATTGCGGCGCTGGTCACGACCACTCCTGGATACCAGCCCGTCCGCCCGAGAGCTTTCCAGACGTGCCCGAGAAGGTCCTGAAGCATGAACCGGCCAACTCGCGTGCCGGCGTCGAGCACAGTGAGAATGAAAAGCGCTTCGAACATGATCGCGAAGTGATACCAAATGGCTTCGAGGCCCTGCATGCCGAGCGTGTGCGAGAAGATGTGCGCCATGCCCACAGCGAGCGACGGAGCGCCACCTGTGCGGTTGAATAGGGTCAGCTCGCCCACCTTTGATGCGAGCTCGTTCATGTCGGCGGCCGTCAATGGAAATCCCCATCCGGAAATCGTTTCGACCGCCTTCGCCGGCAACGCGCCGACCACTCCCGCCGGACTGTTTATGGCGAAATAGACGCCCGGCTTGAGCACCGTCGCCGCTATCATGGCCATCACGCCCACAAAGGATTCCATCAGCATGCTGCCGTAGCCGATCATCCGCGCCTGGCTTTCTTTGGTGATGAGCTTCGGCGTGGTCCCTGAAGAAATCAGCGAATGAAAGCCCGATATGGCGCCGCAGGCGATGGTGATGAAGCAGAAGGGAAATACCTTACCGGAAAAGATCGGCCCGGTACCGTCGGTGAAGCGCGTGAGCGGCGGCAGCAGCATCGCCGGCCGCGCGGCCAGGATTCCGAGCGCCAGCGCCAGGATGGTACCGAGCTTGATGAACGTGCTCAGGTAATCGCGCGGCGCAAGCAACAGCCAGACGGGAAGCACCGAGGCGGCGAAGCCGTAGAGGATGATCATCCATGCCAGGGCCACGCCGCCGTAGGTGAAATAAGGAGCAAGCAGATGCGACTCCGCCACCGAGCGTCCTGAAATCACCGCCGCCATCACGAGCACGAATCCTACGAGCGACCCCTCGAGCACTCGCCCGGGGCGCAGGTAGCGGAGATGCAGGCCCATCAGCAGGGCGATTGGAATGGTGGCGGCAATCGTGAACAGGCCCCAGGGGCTCGACTTCAGGGCATTCACCACCACCAGCGCGACCACGGCGATGAGGATGATCATGATAAGCAGCACGCCCACCAACGCCGTCCAGCCGCCGAGCTCGCTGATTTCATCCTTGGCCATCTTGCCGAGCGATTTTCCGTCGCGGCGCATCGAGCAGAAAAGCGTCACAAAGTCCTGCACTGCGCCGCCGAGCGTTCCGCCGATGACGATCCAGATGGTTCCTGGCAGGTATCCAAATTGCGCGGCGAGAATCGGACCGACCAGCGGTCCGGGGCCGGCAATGGCGGCGAAGTGGTGCCCAAACACCACCCATTTGTTGGTGGGGACAAAGTCGCGGCCGTCATCGAGGCGCTCGGCGGGCGTGGCGCGCCGGTCGTCAAGCTCGAGCACGCGAAGCGCTACCCAGCGGCTGTAAAAGCGGTAGCCGATGGCGTAGACGCACCCCGCCGCCACCACCAACCAGATGGCGTTGAGCGGCTCGCCGCGCTCGAGCGCAATCACGCCCAGCGCCAAAGCGCCGACGAGCGCCACAGCGACCCATGAAAGCCGTTTTAACATCCGCTCTGACTCCGCGCCCCGGAATTGACGGAATATATCACGCCAGGCAATGTTCGAGTCACGGGCTCGGGTGGGTCCTGCCCCTTCGGAGTTGGTCAGAAGCGATACCAAGCTGCTTACTCAACGGCGGTGGCTGCGTTTGGTTCGAAGTTTCGCGAGGGCGGAAAAATCCACAAGTTCCGGTAACGTTTGAAGGGCAAAAACCTTCCCGCGGGTTTCAAGAATTAACCTCTTCATATCGTTCCGACGAACGCCAAATCCTCGGCCTCCAATACAAGCAATCACCTCGTACCTTTGCTGGCCGGAAGGTTGATTCTCTTTGGCATATTTGACGAGTTCGAGGACTCTGCTCACTTTGTCCCGGGCGGTCCCGTCATCCTCCGTGAACTTCGCCTCAATCACCACTCGAGGATCATTCTCATCCGGAACGATGAAATCAGGCGTCTGCGGAAATCCAGCAATTTTCTCCGCTCGCTTTGTTTTACGAAAAGTAATCCCCGCGTCATCCAGAACGCGTTCGATTCCGGCTTCTAAGGGATCCCCAACCAACTCGCTCACGGAGTCGCGGTGCCCCGCGAACGGCCTTCCCAAGAAACGTTCATAAAGAAGCATCGAATAGGAAGCTCCCAAAGTCGAGAGGGATCGGATGCTGGACGCACCGAGCTTCGTGTCCGACTTATCAAGGCGGTGAAGTTTGTCGGCCTCGGTCGGCGGTGCCCCTTCATTTATCAGGCTGCAAGCGGCTTCAAGCATTAACTTGATTCGTTCGATGGTCTTTCCTTGCGGGCTTAGCTTTCTATCAGGCTGGAGTCTGACGCTTCTGTCGATTGATCGTGCGGCACCTTGAGGGATCTCCATGCCGGACCGCTCACTCGCCACATAGGCCCACTCCGGAGGCGTAAAGCCGAGAATCGACCGCACGACAATGAATGATATGGGGCATTCGAGCACAGCAGGAAGCACATGCTGCATATCGATCTCTTCGAAGCCCAAAGTGGTTTGCTTAAGTTTCTCGTAGCCTGCGTTGAATGTAGCGTAATCAACAAAGCCATCCCCCTTGGGCATGACCAGAAATTCGGAGGCAAGTGTGGAAAAAACTGCATCGATAAAAGGCGCAGGGTTGGACTCTACCTCTTGGAAGGGGACTTCGATTGGTTGTTTCATCCGCTAGTTATGCGCGAAAGACTCCCTTCCTTTGCCTTCCATCCCGCTGGTATGAGGTGGATCCGTTGCAGTACTGACCCGAAAACCTATCGCTGCCACGCTCGGAAGCTCGCAAGCCTTTTGAGCCACCGACGCCAGCTTGTCGGAGGTGCATGCAAGTCGATTCCATTGCTTCCTGAGATACCAGACGACGAGCCGGATGATATGTCCACGCGCGATACATCGGATATCTCCCACACGCACTCGGGCACCGGCCGATTCGAGCGCCCTTACGTCGCGTTGGACGAGCTTCGCAATGGACTCGACACCCGCCGCGATCAAGTCCTTACGGATGCGGCCGGTCGTTCGACAAACAAAGACAGTGTCGATTGTGGAGGAGTCCGTCCCGCTGATATGAATGGATGCTCCCATTTCGGCAGGGCACGGAAGGGACGCCGAGCAGGTAAGGCCCGCGTCTAGGATTGCCGCGGCAACCGAGTAATACGCCTCCAAACTGTTATGATGGAACGTAAAGGCCAGGGGAGCTCCAGGTTTCAGGGCCCTGCCCAGCTTCTGAAATACCGCGGAAAGTCCTTCTGTAAAGTGTTCTGGACCCCGGTTCATGCTCGCATTGACGGTGAGTTCACCATCTCGGCGCGTGGAGGGATGCTTGAACGCCAGCTCGTCTGTTACCAGCCGCCGCAGCCATGCGTAGCAGAAGTCCATCAGCTCGGCATATTGCACATTCCCAAAATAGGGAGGATCGGTGAGAACGGCGTCGGCAGTGCCTTCCGCCAACTCTAGGAGCGATCCGTCTTTACAAAATAAAGTCCATCCCCGATCCACTCGCCGGAGGTGTAAATGCGCGCCTTTTGCCAGGCGGAATCCCTCACCTCGAACGGCCGTTCACAATAATCCTTGGCGCGCGCGTATTTTTCTGCAATGTTTGACCAGCCTCCACTTCCAACACTCGTTTCGGTTCTGTCATCTGATATACCCAGGAGATTTGATTCGCACTGGATCAGACCTACCGGATAGCCGTGGACCGAGAATATGTCCAAAGACTTCAGGGCCATTGTGTCATAACGGCAAAGCATGTTCTGGTAGCGAACGAGATCCGACAGGTTTGTAGCAAGCGCGCGGCGAATTCGGTCGCACGGCTCTTGGACAACAAGCTCGCAAATTTGGTGGAGCCCGATGAGCTGCCGAGGGTTGAACATTTCGGCGTAGCGCCTGTATCCCCAGCGGTGCAGGCGGTCCGTTTCGTCACCACGGGGAATCTCGTCGTCAGGTATGAAATCACTTCGCATACCTTCTCTCATTTCCGCCGCTTCGATGGTCTTTGCTACATCGCCCTCATCAGGCTTCTTGAAGAACCTGCCCTGATGTGAATTTCTGCAGCGAGTACAGTGGTATTCAATCGCAAAAAGTCGGTGGCGCGGCGGCCCAATCTTCGGGTCGGGATATCTCAGGGCCGCACCGCAGGAGCACAAACATCGGTTTTTCTTAGCGGGTCCATCGAGGACCAAAGGCTCCTTGCATGACGAGCAGACCTCGGCATTTTCAAGTGCTCTAATTTCGTTCAACTCGCCACAGATCGCGCAGACCACAACGTTCCTTGGGTGGCGGCGGTTCTCTGCGAGGAGGTAGCCAGGGAAGAGGTCCACATTGGTACTGCATCTTGGACAAGGTTGGACCTTGACCCACAGGAAATACTTGACGTCAGCTTCTGCGAACCCGCACGCCCGGCACTGCGTCTTATACAGATGTCCAATTCTGGTCCCCAGTTCCTTACGCAGCCGGAGCGCAGCTTCGCGGTATTTAGGGAGGTCGATGTGCTCGATTTCCTCGCGCACAATCCAATACGCCATCGGATTGATGTCGTAGCCCACAACGTCACATCCGATGCGGTTCGCTTCCAAGAGAGGTGTTCCGCCCCCCATGAAGGGGTCCGCGACCAGCCTTCCTGCGAGGTTGTTGGATCTGTAGAAAGCGTCTCGCAAGGGGCTAGTGGCGAACTCTGATAATAGAAGGGCTCTGAAAAGTGTCCCTGGACGTCTCGCGAACCATTTGTGTACAGCAATAATGGGCCTGTAGTTCTGTTGGATCTGCTTCTCGCGAAGGGCGAGGCCTGCCACAAAGGCGACGTCGAAGTTTCGTTCAATCATACCAATCCGTGGAAATAAGTTAGTCGAACCTAGGGTGCACGCAGCTCTCGCGCTCAATGGAGATTCTCTCATTTCAGGTCCAATAATGGAAGCCGTAGGAATACGCGGCGCTCTCAGAGGAATATCAGTGCCCGAGGGCAGAAACTTGAAGAGAATATGGCCATTACAAGGGCGCGTCCAGAGGCGCGCAGTTCATTATTCCGGTCATCCTAAATTCAGGCGCAGCGCATGGACCGAGTGGGCGGGGAGGGTCCACGTGAAAGAAGCTCCAGAGGCGGATAGAGGTTTCTCGGCTGGCGAGCTGATGACGTTCGGCTCATCAAACGAGTTCTGGTCGCGGACGTCGCGCGAAGTGAGTTCGCGATAGGTCCCGCCCGCGGCGCGCGCGCCTAATCCCGCGATTTCGATTTCCACTTCCAGCGGCTCAATTAAGTGCTGGTTGACCAGCGTCAAAGAGATCTCCCTTTTGACTGGGTCGAGTGAGGCCGAGGCGCTCAGCACTTCGCGAGTGATTTTGCCATGCTCCAGCGTTGCTTCAAACGTGGGCGAGTCCACGGCCGCGCGCACGCAGGTTTGGCCCATGTGAGGCTGGAAAAGGTCGAACGTGTGATACGTGGGCGTCAGGACCATCTGGCTGCCGCGCGTGTTGGCCATGGATTGCAGCACGTTGAACGTCTGCGCGATGCAGCCAATCGAAATCCGGCTCCCAAACGAGTTGAGGAGGTTCAGCACGCTTGCGGCTAGCAGCGCGTCGCGCAGCGTATTCGGCTGGAGAAGGGCATCGGGGCCTTCGCCCGCGCTCGGATGCCACACGCCCCATTCGTCGAGCGCGATGCCGATCGCGGGGCCTTGAGGTTCGGTGTAAGTGTCAATCGTGCCCGCGGTCTTGCGGATGAGGCCCTCGAGATGGCCTACGCTCGCTAACAGCCTGTAGTAATCGTCGTCGGTAAATTTCACGGCCGGGCCGCCGCTGAAATAGTGGTGGATAGAAAGGTGATGAACGCGGCGAATGTGGCCGTAGGCTTCCGGCCGCCGCAATAGCGTCTCAAAAAACTTCTGGTTCCAATCGCCGCGCGTGTCTCCACAGGCGGCGAATTCTACTTTCGATTTTCCCGCGGCTTTTTCGAGATAAGTCGAGAAGTCCGCATAGTGGCGGGCGTAATCTTCGGCGTCGAAGTTTCCGCCGCACCCCCAGTTCTCGTTGCCGATAGACCAGTATTTCGCGCCGTAGGCCTGCGGATGGCCGTTCGCAGCGCGCAGCTCGGCAAGCGATGTGGCGTGATCGCCGTTGACGTAGTCCATCCAAGCCACGGCCTCTTCGACCGTGCCCGAGCCGACGTTCACGCAGAAATAAGGGCTTGCTCCCGCGAGCTGGCAATAGGCGAGAAACTCATCGGTGCCGAAGGCGTTCGATTCCTCGCGCCCCCACCACAGGTTCCAGGTCTTCGGCCTTTTCTCGCGCGGCCCGATGCCGTCGCGCCAGTGGTAGGTGTCCGCAAAGCAGCCGCCCGGCCAGCGAATAATCGGCGCGTGAATCTTCTTGAGCGCTTCGATGGTGTATTTGCGGAGGCCGTGGTCGTTCGGAATGGAAGAATCCGGCCCCACCCACATGCCGCCATAAACGCAGCCGCCGAGATGCTCGGTGAAGTGGCCCAATATGTTCGGGTTGAGCGTCCCGAGCGGCTCGTCCGCGACCACCGTCACGCGCGCGCGGCCTTGCTCCGCCCGCGGCGCCACGATGCCGTGCCAGGCTTTGGCGCGCGGGGCCATGGCCGCACTCAGGGACCCTGCGCCGAACGTCCCGAGAAATCGCCGCCGGTTCATTCTCCCCTCCTGAGCAAATCAGTGTTCCGTCCCGACTGGGGAGAGCATCCTAATCTTCGAATCTGGTGGATGTCAAAGGCGCATGACCGACTTTGGTTACTCGTATCGCAAGGTTTGTACGGGATCGAGCCGCGCGGCGCGCGCGGCGGGATAGAGGCCGGCGAGCAAGCTCACGATCAGAGAAAAAGCGATGGCGCCCAGCACCAGCCACCAGGGAACGAGCCAGATGGTTTGCGGCGGAAGGTTTTGGCGCTGGAGATAGACGTTCGCGCCGAAGTTGATAAGCTGGCCGATGGTCCAGCCGAGTGCCACTCCCGCCGCCCCGCCCGCAATGCCCATTGCTCCGGCCTCGGCAAAGAACAGCCGGCGAACGTCGCGCTCGCTTGCTCCGAGCGCTTTCAGAATGCCGATTTCCCGGCGGCGCTCGAGGATGGCCATGACCAAGGTATTGATGATTCCGAGGGAAGCGACGGCGAGCGCGAGGCTCCCGAAAATGCCGAGAAACAGGTCGAGCACGGCGAAGAACTGCCGCAAGTTGCGCGTGGCATCCTGGAGCGAAAACGTGTTAAAGCCCATGCGCTTGATCGAGTTTTCGACGGCTTCGATATTCTTAAGGTCGGCGACGCGCGCGATGAGGGTGGTGAAGGCTGGCCCGGCGTCGGGCGCGCCGGCAGGTTCGAGCAGCGCCGAGATTTGCGGCGGGTTCATCTTTTCGGCGAGCGCCAAGGGCACAAACACACGAGCGCGTCCGAAGCGCTCGAATCCGGCGTTCGGCTGGCTCTCCGTCACGCCGACGATCGTCAGCGAGAGCTGTTTGCGGACAGCGGAGAAACCGGCGGGCTCGCGCCGATCTGACCGAGGGGACGGCTGCTTCCCGGCCGGAGCGGACTGCGAACTCCCTGGGCCAGATTTCGCCAGCGAGACGCTTCCCGCATAGACGAGCGTCAGGGGCCGGCCGATAAGCTCAGCCGTCTTCGAGTCGAGGCCTTTGGCGAAATCGGATTGCAGGATAGCCTCCATGGCCTCCGGCTTCGAAAAGAAGCGGCCTTGGATGCCTTCCATCGCACCGGTCTCGGCGGCGGATGGCGGCAGGCCCTCGACCACGGTGCGGAAAGGTTTGTCGTTGTAGCGAACTTCGGTTGGGACGCGAATCTCGGGATAGGCTTCCGCGACGCCCGCGAGGCGCGCGATCTCCTGCCGCGCCGCTTCATCGAGGGGGCGCGGCGGGGCGGCGCTGGCGGCTCGCGGCGGGCCGAATCCCTCCATGCCGCGGCGGGGGAAGACCACGACCGTGTCAAAAAGTCCCGAACGCTCCAGGCGCAGGCTGGCGAGGCGTTGGAGGCCGATGCCGAGCGAAAGCATGGCGACGAGCGACGCCACACCGACGGCGATGCCAAGCGTGGTGAGCGAATTGCGCAGCAAGGATTCGCGCAAGTTGCGCGCCGAGAGTTCCACGAGGTCGTAAGTCTTCAATTGGGCTTTTGCTCCTCGACCAGCCGCCCGTCGGCCAGGCGAAGCAGCTTCACGGCGAACCGCGCGGCGCGCGCTTCTTCGTGCGTCACCAGCACGACGGTGGTTCCCGAAGCATGGTTAATTTCCGCAATCAAGGTCAGAATCTCCGTGCCTGTGCGGCTGTCGAGATTACCCGTGGGCTCGTCAGCCAAAAGAATCGTCGGCCGGTTGACGAGCGCGCGCGCGATGGCCACGCGCTGCTGCTCGCCGCCGGAAAGCTCGCTTGGCCGGTGCCCAAGCCGGGATTCCAGGCCCACCCGCCGGAGCGCTTCGTGGACCCGCGCCGGCCGTTCGCCGCGCTCGACTTCGGCCAGACGCAATGGCAGCTCGACATTTTCCTCGACCGTCATGCGTGGCACCAGATTGAAGGATTGAAAAATCATTCCGACCGAATGCCGGCGGTAGCGGGCCAGCTCCTCCGAGGACATGGCGGCGAGGTTCTGCCCCCAAACGCGCATCGCTCCCGAAGTCGGCTGGTCGAGCCCGCCGATGAGATTCAACAGCGTGGATTTGCCGGAGCCGGAACTCCCGAGCAGAGCCACGAATTCACCGGCTCGAACTTCGAAGGAGATTTCGTCCACGGCGCGAATGATGGCCGCGCCCATGGCGTAATGGCGCGAAACCTTGTCGGCTTCAAGAATCGCGTGACCGTTATCCGGCATCGCTTCGCTTAATCATACGCCTCGGAGACCGACAAAGTTACGGACTATTACGATTTACGCGGTTGCTCGTTGGCGGGCTGGCTTTTAGAATGGAAACAAATGGCGCGCGCGGAGAGATTCGGAGGGCAACTCGCCTGGCAGTTGGGGCTGGCGATCATCACTTATGGGGCGGCGGGCACGGCCCAAACCGCGCCTAATCCCAAAGCCCTATTCGAGCGCGCGGCCGAAGCCTTGGGCGCCCACAACTACGCGGCAGCGGAACGCGGCTTCCGGGAGGTGTTAAAACTCGATGCCCATTCGGTCGCCGCCCAAAGCAACCTCGGCGTTTGCTACCTGCGGCAGGAAAAATACAAGGAAGCTATCGAAGCCTTCGCAAGAGCGAAAAAACTCGCGCCGCAGATGACGGGAATCGATCTAAATCTGGGCCTCGCGTACTACCGCGAGAAGGATTTCGCCTCTGCCATCCCGCACTTCGCGCGTGTCGTCGAAGCCGACCGCTCGAATTTCCAGGCGCGCTATCTCGAGGGGATGTCCGAGTTTATGCTGAACCAATACGAGGCCGCTATCCACACGCTCGAGCCCCTGGCGGCCGAGGAGCAGGACGACATTGATTATTTGTTCGTCCTCGGCATCGCTTACGGCAAAGCCAACCGAGCCGGCGACGAGCGTCGCGTCTTCGAGCAACTGGTGCGCGCCGGGGGGGACACCCCGCACCTTCACTTGTTGCTCGGCAAAGCATACCTCGACCTTTACGATAACCAGAAGGCGCGGGAGGAGCTCGAAAAGGCGGTGGCGGGCGATGGCAAGCTCCCTTACGCTCACTTCAACCTCGGCGTGGTCTATCAGCGTCTCGGGATGCTCGACAAGGCGGGGGCGGAATTTGACGCCGAGATGAAGGTTTCGCCCGAGGAGCCTTGGAGCTACGAAAACCGCGGCACCATTGACCTTGACCAGGGCGACGCGACGGCCGCCATCGCCATGTTCGACCGGGCGCTCAAGCTTAATCCCAAGCTCCCGCTCTCGCTCGCAGGGCTCAGCAAGGCTTATCTGCGCGAGGGCAAAAGCCCGCAAGCCATCGCTGCTCTAAAGAAGGCTGTCGAGCTCCAGCCCGATAGCGCCAACATTCGCTACCAGCTCGGACAGGCGCTGCTCAAGGCCGGACGCCGCGAAGAAGCGCAGAAAGAACTCGACCAGGCGCAGAAGCTTCAGGC
>QHZO01000014.1:0-16340 GCA_003224695.1 Acidobacteriota bacterium
TGCTTCTAGCCGCGCCCGCGCATAGCCCCGTGTCGCATAAAGACGCTGGACCGTGGCCTCGCCTTTCTCGAACAAGCCCTGATTGGCGATGTCGCCGGGCTTCAGACCGAATCGCTTCGCAAGGTCGGGTTCTGTGAATACATTGTTGCCGGTCCAGTGGATTGCAGCAAGGCGATATTGCGTACCTTCCTTTACGGGGAGAATCAATTTGACCCAGGTTTCCGGGCCGTCGTGCTTGATCAATTCCGCGGTGGGAGCTTCGAGCGTGGCCTTCAGATACCCTCGGTCTCCATATTCAAGTTTCAGGTTGGCGACAAGGAAAGTTCCAATGAGTGCAGGGTCGTAATTCCCTCCCACCACGGCGCCAGTCAGCCGAGCGAGCGTTTCGCGGTTAATCGCGTTCGCGCCCGGAAGCTCGACCTCACGCACGAAGATAGGGATACCTTCGACTGCGAAGACAACCCGGCCTCCCTTTCCGGCCGCATTGCCTTCCATTTCGAAAGTCACATGGCCGCCGATGCCGCGCTCTTTCAGGATAGCCTCAAGCGCCGACCGGATTTGTTCTAGCTGGCTCCTGCCGGGCGCGGCTTCGCCGCTGAACAGCGGGACACGCGAGCGAAGCGCCACGATCAAATCCTCCTGACTGAACCAGACGAAGTTCGCAAACCGGCAAGGCAGCAATTTCTCAGCATCCACCACCTCAAACTGCACGGAGACTCCCGCGCCGAGCGGTTGGTAGCGGTAACGGACAGAGGAAAAGGCGCCGATATCCGCAAGCCGTTGCGCGGCGGCCGTGAAATCCGCCGGCGACACGGTTGTCCCGAGCTTAAGCCCTGTTGCGGCGATGATGTCTTTCTGCGGGTACCGTTCGGAGCCGACAACGCGCAGCTCCATTAACTTTGCGGACAGTTGCCCGCCGCTCGCCGGTTCGGCGGCGAAGGCCAAACCAAAAACCATGCCCGCCAGCAGAAACCCGAGGCGGCCGAGCCGGTTCCCTAGCCCAAATGCGCACGCCGCCATGGGATTAATACCGAGCATTATTACAACGCCTAACCGCGGTGTCAAAGACCAGTGACCAGTGGCAAGTGACCGGAAGCTCTTCAGGTCCAGGTCTCATGCTTGTCACTCGTCACTCGTCACTTGTCACTGTTCTTAAACGAAGTCGCGGCCGATGAGGCGCTCGATGCGCTTGGGAATGGGAGGGTGCGTCGAAAACAGGCCGCTCAGGAATTGACCTGACGAAAATGGCGCGGAGATGTACATGTGCGACATGGAAGGCGACACGTTCATGGGCAAGCGTTTCGACCCCTTGTCAATCTTATCGAGCGCCCTCGCGAGAGCCATGGGATTGCCGGTAATCTCGGCGCCGGTATGGTCGGCCTCATACTCACGCGTCCTCGAAACCCAAAGCTGAATCAGCACCGCCGCGAGCGGCGCCACGATCAACATGGCGAGACCCGAGAAGACGCCGCCGCGCCGGTTGTCGGAGCTTCCACCGCCCCCGGTGCCGCCGAAGCCGAACAGCTCCGCGTAGTAGACCATGCGCGCGATCATCGTGATGGCGCCCGCAAGCGTTGCGACGACCGCGCTGGTCAGGATATCGCGGTTGCGGACGTGGCCGAGCTCATGCGCGAGCACCCCCTCGATTTCCTCGTCGTCGCACAATTCCAGGATCCCGCGCGTCACCGCCACCGAGGCGTGATGCGGGTTTCGGCCGGTGGCGAAAGCGTTCGGGGAATCAGTCGGGATCAAATAAATTTTCGGTACCGGAATGTTGGCCTTGGCGGCCAGCCGCTCGACAATCGCATAAAGCCGCCGGGCTTCGTCGCGCGAGACCGGCTGAGCGCCGCTCATCGCCAGCGCGATTTTGTCTGAAAAGAAATAGCTCGCGAAATTCATCACCGCGGCGAGCACGAATGCGATCACAATTCCCTGTTCGCCTCCCCACCAAAAGCCCACGAGGAGGAACAAGCCCGTCATGAGCCCGAGGAGCAGCGTCGTTTTCATGTTATTCCACATAGCTCAAGTCTCCGATCGTCCCAAGTTTCACTGGATTAGATGCACATCGCGCCTCTGATGGACTGACCTATCAGCTCCAATCTCTCAAAAGTCGGATCTGAGGAAACCCCGCCGCAAACTTGAAGTAGAGTTTTTCGTCCGCGGTGACTAATGAGCATGCGGTTTCGANNGGCGGTGTCGGTGAGAGGTGAGATTCTCACCAGGGCGGGACAAAGCCGAACGAAGCGATGATACTGCGCCTCGACTTCACCAGCCGGAAGCCCTTGGCGGTAGACCCTTTTCCAGAGAGAACTGGCAACCTCGACCGGCAGCAGCTCCGGCGCGAGCATGGACAACTTCCCCGTACGGACTTCGCCCAAGAGCGCCCTGGCTTTATCGGTCTCCGGCTCCTGAAAGAGCCACTTCGCGGCCACGCTCGCGTCAACGATGATCGTCATCGGCTGTCGCGGTCTTCCCGGATCAAGTGTAAGCTGTCGCTTAGCTCCCCGTACTCGTTCGCGAATTCTTCGCGCGCGTGGTCGAGTTCGGGAAGCACGGCGGCGATCTCCATCCGGCGTCTGACCCACCCGTCTTCGTCGCCCAGGATGGCTACAATCTCGGCGTTCAAGCTGCGCCGGTTGCGACGCGCATTCTCCTTGAGTCGCCGGTAAAGGTCCTTCGGAATATTTCGCACCATCAAATTGGGCATTGGGCCTCCGATATCAAAATGATATCAGCCCTCAAGCAATTGGGTCACGCGCGCTTTGTTGGCCCTGACCCACGACTCGAAACGCTGCATACCTGCGTAGAGGCTCCGGCTTTCTTCGAGGTCAGCTTGGCGATTGGGTATGTAGAGCCGGTTGAACTCGAACATGGCGGCGAGGTCGTCCGCCCCCGGAAAACCGAGCTGAGCGTACTGTTCGCGCGGCATGTGGTTATAAACTACTTTCTTGCCAAGCACTCGCGACATGATGGCCGCGTACTCGGCGCACGGCAAGTCGTCGCCCACGATGCCGACCGTCTTGTTCTTGAACGCCGGGGGATTCTGGAAGATGGACGCAACCACGCCGCCCACGTCTTCGACGGCCACGCCCGCGAGCGGCACATCCCCCTGCGGAAAGGCGAAGGCGTAGCTTTCGTCGGCTTGCTTTTGCGGCGGGAAGAAATTAATAAAGTTCTCAAAGTAAAACGCCACGCTGACCAACGTCGCCCCAAGCTTGCGCTTGCGGGCATGCTCCACAATCTGGCCCTTCGTGTCGAAATGGGGCACTTCGATCTTACCCTTTGTGATCTTCTTGGCAGAAGGAAGGGAGCTGAAGATGAAATGCGGAACCTTCGCCTTCTTGACGGCGTCGACGAGGTTGATGCCCTGGGAAAGCTCCTTGGCGAAGTGTTCCCAGTAATTGGTGACCCCGAACACGCCCCAGCAGCCTTCCATGGCCTCGCTTAGGCTTGCCGGGTCATCGAAGTTTCCGCGGCGCACTTCCGCTCCAGCCAGCTTCAACGCGTTCGCCTTGTCGGAATTGGGGTTTCGCGTCAGGCATCGAACCGTGTAGCGCCCGCTCTTAAGCAGGTGCTTCGCAACTCCGCCGCCTTGCGCTCCAGTGGAGCCGGTCACCAAGATGGTTTTCTTTTCGACCATTATTTTCTCCCCGCTGCTCGAGCTGGCCCCATATGATGTACATTTTGCGGATGAAACGCACCAGAAAAATGGATGATGGGTAATTTCGGGTGCGTAGCGGCGAGTTCACCTCGCCACGTAGCGGCGTGAAGCCGCCTCTACATCATGCCGACGCAGGCCGATAAATGGCGCCGCCGGCGCATTCACAAGCCGTCCGAGGAGGGAGAGCGTATGACACAGGAAATGCAGAAGCCGAATGCCGACCAGGCCCGGGACCTGCTGCGGCATACAGTAGCGACGCTCGCTTATCGAGCTGGCAAAGCGCTGCGCGGGGCGCCCGCGCACTTTTCGGAATTTCGGCCGGCGGAAACTTCACGATCCGCCGGGCAAATCCTCACGCACCTGGCAGACTTGATGGATTGGGCGCTTTCCATCGCTCGCGGCAAGGAAGAATGGCACAACGGTCCATCCCTTAGTTGGGAGGAAGGAGTTCGCAGATTCTTTGCTTCCCTCCAAGCCTTTGACACTTACCTCGCCTCGGATTCCCCGCTCGAAGCGCCTGTCGAGAAGCTCTTCCAAGGCCCCGTCGCGGACGCGCTCACGCACGTCGGCCAAATCGCCATGCTCCGGCGCCTCGCCGGCGCGCCCATTCGCGGCGAAAGCTACTTCCGGGCGGACATCGTCTCCGGCCGCGTCGGCTTGGAACAGACTCCTCCCAAACGCGAATTCGATTAATCTGCTCTGCTAAACGAGGTCAGCTTCCTCGAGTTCCGCTAGCTTCATCAGATGCTTGGCCAGCCCAATTTTCAGAGGTTTGCTCCCGTGGATTGGGATGGAGAGGCGGGCGATGCTTCCAGGTTTTCCGTAGACGTGATGACTTCCATGAATGCGAAGAAGCTGCCAGCCGTGGCGCTCCAAGGCGCGGGCAAGCTCTTTGCCGGAGACCGGCCTCATAGAGCGATTTCCAGAACCTTGTCTCGGCTCGTGGACTCGGGCTCATCCACCTCAACTGAGAGGCAGGCCTCAATAGCTTCGCGGACATTGGCCATCAACTCGTCCATCGTCTCGCCCTGCGTGGCGCAGCCTTCGATGGCGGGGACCTCGGCCCAATAGCCGCCCTCTTCAGCTTAATGGACCACAACTTTGATTTTCAAGCAGCTACCTCCGTGCCCCCGATGTTAGATATTCTAGCACTCATGACCCGGCGAGGCTCCCGAATCCTTTATCCAGTGGCGGCCTTGGGCGCGCCCCAAGAAGGGCGTCTCTCTCGTTTGGATCACCCGAAACTGCGGCTCCCTTCGTTACAAGGCCACGCAATACAGCTGTTCCTCTCTTGACAACTGAGATTGGTCGAACGAAACTCCTCCCGGCATGCGTCCCCGCGTTCGAGCGATTGAGAAAATAAGAGTCTCCGGCGCGTTCATGGAGAGCGCGAGCCAGATATTGTCGGACACTGGTTCGCCGAAGGACGTGTCCACTCTGGTGGACATGGCCCTGAAGCTCCGCCCCCTCCGGATGGGTCGCCACCTTTTGGGACAGGAGTTGTACAAAGCAGCCAAGAGCGCGACGAGCGAACTCGTCGTTAGAGAATACCCGTCCTTCAAATTGAGAAAGCGAAAGCCGCATACCCCACTGCCCAAGCGTGGTTATGTCGCCGCAGCGATGAAAATCTTGGGTTCTCCGGGGACTCCGCGCGGCTACGTTGATGTTAGAGAAATTGCTCGGCAGGCGCGCGATCTCGCGATCTTGCCCGCAGCAAGCCCGGTTCCTGAGTATTGGATGTCCGTGATGCTGGCTGGACGTTCCGATACCTTCTCCCGCTCTGGTCACCTGGCACTTGGGCTGTTCGACCGGGGGCATGGACCAAAGGTCATTGGGCCCGAGACCCGCAGGTTGCAGTTGAGGCCCGGACCTCCTGCACTAACGGAAGGCATCTACGAGAGGGATATCGAGTCACTGGTTGCGGAAAGGCTCGATCTGGTGGAAGAGGGATTGCGCTTGGTCAAAAGACAGTACGCAACACCGGTGGGGCGGATCGATCTTCTCTGCGAAGACACGCACGGGAACCCAGTGGTGGTCGAGCTGAAGAGTTTTGGCGGTAAGACAAGCGAAGTCGTAGATCAGACCACGAGATACATGGGCTACATAAGAACCCACGTTGCAACGCGGCGGCAGGTCGTGCGCGGGATCATTGTTGTGGGAAAGGTCGACAGGAATCTCGCGTATGCAATTGTACCGATCCCTAACCTGGAATTAAGGACCTTCCAGATTACAATCGGGACTCCGGGTTCCTTCGAGCTTCCAGATGATAAGTATGTATAAGAGCGGAGGATCGCCTTAGCCCTTCCAAAGTGCAACGCTCGGGAGCACGTTTTGCTCCTTTCGGGCAAATTCACCTGCCATTCCGCGTGAGCACAGCAGCCACCAGCACGAACGCACAAGCGCCCGCGATGTATTCCCTCAGTTGAGGGCTGTCTGGTCCCCCGGAGAAGGCCCAAGAGGCGAAATGCTCGCAGTTGCCGGTGAGAGTCCATGGTCGTCCGATCTGGGAGTAGGCGCGGGCCAGAACTTCTTGTCCGTGCTCGGGCGAATCGGGCAAACAAACGGCCTCCACGTGGCGCCCCTTTGCGAATTCCTCCAAGGTTGTAACCTGTACACCGAACGGCGGACGGCTGTGGATGACTTCCTGCACTCCATGAAGGCGTCGGCGGCCCGCGATACCAAGATGGTCGGGGAGTATCCCCGGCGTCTTCGCCCGGAGGATCGCGCCTTCCCCGAAGTAATAAACGTACATTTCAGCCTCCTTCAATCTGTGAACCGCTTCACTTACCTCCAGCTCTTTATCCAAACTAATCGAAAAGCCGCAGGGCCGAACAGCGGCTTTTGTACCGCAGTGCCTGCTGTGCGGCGCTGCGGCACTTCCAGTTCTTTATCGAAAAGAATCGAAAAGCCGCAGGGCCGAACAGCGGGCCCTGCGCTACAAATTATCGCTGGGCGGCTTTGGCCGAGGGGCGCGCGAAGGTCATTTCGCCTTTTTTCAAGTCCGCGTCCACTTCGAGCGTATCGCCAGGATGGATTTCGCCGTCCAGGATTTTCATGGCCAGCGGGTCTTGAATCAGCCGCTGGATGGCGCGCTTCAGAGGACGCGCCCCGAACTGCGGGTCGTAGCCTTCGCGGGCGATAAGCTCGCGAGCCTTGTCCGTCAGCTCAATCTGAATCTTCCGCTCGGCGAGCATATGCTGGAGGTTCGCAAGCTGCAGCTCGATGATCTTCCCGAGCTCACCCTTCCCAAGCGGGTTGAAGATCACAATTTCGTCCACGCGATTGACGAATTCCGGCCGGAAGTGCTGGAGCAATTCCTCGTGAATGCGTTTACGAAGCTCTTCAGAAATCTTTCCGCCCTGAAGGGCCCCGCCACGCGTGTCGGTGTTTCCCACCGCCTCGCGAATTTCGGCTCCGGCGAGGTTCGACGTCATGATGATGACGGAGTTTTTGAAATCCACGGTGCGGCCTTTGCCGTCGGTCAAGCGGCCGTCGTCGAGAATCTGGAGCAGGATGTTGAACACATCCGGGTGCGCCTTTTCGATTTCGTCGAATCAGACGCGCGACCGTGTGACGCTCCTGGTACTCAGACATGTCGAGCCGCACCATCGCGCGCTCGTCGTCGAAAAGAAACTCGGCGAGCGCTCGCGCCAGTTCCGTCTTGCCGACGCCCGTCGGCCCGAGAAAGATGAATGAGCCGATGGGCCGCCTGGAGTCCGAGAGCCCGGCGCGGCTGCGGCGCACGGCGTTCGCGACCAACCGCAGTGCGTCGTCCTGGCCCACCACGCGCAGGCGCAGGCGATCCTCCATCTTGACGAGCTTCTCCACCTCGCCTTCCAGCATCTTCGACAGCGGAATGCCCGTCCACTTGGAGACGATCCGCGCCACGTCTTCCTCGTCCACTTCTTCTTTGAGCATGCGCGAGCCTTTGCCGAGTTTTTCAAGCTCCGTGTTGGCCGCGCCAAGTTGCTTTTCGAGCGCCACCAGGTCGCCGTAGCGGATCTTCGCGGCGCGGTTCAAGTCGCCTTCGCGCGTCGCCTTCTGCTCGTCCATCTTCGCTTGCTCAATTTGTTCCTTGAGGCTGCGGATGCGCGTGATGATTTCCTTCTCGGCCTTCCAGCGCAATTTCAGCCGGTCGGATTGCTCGCCGAGCACCGCCACTTCCTTTTCAACCGTGGTGAGCCGCTCCTTCGAGGCGGGGTCGTCTTCCTTCTTGAGCGCTTGGCGCTCGATTTCGAGCTGCGTGACTTGTCGTTCAATCCGGTCAATCTCGGCGGGCATGGAGTCAATTTCGATGCGCAGGCCCGAGGCCGCTTCGTCAATGAGGTCAATCGCCTTGTCGGGCAGGAAGCGGTCGGAGATGTAGCGGTTCGAGAGCACCGCAGCGGCGACAATGGCGGAATCCTTGATGCGCACGCCGTGATGGACTTCGTAGCGCTCTTTGAGCCCGCGCAGGATGGCGATGGTGTCTTCAACCGAGGGCTGGCCGACCAGCACGGGCTGGAACCGGCGCTCGAGCGCGGCGTCCTTTTCGATGTGTTTCTTGTATTCGTTGAGCGTGGTGGCGCCGATGCAGCGCAAGTCGCCCCGGGCGAGCGCGGGCTTGAGCATGTTGGAAGCGTCAATCGCCCCTTCGGCGGCGCCAGCCCCCACGAGCGTGTGGAGCTCGTCTATGAAGAGAATGATCCGCCCATTCGATTCTTCAATTTCCTTAAGCACCGCCTTCAGGCGGTCCTCGAACTCGCCACGGTATTTCGAGCCTGCAACTAAAGCCCCCAAGTCGAGCGCGACAAGGCGCTTGGACTTCAGGGTCTCGGGGACATCGCCCGAAACGATGCGCCCGGCAATCCCCTCGACAATGGCCGTCTTGCCGACGCCCGGCTCGCCAATCAGCACGGGGTTGTTTTTGGTGCGGCGCGAAAGCACCTGAATGACCCGGCGGATCTCTTCGTCGCGGCCGATGACCGGGTCGAGCTTGCCGCGCCGGGCAAGTTCCGTCAGGTCGCGCGCGTAACGTTCGAGCGCCTGGTACTTGGCCTCGGGGTTCGAGTCCGTGACGCGCTGCGTCCCGCGCACCGCCACCAGCGCCTTGAGAATCGCGTCGTGGGTCACCCCGAGACGTGCGAGCAAGCGGCCGGCGGGGTCGGAGGTTTGCGCGGCGAGGGCGAGGATGAGGTGCTCGGTTGAGACGAACTCATCCTTGAACGGCTCGGCCTCTTTCGCCGCGCGGTCGAGGATTTGCTTCAAAGCGGGCGACAGATAATGCTCGGACGCGCCGCCCAGTTTGGGAAGTGCGTCGAGCAATTTCTCGGCTTCGCTTGCGACCGCTCGGGGCTGGATGCCCAGGCGGGCCAGAATCGCCGCAACCGTCCCCTCCGGTTGCTCGACCAGCGCCAGCATCAGGTGCAGCGGCTCGAGCTGCTGGTTGCCGTAGCGGCCGGCAAGCTCCTCGGTCGCCTGCACCGCTTCCTGCGCCTTTACCGTGAATTTGTCGAATCGCGTCGCCATTCGAAAACCTTCATTTTGAATTTTCCGATGATATACCCCCATCGCAAAAGTCCAAACGCCGCCCCTCGGCGAAGGGGCTTGCGTACGGACAATGCGCCGTTGAGATCACCCGGCCAGTCGCCGCGCGAAGCGGCGCGCGGCTGTCAAGAAAAAAGCCGCGCCGGAGTTCAGTTTGCCGCGGCGCGGCTTGAATTGACCACTTCAGTTTCGCGCGTCAGTTCTTGGTCGCCAGGATCTTGATGGACTTCGGCTTCGCTTCCTCGCGCTTGGGCATGGTCAGCGTCAGCACGCCGTCCTTGTACTCGGCCTTGGCCTCATCCGCGTTCACAGAATTGGGCAGCGGGAACGAGCGGACGAAGTTGCCATAGGAGCGCTCGATATGGTGATAACTCTCTTCCTTCACTTCTTTCTCGAACTTCCGCTCGCCTTTTAGGTACAGCGTGCCGTCTTCGACGCGAATTTCCACGTCCTCCGGTTTAATACCTGGAAGCTCCGCCTTGAGCACTACGCTCTGGTCGGTCTCGTAGGCGTCCACGGGCGGCGCCCAAGCCCTGAGCGAAGTGCCGTCTCCTTCATCAAAAAACCGCGAGAATGTGTCGTTGAAAAGCCGGTTTAGCCTGTCTTGCGTGCTCACCAGCTCCCGAAATGGTTCCCATCGGACGATTGCCATCGAATTGCCCTCCTTTTTCGCCTCTGAATTTAGTTACCCACTCTGTCTACCTTCCAAGCTTTAGATGCGTAGCACAAAACCTGAGTTACATATTAGCATGTATTTATTTTAAAAAATAAAGTATGTAAATACAACTTGTTACGTCTACATAGGTTGCTTGTCGTTGCCTTTACACCCTGTCTAGTATGGCCGACAATCGCCCTCCGGCAGGCCTCGTACACGGAATATGGCCAGCTTCGCCAGCCAATGCCAGTGTCTCACGCCTCCGTGAGGATCGTTACTGTAAAGCCTTAGCGTATCGTTGTCAACATTTATTTGTGATTTTTTATGAACAACTTACATAGATTGACTGCGGTGAATCGGCAGTTCTGGCCAATCACGGAGCGCGTATATGGGGGTTAGTTTTTCTTTGCGCCGGTTGCCTCAGTCAAGGAGTCACTGGCTTGCTTTCATTGATATCTCAAAAATAGCTTGCCCCCTTCAACTGTCCTGAGGTTATAATCCCCCCGTTTTGTGACGGCACGTTGATTTGGAGGGGGTCCTGTGGCGAAGCTTGTGCGTCTCCTATTGCTCGCAAGTTTGTTCACTGCCATCTTGTCGCCGCTCGCCCGCGCGGCGGAGTTAAAGGTCGGCGACAAGGCGCCCGATTTCACGCTCAAGGACACAAATTGGAAGGACGTGAAGTTAAGCGACTATCTCGGCAAAAAGAACGTGATCCTGGCGTTTTACGTCCTGGCATTCACGGGAGGTTGAACGGCGGAACTGAAGGCGTATCAGGCTGATATCGCCAACTTCGAGAAGAAAGACGTGGCGGTCTTCGGAATCAGCGTAGACAGCGCGCCCGCCAATAAAGTTTTTGCCGAGCAGAACGGAATCAAGTTTCCACTCCTCAGCGATTTTCAGCGCAAGGTCTCTGAGGAGTATGGGGTCCTCAACCCCGATCAGGGTTTTGCGAATCGGACGACGTTCGTCGTGGACAAGGACGGAGTGATTCAATACATCCAGAAGGGCAAGGAAGCGATTGACCCGAGCGGCGCCGGCGCCGCNNGACCAGCAGGCGGAGGCCGAGGCACAGGGACTCCGCCTCGCGAACAGATGCCGCTACGCGTCGGTGACCGCGCTCCGGATTTCGAATTGCCTGACCAGGATGGGCGCGGGGTTCGGCTCGCCGATTTCCTGGGCAGCAAGAAAGTCATCCTGGCCTTCTTCGTTCTCGCCAACACCCCCACTTGAACGCACGAGCTTCAGGCGTACCAGGATGGTTTCGCCGCGCTGGAAAAATGGAACACGCAAGTGTTGGCGGTCAGCATCAACAAGCCCGAGACGAACAAGGGATTCAGGGCCAAGCTCGGGGCGACTTTCCCTTTTCTCTCTGATCAGAAGCGGGTTGTGGCGCGGCAGTACGGCGCTCTGAGCATTTTCCGACTTGCCAAGCGCGTTACCTACGTGCTGGACAAGCAGGGAACTATTCGCCACGTGGACCGGGGCTCAGCCGCCGCCGACCCGTCGAGCGCGATCAACGCAGCGGGCGCGCTGTAGTTTCCACCCTAGCAGGCTGACGAAAAACGCTTCGGACAACTGTCATTCCGGTCCGTCAGCTGACGGAGAGGAATCTCGCTCTGTGAATAGAGGCCTTGCGAGATTTCTCGTCGTCTCCGCCAGCCGACGGACTCCTCGGAATGACAGCGTGCGTCTATTTTTCATCAGCCTGGTAGTGTCCAGCCTCTTGCCTGCTCGAAGGCTTGTCCGCGATTTGCCCCATGCTCCGATGCGTGGCATCATGCCGGCGCATGCCCGAACTTCCTGACATTCTCATCTACATCGAGGCCTTGGAGGCGCGGATCGTAGGCCAAAGGCTTGAGCGGGCAAGGCTGGCAAGCCCTTTCTTACTGCGCACCGTGAGGCCGCCACTCGAAGCCGCCGCGGGCAAGCGTGTGGCGAGCGTGCGGCGCATCGGGAAGCGAATCGCCATTGGGCTCGACGACGATCTTTGGCTTGTCCTGCACCTGATGATTGCCGGCCGGCTTCACTGGCGCTCTCCGGGGTTCAAGCTCGGTCGAAGGGGCACGCTCGCGGCTTTCGATTTTGCGAACGGTAGCCTGGTGCTGACCGAGGCGGGTTCGAAGAGGCGGGCATCGCTTCACGTGGTCGAAGGCGCGGAAGGACTTGGGGCTCTCGACCCGGGCGGTCTCGAAGTCTTCGAGGCAGATCTCGCGGCGTTTCGAGAGCGGCTCACCTCGGCGAACCACACGCTGAAGCGGGCCTTGAGCGACCCGCACCTTTTCAGCGGCATCGGCAACGCCTACTCGGATGAGATTCTTCACCGCGCAGGCCTTTCGCCCGTGGCCCTGACGAATCGGATGAGCACGGAAGAAATCCGGCGTCTTTTTGACGCCACGCGCGAGACGCTTTTGGAATGGATCGGGAAGCTGCGTCAGGAAGCCGCGCAAGGATTTCCGGAGAAAGTCACGGCGTTTCGTGAAGGGATGGCAGTGCACGGGCGATTTGGCAAGCCCTGCCCGCGCTGCGGCACAAAGGTGCAACGGATTCGTTACGCCGAGAATGAAACGAATTACTGCCCGCGCTGCCAGACGGGCGGGAAGCTTCTCGCCGACCGCTCTCTCTCCCGCCTATTGAAAAAAGATTGGCCGCGCACCATCGAGGAGCTTGAGGCGGAGGGCCGCGGCTAACTGTGATACGGACTTTTAGCGGAGGGAATTACTCGCTACTTCTGTTGTGCGGCGAGTTTATTCAGCACCTCGCCGAGCTTTTTCATTTCCTCGCCGTAACCGGCCCAGTCGCCCTGGCGAAGAAGTTGCTGCGCGCGGTCGTAGTGCTGGCCGGCTTCTTTGATGAGCGATTGAATGTCGGCGGGGGGAGCGGCTGAAGATTTCGCGCCGGGCGTTATCCCGCCCGGCGGGGTCGGGGCGGCGGCGGCGGTCGAGACGGCGCCGCCGAAGATGCGCGCCAGCGCGTCGTCGAACGTGGGCTCCAT
The DNA here is from genome assembly GCA_003224695.1 of Acidobacteriota bacterium. GTDB lineage: Bacteria > Acidobacteriota > Terriglobia > UBA7540 > UBA7540 > Gp13-AA74. The sequence continues at coordinate 12,835 of QHZO01000014.1, forward strand.
CACCACCTGATCGGTGTAGGAGACGATGACCCGTTTCAATTGCGGCAGCCCGCCGCCCGCCGACGCGGCGAGGTAAAGGGGCTCGATGTAGAGGACCGAATTGTTGACGGGAATCACCAGCAGCGTCCCACGAATCACACTCGAGCCGCCCTGCCCCCACAGCGTCAGCGCCTGCGAGATGGCCGGGTCTTGGTCAATGCGCGATTCGAGCTGCTGCGGGCCAAAGACGAGTTTCTGCTTGGGGAAAGTGAAGACCAGAACCCTTCCGTAATTCGGCACATCGCAACGCGCGGCCATCCAGGCGATCATGTTGTCCTTGCGGGCGGGCGTGAACGGCACCATAAGGATAAACTCTTCGGTCTTACCCACTTCGGCGAGCTTCATGATGGTGTAATAGGGGCTCATCGCCGATTCGCCGCCGCGCGCGTTCGAGTTGGCCACGCGCCACAAGTCTTCCTTGTTGTAAAAAACCCGCGGGTCGCGCATATGAAAAACCGCGTACATGCTGGCTTGAATGGAGAAGAAATCCTCGGGATAGCGCACATGCGCGCGCAAGTCCTTGGGCATCGAGTCGAAGGGAAGAAAGATTCCCGGAAAGATGCGCGACCAGGCTTGAATGAGCGGGTCCTCGGGATCGCTCACATAATAGCGCACGTGGCCGTCGTAGGCGCTGACGGTGGCCTTGACGGAATTGCGGATGTAGTTGCCCATCTCGCCGAAGGGCTCCGAGTAGGGATACATCTCGGAGGTGGTGTAACCGTCGAGCATCCAGACGAGCGAGCCATCGTCGCGGACGACCATGTAGGGGTCACGGTCGAAGACCAGGAAGGGGAGAAGGCGGCCGACGCGAGCCCGAGTCTGGCGATAAAGCATCAAGCGGCTGTCCGGGCCGAGGTCGGTTGAAAAAAAGATATTTTTTTCGCCGAACTTCAGCGCGAAGAGCAGCCGTCGCAGCAAGCCTCCGAGCGGCAGGCCGCCCTCGCCCTTATACGTCGCATAAATGTCATGGTCGCCGGCGGGATAATCAAATTCCTGCTGATGCGTATGGACGAAGCAGTAGTCGTTGGCCGTTTCTCCGAAATAAATTTCAGGCCGCGTGACGCCGATGGGAACCGAAGAAACGGGTGGAATGTCTTTAATGAAAAAAGCTGGAAGGCCGTCGGGCGTGGACTCGTTGACAGGGCTCATGCAAAGCCCGTAGCCGTGCGTGTAGAGCAGGTGTTCGTTGATCCAGCCGCTTCGGGGAAGGTTGCGCGAGGAGAGCTCGCGGGGCGAAAGCGACACCTGGCGATACGTGCCGTGGATCCAGTAGCGGTCGTTGTCCACGGCCTCGAAATCGTAGTAAGGGCGCAATTCCTGGAGCTGCGCGAAGGTGGTGAGCAGCGGTTTGTGGTCCCAGAGTCGGATGTTGCGCATGGTCGCGTCATTTTTCTTGATGTCGGCGAGCGTCAAGTCCTCGCCCACGGAAAACTCGCGCTCTTCAAACCGGTCGAGCGCGTAGGCCTGGCGCGTAAACTCGATGGCGCTGCGGATGTAAGGTTGCTCTTTGTCAATCTCATTCGGCGCGACGACGAAGCGCTGGATGAGTTCGGGATAAACGCTTCCGCCGAGGAATCCGACGAGGGCGAGCGTGGCTACAGCCCAGGCGGCGAGCCGGAGCCTTCCCCCCTGAAACGCCCCGGCCAGGAATGCCAGCGTGGTGGCCAGCGACAACACGATCAGAATGTTGATGACCGGCAGGCTGGCGTTGACCTCCGTGTAGCCTGCGCCGTACAGCACGCCGCGCGGTGAAAAAAGCAGCGAATACTCCGCCAGCTTGAAGCGATAGGCGATGAGCACAAACAGCAATCCGCCGAGCACGAGCAAGTGCGACCGTGCTGCGGGCACCATGGTCGCCCCGCGCGGTGTGATCCAGACCCCGCCCTCGATGAAATACATAAATGTTGCGCTGATGGCGCACGCGATGACGGCGGCCACGGCGAACAACGGGTCTTCGGTGCCGGTTGCCTGTGCGTGCGTGGCGAGCAAGTAGTCGGACCAGTGCGACATCGCCCACTGGCCGACGAAATAGCCCACCACGAGCATCCCGACCCAAACCGCTCCGCGCAATGCCGAGCTGACCCGGCCGAGAACCGGGAGCTCCACAACTTCGTCGTAAACCCGCATGCGGTTCCGGCGGGAGAGAGCCTGCGCCGCCCAAAGATTCACCGCCAGCACGGCCATGAAGCCCACACCCGCGTAGCCGCTCAGCCGAATCTGGGCTTGGAGAATGGTTTTGTAGATGACGGCGAAGCCCTCCTGCTTGAACCACAACCAGTCCACGATGAGGTCAATGCCGTTGGAAAATAGCGGGCCTAATATGAATAACAGCAGGAGAGCGGCGAGGAGCCAGCGGGTTAATGTTTCCCGGCGCACAAGATTAGTCCGCGCCTATCTTCACACAGCGGCCGTAAGCTGTCAAAAAATTGAGTGGTGTCCTCATTTGAACGTAGCGCCGCCCTTCAGGGCGGAACTTGCCGGGCTGAAGCCCGGCGCTACTTTTCGAGTTCGATCGAGATGAGTTCGCCTTCATTCGGCCGGCCCTTCAGGTCGTAGAAGTGAATGCGGGCGCGCCGGCCCTGAAGGTCTGTGCAGGGTTTAAGCACCCCTTCCGGGGTAAAGCCGACAGCCGAGTATTCGACTTGGAAGAAATTCTCGGAGTGCAGATGCACCGCACCGGACCGGCTGGTCAGGGTTAAATCCATATGGGATGGAAGCAAGCAATTCACTTCGGTGATCTTGCCGGACATCATATCGCGCGGGCCGTGCGCGGGGGCCTTCTTCGGAGCGGCCGCGGTGGACTCGGACTCTGCGGGCGAGGTCTCACCGGTGCGTCTCCGGAGCGCCGGGGGAGTCTCCGAGTTTTCAGGCGGCGATTCGCCGCTCCGTCTTCTCAATCTCGGCGCCCCGGTGGCGGGATTTTCGGGCGAGGTTCGGCGGCTGGCAAGGGCCTCTTGATACCGTCGCGCGCTCTCCAGACGCACGTTGACCTCTTCGGTTTCGGCCGGAGTTTTGGCGATCTTCAGGGCGGCCTCGAGGACACGAATGGCGTCGTCGGGCCGCTCCATGCGCAGGAGCACCATCGAGACGTTCAGTCGGAACGCCAGGACGGAGGGCTCGAGTTGAACGGCCTGAACGCCGAGCCGCCGGGCTTCCTCGAGATTCTCCCCGCGCTGGGCGTAGAAAGCCGCCAGCGCGCTATAGGCGGGAGCGAACGAGGGATCAATGGCGATGGCTGTCCGGAGACTTTTCTCAACCTCGTCGGGCGGCCGCGCGCCTCGAGAGGATTCCATCAGCATCGTGGCGTAGTAGTAGTGCGCGTAGGTGCTGCGGGCGTCGAGCCGTACAGCTTGTGTGAACCACTTCCGCGCTTCTTCGAGGTGATCCTGGCGAAGTTCAAGGTAGCCCATGGAGGTGGCGGCATCGGCGTTTTGCGGGTCGTCCTTCAGGGCTTCGCCGAGCACCGC
>QHZO01000014.1:16380-19644 GCA_003224695.1 Acidobacteriota bacterium
ACGACGGTGGCGGCCTTGAGTCGAACGAAATGGAAATCGGCCCGATGGACATAGTTTCCGAGGTTCTTCTGAAGCTTGGCCAGGTCTCCGAACGCCTGCCGGGCGGCCTCGTTAGGTTCGGCGCCCGAGTGGAGGAGGTTAAGGAAATTCTGGATGGGGCCGGGGCTCTGGCCGAAACCACGCACCATGAGGAGATGCGTCAGCGCCCAGGATTCGGCGTAGAAGATGCTGCCTTTGGTTTCTTCGTTGTAATACGGCGACGAGTAATCCACGGCGAAGAGCTTCTGAAGCGGCAGCAACGCCGTCTGCCGAAGGAGCAGGACGTAAGCGGAGCTTGGAAGGCCAAGTTCGGCCTCCTTGGGGAAGATTTTCGAATTGGCGTAAAACTCCGCCAAACCTTCGTCAAGCCAGAGCGGGACGTCGGTCTCCGACTGACGCACTAAGGTGTGCGTGTATTCGTGATAGATCGTTTCGTAGGGGTTCTCGGTCTCGACGTCGAGCCGCAGAAGGACGTAATTCTTTTCCGGGGCGCGAATGAACATTCCCGCCCGCCGCAATTGGCCTTTCGTGAGCCACGATTCGGGCACGAGCGTCCGAAAAGTCTTCTCGTCTTTGGCAGCCAGCACCACGATGGGCAGAGCCGGGTCGGTCGGCTTGCCGGCCAGAGCCTGATGGAAGACGTTGCGCAAACGCTCGAGCTGGCCCGCGGCGTGGCTCGCTGCCTTCGCACCGGCGTTTGAGATGACGGTGAAATGTGGACTACGGACACGCGTCCAGACCTCAGCCTTTTCGCGAGGCGTGCCGATAATGGGGACGAGAAAGGCGAGGATGAGGAGACTCAGGCGCGAGCGCATGACCACGGCCTTGCAAGCGGCACGCAGCCGACCGCTTGTCTCTTTTGAGCTTTATTATCTTACCAGCCAGTTACACGCCATGGAAGGAATCCGCAGGTGCGGGTGATGGTGTCATTTGGGAAGGGATCCCTTTCGGAACGCCAGTCATTCCCGCCTTTCGATCCGTCGGCTGACGGACTCACGGCTCTGCCTTCGACCTTGCGCCGGCACATTGGGCGAAGTACCGCCGAATGTCTTCGAGCACCGAGCGCATCATGCCGGGCGTAAGTTTGCCCGTTTGCGTATTTTGCTGGCTGGGATGGTAAGAAGCAAACAACCGCGGCAGCCCGTCGGGCAGCGCGAAACTTCCCCCGTGGGAAAACTTGAACTGAGAGCGCGGCGGGAAAACCTCGGGGCGCCAAACAGTCCGAAGATAAGTGTCGAAGGCAGTCTTCCCAAGCGCCAGCACGGCGCGAACGCGGCGGAGAAGCGCGAGCTCGCGGAGAAGATAAGGCTGGCAGTTCGCGAGCTCCTCGGGGCGAGGCCGGTTCTTGGGCGGGGCGCAGCGCAGGGAGGCCGTGATGTAGCAGTTCTTAAGGCGGAGCCCATCGTCGCGCGAGCGAGAAACCGGCTGGCTGGCAAAGCCTGCCTCGTAAAGAGCGCGGTAAAGGAAATCGCCGGAGCGGTCTCCCGTGAACATGCGGCCCGTGCGATTCCCGCCGTGCGCCGCGGGCGCGAGACCGACGATCAAAAGCTCTGCTTCCGGGTCGCCGAAGCTCGGGAGCGGGCGTCCCCAGTATTCCCACTGGCGAAACATCCGGCGCTTTTCCCGCGCCACTTGGCGGCAATAACGGATGAGCCGCGTACACTTCCGGCAGGCGACGATTTGGTCTTGAAGGCGTTCGAGCTCGCGGTGATAGTCCTTCGATCTCGCGGACATTAGCCCCCGGCCCCGAGGGGAGGCCTCATCTTAGCGCGTTCGCGCAAGAGTTCGTCAGAAAGGAGCCCGTGAGGGAGGCTTTCGAGAGGCAGGCGAATTTGTTCCAAGCGGCGTCATGAAGCGCAACACCAGCCGCGCGAGCGCCAAGCCGGCGCGAATCGTTTTGTGCGGTCGGACATCTAAGAGGATTGAAGACGAGGTTACAGCATGGCGGAAATTCTACACTTAAAAGACGGAGACTGGAAACAAGTGGAAACCAGCGCCAAGCCGGTGCTGGTGGATTTTTGGGCGGAGTGGTGCGGCCCCTGCCGGATGCTCGCGCCCACGTTTGAGAAACTGGCCCGGAGTTTCGAGAACGATTTTACCTTTGCAAAAGTCAATGTGGACGAGCTTCCCGAAGTGGCGGGCCGTTACGCCGTCCGCTCCATCCCCACGCTGATGCTTTTCCGCGACGGACAGGTTGCCGAGACGGTGGTGGGCCTTTCTTCCTACGATCAACTGGCGGAAATGCTTCGCCGGCACGTCCCGGAGTCTCTCCGCTCCGGGGTCTCCACAGCCCGCTAAATCTGTTCTCCGAGAATTCCCCTCTCCCAGAATTCCACCTTCCGAGAATTCCCCTCTCCGAGAATTCCCCCATTCGCTGCTGTCCGCGAGTTCCTTCACTTGACAGTGCACGAAGACCGCGCGCCCTATGCGGCCAGGACCTTTAAGGGCAGATTCCAGATCTCAGATTTCAAATCTCAGACCTCAGACGTCAAATCGCAGATTTCAGACTTCCGATTTCAAACCTCAGACGTCAGATGACGAATCGGAGATTTCAGATTTGAGGGGCGATTGGGCCGGCCTTAAGATTCCGGCCGCGCCTGAAGCACGTTGGGGACGCTCGCGAAGAATCCCTTCGGAGTGCTGATGTAGCCGCTGATGGATTCCTTTGCCAGCTTATTGACCACCAGCTCCAGGGGCGAGGAAGCGCCGCGCGCCAGGAAATAAAGCGGCTCGTTGACAGACTTGTCTTTGCGCTCCGTCGTCTGGTCGTCGGAAACAATCCCCAGCGTAAACTGGTTCTTCTTAGGGTTGGTCTTGCGGAGGATCAGCATCACCGAACCGACTTTCTGCCGCGCCCCCCGGCGAGGCAGCGTGAATTCGAAATAATCCCGGTCGGATTTGTGGGCCAGCTCCACCAGCTCGTCGTGGGTGCGCGCGATGGCGCCGGAGAGCTCGCCTTTGGTCCCGGTCAGGGCGTCGGTCAGATCTTTCTTCGTTCCCGCCAAATCGGTTGAGAGCGCGCCAATCTTGGTGTCGGCGTCGGCAGAGGCCTTACTGACGTCCTCGGTGCTTGCTTTCTTCGAAAGCTCGTTATTGAGATTGGCGACCGCCGCCTTTTGCTGCGCCTGGATCTGGGTGGCGAGCGTACGCGCGCGGGCCAGCTCCGACTGCGTCAGGCCCAGCTTGACGTCGAACTGCCCTTTCAGTTGGGCAAAGCGCTCGTCG
>QHZO01000129.1 GCA_003224695.1 Acidobacteriota bacterium
GATCGACAGCCCCTTGGGCCAACCCGCCCGTGGGGGAGCAAGGTCGCCAGGCTCGGCGCTCCGGTAGTGCTCGAACAGTTGCCTGGGCCGAAGCGCCCGTATCACGCAAGGTTGAGCGGAGCCGGAGCAGCCCGCGGTAGAAAGCGAGCTGAGGATGGTGAAACGAAGCGTAGGAATCGATGTCAGCAAGGCGCACTTGGACGTTGCCGTAGCGGGCGAAGCCGGGTCGACGCGGTACACGAACGACGAAGACGGCATCGCGAAACTGGTAGCGTGGCTGCGCGACGGGGACGTCGAACGGGTCGTCTTGGAAGCTACGGGCGGCTATCAGCGCCGTGTGCTCACAGCGCTCCTGGCTGCGGAAGTACCCGCTGTGGCCGTCAATCCGCGTCAGGCGAGAGACTTCGCAAAAGCCCTTGGAAAGCTCGAGAAAACCGACGAAGTCGACGCTCGAATGCTCGCCCTGTTCGCCGAGCGCGTCCGGCCCGAAGTGCGACCGTTGGTCGATGAAACGACCCGAGAATTCCAAGAGCTCCTCGCTCGTCGTCGTCAATTGAACGAAATGCTCGTCGCCGAAAAGAACCGGTTTCACCAAGCCACGAAAAAGGTCCGACGCAGCATCAAGAGCCACATCGATTGGTTGAAGGCCCAGCTTCGCAACACGGACAAGGACATCGAAACCGGCCTGCGCAACTGTCCGGCCTGGGATGTCCAGGTCCAGCTACTCGAATCGCTGCCTGGCGTGGGGCGCATCACGTCTATGACCTTGCTGGCCGAGCTGCCCGAGCTCGGAACCCTCAACCGAAAGAAGATCGCCAAACTCGTCGGCGTTGCGCCGCTCAATCAAGACAGCGGCAAGTCCAGCGGTCGTCGGAGCATCTGGGGCGGTCGGGCCACCGTCCGGGCTCCTCTCTACATGGCCACCTTGGTGGCAACACGGCACAATCCCGTCATCCGCGCCTTCTACGCCCGACTGCTCGCGAAGGGAAAGATGAAGAAAGTCGCGCTCGTGGCTGCGATGCGCAAGCTCCTCATCATCCTAAACGCCAAGATGCGCGATCACCTGCGCGCTCTCCCCCAGGCTTCCTCCGCATAGCGTCCACCTCAAAACAGTTGCTCCCCCGAGAAATGCGCGAGTACGCGCCCCCTGCCGGGAGCCGACGTCACTGACGTCGAGTCGTCCACGCCTTTGCGCAGCGCGTCAGCGCAGCCCCGGGGGGCGGCGTGGAGCCCCCCTGAAACAAATGCGGCGCATCATTTATCGGGGGCCTCGTGCGGCCCCCGCGGCTTTCGCTTCGCGAAACCGCTCCCCCTGCGCCGGCGGGGCGCGACGCCAAATCTCCATTGGTTCCGCTCCGAACATGGGGCCCACAAACCTGAAGCCCCACGACGAGCAACTCGGGGCGCCCAAATCCCAGTACAAAATAATCACACGCCCTACACGTCTCTGGCCCCGACATTGCACGTAAGGGTCCCGCCATGGAACCGTATCCGTCCGACCCGCAAAACGAGATCGAACGCCCCGGCGACCCGCCTTTCGATCTCGTCACAGTGAGACATCACGGGCAGGAGTTCCCGGACTCGGAACCTCAGCCCCTCGCCTACGCGCCAGGCCGCGTCATTTCGGGAAAATACAAGCTACTCCGGCTGCTGGGCCAGGGAGGCATGTGCACGGTGTGGGCGGTGCAAAATATGGTGCTCGACGCG
>QHZO01000130.1:0-1435 GCA_003224695.1 Acidobacteriota bacterium
AACAGCTTCAAAATGTCCGCAATGCCATAGACGAAACTCTCTTCCGCCAAGTGACGCTTTTCCGCTTCCGAAGTCGCCGTCAGATCCGTCACGGTCCTCCCTGCCTTAGCCGCCAAGCCTCGCGATGAGAAAGCCCTCGGCGCCTTAAGATGCTAATGAGTTTCTATTATAATTGAAGCCCGACAGGCTTCCAAACGCTTGCACCCCGCGAAGGCGACGCCTGCGGTGCAGCTCTCCGGTCGCCTACGGCTCCCTTCTAGCCGCCCCGGAGGGAAGAACCAAAGCTATAAACTACCCTGGAACTCGCATTATGATTGGTACAGAAAACGGGGGCAGGTCAGGCCCAAACGGAAGCTAACTCTATCGGCATTGCCAACCAATGGGAGGCTAGCCATGAACCAGCTACCTGGCCCGAAAGTCCCTTTGGTACTCTCTTACCTCAGCCTGCGCAAGGCTGTCGGGATCATCGGATTCGCGCTTCCGTTCGTCCTGGCATCCGGAAAGTGTCTGTTCCAAAGTCCAGGATTACAAGCCTCGATCAGCTGCTACTACTACACGGAGATGCGGAACGTATTTGTGGGAAGCATGTGTGTAATCGGGGTTTTCCTCATGTCCACAAAAGGATACGACCGCAAGGATAAAATCGCTGGAATTCTTGCATGTGTCTTCGCTGTTGGGGTAGCGTTCTTTCCAACGAACCCCTGCACAGGTGTAGCGCAACACAAGCTAATTGGTGCCCTGCATCTTTCGTTCGCAGCGCTACTCTTCCTGACGCTTGCCTACTTCTCCCTTGTGCTGTTCACCAAAACTGACCCGATGAAGATTCCTACTCGTCAAAAGCGGCAGAGAAACGCCGTATATCGCATCTGCGGATATACCATCCTTGTGTGCATTTTCCTCATCGTTGTCGGCAAACTACCAGGAATCGAAACCCACGTTGAATGGCTTACTCCAGTATTTTGGCTTGAGTCCATCGCTGTACTCGCATTCGGCGTGTCTTGGCTCATCAAGGGTGAAACGATCCTTAAGGACAACGGAACCTGAAACTCCATCCGTACCACGAACAATGCCGTGGGGTCGGTCACCGCGGGGACGCATACATCTCGGTGTAAGTATGCGCCCCAGTCCTCGCCGTGCGACATTTCCCGCCCAGAGTTCACGGCCGCCGATTCCTCGCCAGATCGGCGCGGTTCACATGACGTGACGAAAAGGCGCATCTATAAGAGTCAATGCATGCCGCCAAACGGTAACTGCATTGTTGGACGGCCTCACTTGAGCGCCCCGCGGAGGAGTCCGACTACCGCATCCACTACCAACTGGTGCGCACTGGGTGTGAGCTGGCCCACGCGACGCACGATGATTGACTCGCTTGCAGTAAAAAGCTTGCCGGGCCGGACGAAGCTCTCTCGCGGGAGCCCGCCTTGGGAGAAAGAGG
>QHZO01000130.1:1488-17510 GCA_003224695.1 Acidobacteriota bacterium
CCCGCGGACGCGAGGACAAGCTCAGGCCGCAGCTTTGTCGACGAGAGGTCTGAAAAAGGGAAGCGAACGAGAACGACTACTCCGGCGCTAAGCCCACCCACGCCGCATCTTCCTCTGGACGGTTCCAGTCGGCTGCGAGAGACGCCTCACTCAGCAGGGCAGTTTCGGGCAAGGCAGATTCGCCGAGCACAGTAATCAGCAACTGCGAGCCGGGTGGAAGGAAAAACGGCTCCTTGGGTCGGATGTTACCGTGTTCGTCAACCTCGGCTTCGATCGTCGGCTTCATGCCTCCTCCTCTACTCTCGCCCCCTTGGGTCCGTCCAACTATTGTTAAGACTTACATGCATAATACCTTATCTGTGTACACAACGAGAAAGCGCCAATGCCGCGCCGGTCGTAGAGCCTCGCCGTCGGCTCACCAGGGCACAGCCCCAACGATAACCGACAGACGGCCGGGGAGTTATTCATGACGCATAGCCTCCCACGGGTGCTCGGGCTGGCGACAGGAACGACTTACTTATACACCTCGTGAACCCGCTGATGCAACGGCAAAATATCGGGCAAGGGGTTACGTGTCTCTCTATTTGCACGTTGCGTGACTGTGCCTTATGACCAGCATTGCCACAATAGATCATCCTATAGGCCAGGTATGCTTGTTGTGTAGATTGTATTTGGACGTGTAATTGACAGCCCGGAAGGTAAGCGACTTTCTAAATAAAGAACGCTAGCACCGATGGAACGGCTGATCTTCGAAGGGCGAGTGCCTTTTAACACGCCCCTCTCGGAAATCTTCGGCGCGACCTGCCTGTGCTAAACTCGTTCAGTCCAAGCGCACGGGAAGGAGCTGCATGGCGGCGCGAATCCTCGACGGGAACCAAATCCGCGAGCAAATCAAAGCCGAACTGGCCGGAGAAATCCGCGAGCTGAAGGCCGCGGGCATTACGCCGGGGCTTGCGGCCGTGCTGGTCGGGACGAATCCCGCCTCCCAGATTTACGTCCGCAACAAGGTCAAGACCAGCGCCGCGCTTGGCCTGTTTGGGGAGAAAATTGACTTGCCCGCCTCGACTTCCACGGGGGAGCTCCTGGACGTCGTGGACCGGCTCAACGCCCGCGAGGAGATTGACGGCATCCTCATCCAGCTTCCCCTGCCGCCGCAGGTGGACTCGAAGAAGGTCCTGAGCGCCGTGGACCCCGCGAAGGATGTAGACGGCCTACACCCACTCAACGTGGGGAGGCTCGTGAGCGGCGATTTTCGCCTGGTTCCCTGCACGCCCGCCGGCGTCATCGAGATCTTGAAGCGCAGCGCGATTCCCATTCGCGGCTCGCGCGCCGTGGTGATTGGCCGGAGCGACATCGTCGGCAAGCCCGTGGCGCTGTTGCTCATGCACGAGCACTCGACCGTCACAGTTTGCCATTCGAAGACGCGCGACCTGCCCCAGGTGGCGCAGGAAGGCGATATCCTCATCGCCGCGATGGGCCGGCCGGCCTTTGTGACCGGGGAATTCATCCGGCCGGGCGCCACGGTGATTGATGTGGGGATCAACCGGCTGACAACAGAAGAAGAGGTCCGCCGGGTTTTCCACGACCCGGCAGGGCCGCTCCGCCAGCTTGCGGAAAAGGGCCAGGTGCTTGTGGGCGACGTTCAGCCCGAGGACGTGAAGGAACGCGCGGGCGCCTACACCCCCGTCCCGGGCGGTGTCGGCCCGTTGACCATTGCCATGTTGATGGCGAACACGGTGCGCGCTGCCCGCCAGCGGCGCGGAATGCGTGCGCCGGGGTGAGAGCAGTGACGAGTGATGAGTGCGAAGGGCAGGAGGCAGAAGTCAGAAGGAAATCTCCCACTCATGCCCCGCTTCTGACACCTGACTCCTGACTCCTGCTTGTCACTTGCCACTTGCCACTCGCCACTGGTCTTTTGTCACTTGCCACTGTCTTTATGGGCTACTTCGGGCTGACCGGCGGCGTGGCCTCGGGAAAGAGCACCGTCGCCGAAATGTTTCGCGTTCTGGGCGCACGCGTCATTGACGCGGACCAGATCGGCCACGAGGCAATCCTCGCAGGTCAGCCGGCCTTTCGGGAGCTGGTCACCCGGTTCGGAAAAGAAATTCTCGGGGACGACGGGGAAATTGACCGCCGGCGCCTGGGTAAGCTTGTCTTCGCGGACCAAGAAAAACTCTCCGTACTCAATGGCATTGTTCATCCGCGCATTATCCAACGTGTGGAAGAATTGGCCGCGCGCCACCACGCGGAGGACCCGAAGAAAATTATCCTCGTGGACGCGGCGCTAATTTTCGAGGCCGGCATCGGCAGCCGATTCAAAAAACTGCTGGTCGCCTGGTGCCGGCCCGAACAACAACTCGCGCGGCTGATTGCAAAAACAGACCTGCCACTGGCGGATGCCCGCCGTCGAATTGCCTCCCAGCTTCCCATCGAAGAAAAGCGTCGCCGCACGGATTTTCTGATTGACTGCTCGGGCAGCCTGGATGAAACGCAAAGGCAGGTTGAAGCTCTTTATCCGAAATTGCTGGAGATAGCCTGACCGCCTTATTGGGTTCGGGTCTACTTCCGCGCGCGCATCCACTCCTCCCCGCGCTTTTGAAGCCCTGCGAGCGTGGACTGGAGTTCGGCGACCTTCGCGGCCGAATCGCGTTTGGCTGTCTCCGGCGGGACAACCATGGGGGGCGCCATGAACACCGCAGCGCGAGAAAACGGGTAGGGAATTTTGTGCAAGTCCCAGGATTTTCGAAAGACGTAGCCGCGCCTGACGGCGATGTGGAAACAAAAAATCGGAGCGCCCGTCAGCTTTGAGAGGAGCACGGGTCCGGGCTTGGCGACGAAGCGCGGCCCGCGCGGGCCGTCGGTCGTGAAACCAACATCGCGGCCGCCATCCAGGGCGTTCTTAAGTTCCGCAAACGCCCGGATGGCTCCGCGGGAACTCGATCCGCGCGCCGCGCCGAAGCCCTGGCGCCGGATGATCCGTGCGATGTATTCGCCGTCGAAATTCTGGCTGGTCATCACCACAATGCGGCGATTTCTCCAAAACCATGTGGCCGGAAAAATTTCCCGGTGCCAGCAGGCGTAGATCATGCCGCGCCCGATCTGGCGCGCCGCTTCCCAATTTTCCCATCCGTGAACTTCCCAGCGCAGGCTCCGGCCGACGAGCGAACAGGCCAAGCTGCCGGCCCAGCTCGCGAAGAGAATTTGGATTTTCTGCCACGGCGTAAAAACGCGGAGCGGTGGTGAGTTATCTCCGGCCTCGGCGTCCTGGTCGGCGCCCTCGCCGCTGGCGCGAGCGGTCATGAGCTTTTCTGGAGCCATGCCAGTGGTGACCATTATAGTCCGCGACGCGCCGCGAGAGTTCACTCAGAGCCCGTCGTAGTGCGGCCCTCCGCCGCCTTCGGGCGGCACCCAGGTGATGATCTGGTAGGGGTCGGCGATGTCGCAGGTCTTGCAATGCACGCAATTCGAAGCGTTGATCTTCAAACGTTTTCCGTCGGCAGACGGACCTCCAGCCCGGTCTTCCATTTCGTACACTGCCGCCGGACAAAAGTATTGGCAGGGATTTCCAAATTCCGCCGTGCAGCGGTGGGTGCAGATATCCAAATCGGCGACGCGCAGATGGCACGGCTGGTCCTCCTCGTGATGCGTGCCGGAATGATAGACGTCGGAAAGCTTATCGAAGGTCAGCTTGCCATCCGGTTTCGCGCGCTCGATGTTCGTTCCCGCCATCTCCGCCAGGCGCTTCATCCGCTCGTGGCCGGCCTTGGCGGGATAGCGGGCGCGCAAGCCTCGTCCGCCGGTGATGAACTGCAACGCTCCGTGGAATGCGCCCGCCCAGAAACCGTGCTCGAAGCCCTGGTGAAAGTTTCGCACTTTCCACAGCTCGTCTTTCACCCAACTCGCCTGCCAGCGTTCTTCGAACTTCCCGAGCGAGCGGGCGGACGTGTCGCCCTTTCCCAGGGCCTCGAAAATCGTTTCAGCGGCGAGCATCCCCGTCTTCATCGCCAAATGAATTCCTTTCAGCCGCTGCGAATTGAGGAAGCTGGCGCTGTCGCCGACCAGCAGCGCGCCGTCGGCGGCGGTGGTGGGGATGGAAAAATATCCGCCCTCGGGAATCGTCTTCGCGCCGTAGCGAATCATTTGCCCGCCTTCGAGCAGCCCGCGCAGCCACGGATGTGTTTTCCACTGCTGGAAAGCGTTGTGCGGGTCAAAGCGCGGGTCCTCGTAATCGAGGCCGGAGACGAGTCCGATGGAAAGCTCCGTGGGGGAGAGCGCATAAACGAATCCGCCGCCGAACTGGCTTTTCTCGAGCGGCCAGCCGGAGGTATGAATCACCTCGCCCGCACCGATGCGCCCGGCGGGGATCTCCCAGAGCTCCTTCACGCCCACGGAGTAAACCTGCGGGTTGCGCCCGCGGTCGAGCGCCAGGCGTGATATCAGTTGCTTCGCCAGCGACCCGCGCGGCCCTTCCGCGAGCACGGTGACTTTCGCGCGGAGGTTATAACCGGGCTGATAATTTGACTTGGGTGTTCCGCCGCGGTTGAGGCCCTTGTCTTCGGTTCGGACGCCCGCGACGCGCCCGTCTTCGAAAAGCATTTCCATTCCCGAGAAGCCCGCAAACACGTTCACGCCCGATTTCTCGACGCGCTGCGCCAGCCATTTCGCGAGCTTGTTCACCGAGACCAGGGTGTGGCCGTGATTGCGGAAAAACGGCGGATTGACGGGAAGCTTCCAGGCGCGCGAGCGGGTGAAATAGAACACGCGGTCGCGGGTGACGGGTGAGGCCAGCGGCGCGCCCTCCGCTTCGAAATTCGGGATGAGCTCGCGCAGGGCGCGCGGATCAAGAACCGCTCCCGACAAGCAATGCGCCCCGATTTCCGAGGCTTTTTCGAGGAGGCAAATGTTTTCGGTGCGAAGCGGCGCGGCCGGAGTCGCCTCGATGAGCTGGGCCAGGCGCAGCCCGCAGCTCAATCCCGCCGGACCCGCGCCGACGATCAGCACGTCCGTCTCAAGTGTCTCGCGCTCGGCGTTAGCCATGGGAATGTGAGGCAGGAAAGCCCGGCGCGCGGCGGGGCGGGTAATCGGCGGGCCGCCCTACTTCTCGAGACTCGCGGCTTCCCGATTGATTTCCATCGCCAACTGCGGGTCGGTGATGAATTCCTTTTGAAGCTGGGCGTAAACCGCGCGCGCGCCGGCGGGATCGGAGGGTGCCAGGGCTTCCGCTTTGGCCAGCAGCGCCATGTCCCGCGTCACGGTCGCGGTCGGGTGAGCGGCCAGCTCGTCATACACCTTCACGCCCTCCGCCAATTTTCCGGTCTTCACCAGCTCGCCTGCGCGCGCAAAGCGTCCGAGCGCGGCGAGGTCGGCGTGCGAGTCTCGGGCCAGTTGTTCGAAGGTCTTGATGGCTGCGGCGTCGTTCCCGAGCTGGGTCTCGCAAAGCCCCGCGTAATAGAACGCCAGGGTCGCGGCGCGAGACCTGGGCAGAAGCGCGTCCAGACCTTTGACGTTGGTCACCTCAAGAAACTGTCCGAGGGCTTTCAGATATTTGGCTTGGGCCGTTGGGTACGACTTCTCGGAGGCGCCGAGCGCGCCCGGCGGCGGCGCGCCCACGTAGGCGTGAAAAGTGTCGAGCGCCGCGCCCAGCGCCGCGTTCGCCGCCTCTGCCCGCCGCTGGTCAAGAGTCTTGACGCCGATAACCAGTCCGGCCACCAGGACCGACGCGCCCACTACCCACAGAATATCGCCGTAGTGGTGGCGAGCCCAATGCTCATATTGCTCGTAAACCGTCTGCAGCCGGTCCTGTTTCAGTTGATGCCGCGTCAGCCGCGCCACGCTCGGAGCTCCTTGGGGATATCCGTCCCATAATCAGATTAACAATTCCGGCCGAGGGCGTCAAATGGCGCCTGCGGCTGCGGCGGTGGCGTCATTCCCGCGAAAGCGGGAATCCATTGGCTCCGAGGCCTGTTCGCACTGACGGTAGTGTGGTGCCCATGGCCCCTGCCGCAAGGTAGAAAATTCTCAAACTTTACCGCTTCCCCATTAGCAGTATTATTGACGAACCGCGCATTCGTTGTTAGGGTAAGTCCGCAAAACAGGAGGAGGTTTGAACATGCCCTTGCGTCGTTCGCGAGCTGCTGTTGGGAAAAGGACGCGGAACGGCGGGCCGACACCGGCGGGAATCATGCAGATCGGCCTAGGATTTTGGGGTTCAAAGACCCTCCTAAGCGCGGTAGAGCTTGGCCTATTTACCGAACTGGCGAAAGGACCATTGGACGGCGGGAAGCTCGGTCGACGCCTCGGACTGCATACGCGAAGCGCCCGTGATTTCTTCGACGCGCTCGTGGCCATGGGGATGCTTCACCGCAAGGGAGACGGATACGCGAACACTCCGGAGACCGATTTCTTCCTGGACCGGGCAAAACCTTCCTATATCGGCGGTATGTTCGAGATGGCCAACGCGCGTCTCTATCAATTTTGGGGCTCGCTGACCGAGGGCTTGCGGACTGGCCAACCGCAAAATGAGGTCAAAACGGGCGGAAACTTTTTCGACGCTCTTTACAGCGATCCCGCCAGGCTCAAGAGCTTTCTTCAAGCGATGACTGGACTGAGCCTGGGCGCGGCAAAGGCGGTCGCGAAAAAATTCACGTGGCGAAAGTACGAGACATTTGCGGACATCGGTACGGCGCAAGGCGGGCTGCCGGTGCAGGTGGGCCTGGCGCACCCGCGCCTCACCGGCATTGGTTTTGACCTGCCCGTCGTGGCGCCAATCTTCGAGGAATACGTGAATTCATTTGGGTTGGCTAACCGGCTGCGCTTCCAGCCTGGAAGTTTTTTCTCGGACCCGCTCCCCGCCGCGGATGTTCTGGTGATGGGCCACATCCTGCACGACTGGGATCTGGAAGAAAAACGCGCGCTCATCGCCAAGGCCTACAAGGCGCTTCCCAAGGGCGGCGCGTTCCTGGTTTTCGAGGCCTTAATCGATGACGACCGGAGCGAGAACGCGTTCGGACTGCTCATGAGCCTGAATATGTTGATCGAGACGCCGGGCGGCTTCGATTACACCGGCAAGGACTGCTCAACCTGGATGCGCCAAGCCGGCTTCCGGAAGACCTACGTCGAACACCTTGTGGGCCCGGACTCGATGGTGGTGGGAATCAAGTAGCGCCACTCTTGGACCCACGAATACTTCCACGCATCCCTGGTGCCATATCCGCTGCTGCGTGCGGCTTCCGCGTGTAAAGTCGGCTTCCGTAAAAGTGGCGGCCAGCCAATAGAGACCGCGTGCAACGCGATAGTGTTGACCGATGCCGGCTGGGTTGTCGCCTTCACCGAAAGTGACCCGCCACCGCCGGCTCGGCTTGCGTTTGGCCGGGCGTGCGGTTAGACTGCCCCTTCATGCGAGAGCGCCGGCAAGTTCCACGATACATTTACGGGATCGAGGGGAAGGTAGCCGATTCTCGGACAGGAAGCGCTTCTGAGGTGACGGTTGAAATTCTCAGCACGCGCGGCTGCGCGACCCAGGGCGGAACGTTGCCCGCGCTCGGGGAGCCTTGCGAATTGCAGCTCGACTGGCGCGGCCGCGAGATTCGCCTGGCCGCAGCGGTGGCTTGGAAATGCAAGGACGGGCGCGTGGGGCTGAAGTTCGGCGCCATCCCCGACGACCAACTGAAGCTCTTGCGGGAGCTGTGCGGGTCGCTCCAACTCATGCCGCTCATCCCCACTCCGCCGGAACCCCACGCCGGAAATTAACATCGGTCTTTGTTTCGAGTGATGGGGTGACGGCCGGCAGCGCCCAGGGCTCAGTCAAAGTCCGTGATGTGTGGGATTATAAGCTCGACGCGCTTTTGGAGTGCGGCAGCTTGCTGCCGCTTTGGGTGCGCCCGCTTGTCGGCGCGACGTGGGCCGGAAGCTTGCTTCCGGCCCGGAAAGCGGGAGCAAGCTCCCGTACTCCATACCGGAGCGACTTTGATTGAACCTTGCCGCGGCGGCCACCTTGCGTTTAGCCCGGCGCGCGGTTAAACTGCTCGCCGATGCCCGAAAGACGCCAGGTTCCCCGATACCTACTCGTCAGCGAGGCAAAGCTATCCGTGCCCGCATCGGGCAACTTCTTGCCAGTCACCGTGAAAGTCATCAGTACACGCGGCTGCGCGCTCGAGGGCGGAGCGCTCCCGGCGGAGGGCGTCAAATGCGAGTTGCAACTCGACTGGCACGGCCGGGAAATCCGCTTGCCTGCCAAGGTGGCCTGGAAGAACAAGGACGGACGAACCGGGCTCGAGTTTTCGGACGTTCCGGAAGATCAGTTGGCGCTTCTGCGGGAAATGTCTGCGACCCTGTGGCTTCAGCCTATTGTGCCGCTCGGACCTGAGAAAGGCTAGTGTCGTTTCTTTTCCTTCGCTTTACAATCCAGAACGGGGCTTATTCTGACATCTGAATTCCGGCTCCCGACTTCCCGCTCTTGTCTTCCGACTTCCGGCTTCTTGCTTCCGACTCCCGCATTCTGATTCCTTTCTTCTCACACGGCCCCTCACCGGATGGCCGCCGTCACCGCTGTAGTGCCGGCGTTGTTGCCGATGGTCAGCGTTACCGGCACAGGATTCGTGAGCGCGGTCAAATTCACTCCAGACGCCATAACATGAATCCTATAGGCTTCCGCGCCGGTTGGCGCAATGCGAATTTCAAGCCTCGCTCCGTTGATCGCGCCCTCGAACGCGAAGGCTCCATTGGGACGCGCCACGAACGCCCCGGCAGGAATCACCAGCGAGTACGTCCCCACATTCAGCGTCATGCCTTGAGTGGCCGGGTTAATGGCCGCAGCTCCAGCGCCAAGAGTGAAGGCTCCGTCGAATACAAATCCCGGCGGGGTGATATGAAGCTTCGCAGCAAAGGCGGCGAAGGGCTCCGACAGAGTGAGCTTGAACACGGTTCCACCATACCCGTAGCCGAAGTTACCGTAAGCGCCACCCTGCGTGGTGGTGCCGAACAGGCTGCCCGCCGTGTCCATGACTAGAGGTACGGACGGAGACAACCCATCACCGCCTGAGCCCGTGAAGCTATGCAGCACGGTCTCCTTGCCGGAAGGATCCAGCTTGAACACGGTTCCATAGCCGTAAGGGCCGCCGGCACCGGTTGTGCCGTAGAGATTGCCCGCCAGGTCCATGATTAGTCCTGCTTGGGATAATGCACCATCGGCTCCGGGCCCGCCGAAAACTGGTCCCGCGAAGCTATACAGCACCGTCTCATTGCCAGAACTGTCCAGCTTGAACACGGTTCCGAAGGTGGAAGAGCCACCCCCGAATGTGGTTCCATAGAGGTTGCCTGCAACGTCCATCACCAAGCCTCCTATGGGATCTGCCCCATCCCCGCCTGAGTTCGTGAAAGTATGCAGCACTGTTAGGTTGCCGGAGGTGTCCAGCTTGAATACGGTTCCCCAACCGAAAGCGCCGGCCCCCGAAGCGGTCCCGTAGAGATTACCTGCTGCGTCCATAACTAGACCTGCTTGGGGGTATGCACCATCGGCTCCCGGCCCGTCGGTGTACGGGCGGCTGAAGCTATGCAGCACGACCTCATCGCCCGACGTGTCCAGCTTGAACACGGTTCCCTCGCCGTAAGCGCCGCCATCCTGAGTAGTGCCGTAAAGGTCGCCTGCTGCGTCCATCAACAGACCTGCGAGGGGAAATGCCCCATCGTCGGGCCGGCCCGTGAAGCTATGGAGCACGGTCTCATTGGCAAGGCTGTCCAGCTTGAACACGGTTCCGAAGCTGGAAGAGCCACCCCCGTATGTGGTTCCATAGAGGTTGCGCGCCGCGTCCATCACCAAACCTGAAAACGGAAATGCCCCGTCGCCGTCTGAATTCGTGAAGCTGTGCAGCACCGTTTCGTTGCCGGAGGTGTCCAGCTTGAATACGGTTCCGTAGCCGTAAACCCCGCCGTAGCTGGTGGTGCCGTAGAGGTTCCCCGCTGAGTCCACGACCAGGCCACCGAAAGGCGATGAGCCACCTGGGTCTATGCGCGATGCAACAAAGCTATGGAACACGGTATAAGTCTGCGCCTGGGCGCGTTGGGCCACGCCCGTGGCTAAGGCAAACACCGTTGCAAAGGCTGCTGCAGCCATTTTCGCGCGCAGTCGTAATCGCGAGATGCGGGCTCGCCGGTCCCTCGCAATCGTTTTACCTTTCGTCATCATGGTCATGGTACCCTCCTGATTAGCAAGCACGGTTCCTGAATTGCCTCGACGTTTCGGCATTAGTAGCTCAGAAAGGTATCTGCAACCCCCGGCACGAATTCGCGCTTGGCGTGCGACACGTTCACGACGGCCCACCAATACCCGACTAGGCAGCAAGGGAGTGAGCACGCAGGCATCCAAGGGGGTGTTATATCGAGGGTTAACCCGGTAGGGACACGGCGCCGATTACATCAGGGTTGGCGCGCCAAAGGCCCGACCGGGTCGTGGCCATCCCCCTACCTTCTTCCTTTTGTTTCAAACGATTACAGAGTTCGGGCAGGGGGGCATCCCGAGTACTCTGGACCGAGCCCTTACGTGAGGGGGCCAAGGGAGTGTTTGTGTGAACAGGCCGTCAGCGCAAATATCCGCTTTGCACGCAAGCCTTTTCTGCCGGACCAATCTTTGCGGAAGGAGAGGAAGCGGTGATCGTCTTCTTTTGGGCATGGGTGAAGCCATAACTTGGCGGGACCCAGGCGCGCCTCTGAGGCAATTTGCGGAACGGCCAGCTTCGGAAAAAAGAAAGGCCGTCCTGAACTTTCGGGACGGCCTCCCCAAAACTTACGACGATTTTCAGAGGAGATTAGACGGAAACTTTTTCGCTCTCTTCGACTTTGTGCCCGTTCCCGTTGCCGTTCGAGGGGGCGCCGAGCTGCACGAGCGGCTCCGCCTTCTTCTTGAGCACCGGCTCCTCGTAATACTGCCGAGCCTGCGCGGCCTGGCGAGCTTCCCACTCGGCCTTGCGGCGCGCGCGCAGCTCTTCTTGCGCGTTCATGGGGATGTCGTGCTCGCGCTCGCGGACGCGGTTGGCGTCCCCAGCATTGACGTAAAGCGAGTGGCCCGTTTCGGCGAGCGGCACTTCCTTGCCTCGGGCATAGATTTCGTGTTTGCCGTGGCTCTTGTACCACTCGGCGACGGTCGCGTTCTTGTGCATGTTCTCGATAATCTGCCGCCAACCGATGCCGGTGTTGTAGGCGCAGAAGGAGATTTCGCCTTGCTGCGTCGCGTAGGGGATGATGCACATCTCGGTGCGGCGGAAATCGTAGTTGAAAAGGTCCTGGAACCACATGCCGGCGACAAAGAGGAAGTTCCAGGGATCGGAGCGCCGCTTGAGCGTATCTTGAAGCGTGCGCTCGGGGTTCGAGGCGCCATAGACCTTATCGGCGCGTTTTTCGCCCGACAGCGCGAATGACTTGTCGAACTTCTTGAGCAAGTCCACGAGCGCCAAGCTCTTCGGCGCGCCGAAGGGTTTGTAATTCTTGAGCAGGCAAAGGCCCATCAGGAAGTTTGATAGCCACTTGCCGCGGCCGGCGTCGGTGACTTTCTGCATGTCCTTCACCAGGCCCGGAATGTTCAGGAACTCGGGCACCGGCGCCCATTCCTTGTTTTCCTTGTTGACCATCAGCGCCGTGCCCACGCCGCAGTTCGGGTGGCAGCCGCAACTGACTTGCCCCCACTGCGATTCCGGCCCGTGGACCATGTCCGCGAAATCCGCGAACGCGCCCATGAGCGAGAGCGGGAACCAATCCCTGGTTGGCTCGGTGATGCCGAGCTGCTTTTTCACGTCGAGCGCCATGTGCGAAAGCGTGTAGCGCTGCCGCATGCGACGCTGCGGCGTGATGTCCTCGTCGCGGCCCGTGAAAGAAACCGGCTGGAAGGCGATGAACGCGATTTTTTTCGGGTTCTCGCGCGCGAAATTGATGATGGGGCCCACCTGGTCGTTGTTCACCCCGTTGACGAGCGTGGTGACCAGGATGATTTCAATGCCCGCCTCGTGCATGTTGTCAATGGCCTTGAGCTTGACGTCGAAAAGGTTCCCGACTTGGCGGTGGGCGTTCGCATCGTTACCGATGCCGTCGAACTGAAGATAGGCGTAGCGCAGGCCGGCCTCGAACGCGCGGCGCGCGAAGTCTCGGCTCTTGGCGAATTCGATTCCGTTCGTCGCCGCTTGCACGCTGTTATATCCGATTTTACGGGCGTAGCGGACCGCATCAATGAAGTACGGCGACATGGTCGGCTCGCCGCCCGAGAACTGCACGGATAGCTGCCGGCGCGGTTTGATCTTGATGGCGTTGTCGAGAATTTCCTTGATGTCCTCCCACAAGAGCTCGTGGACGAACCCCACTTGGTTGGCGTCCATAAAGCAGGGATTGCACATCATGTTGCAGCGGTTCGTCAGGTCCACGGTCAGAACCGAGCCGCGCCCGTGCCGGATGGTCGAGGTGCCATGGTTGTGCAGATCTTTGTCGTTGTGCGCCGTGATGTCACGCCCGGGAAAATTCTTTTCAATCCACCTCAAGAAATTCGAGTCCGCGGCCATGATGTCTTCGTAGTGGCCGTGGATGGGGCAGTCCTTGACCATCCAGATCTCGCCGTCGCGCTCGATGATCTGCGCCTTAATCTCCCCCACCTTTTCGTGGAGCAGGTCGTGCCAATCTTTTTGGCCGTTGATGATGGCCTCGCGGGCTTCTTTGACGCAGCCCGGACAAAGCGAGTCGGTTTGGCGCGGAAAGCCCAGTTGCGGCTTGGTCTTCTGCCACGACTTGAGCAGTGGCTTCTCCGACCACTTGGGGATGAAAGACGGCCGCGGATTGAACTTGTTGAAGTACTGAATGGTGTCGAAAGCTGCGCCGGCAACTTTTGTCACCGCCAAATCCACGTACTTCATCGCTCGCTGACCTTTCACTCTCGGCATAGTTAACCTCTCTCTCGATGGGGATTGGCCGACGCGCAGGTGGCGCCAGCGCAGGTTCTTTCTTCACATATCAAAATTGCAAAACTTCCTAAACGAGCTGCACTGGAATGAAGCACGCTGCGAATAGTACTCCTTCCGATTCCAGGGCGAGTTTAAGCAAAGGCCCATCACCACGTAAGGGATTTCATCCAAATGGCTTAATTAAGGGGTTGGAAGGGCATATTTCGCATCCAATGGGAGGCTGGCAAAGATCATATGATTCAATAAGATGGCCCACTAAGCGGCCCGCCTGGCTCGGCATTGGGTCGCCTGCCGCGCCGAGTACCAGTAACAGTCTGATGAAAAACGCTTCGGACAACCGTCATTCCGATCCGTCGGCTGACGGAGAGGAATCTCGCTCTGAGAATAGAGGACTTGCGAGATTTCTCGTCGTCTCTGTCAGCCGAAGGGCTGACGGACTCCTCGGAATGACAGCATGCGTGTATTTTTCGTCAGCCCACCAAGAAAACCGCATCGGTTAAGATGCCGAAGGCCCTGAGCAGCGCCGAAGGGTGAACTATGAATTTTGGGAAGGCGCTTAAAGAGCGCGCCCTGGAAATCGGTTTCGACCTCGCGGGCGTTGCGCCGATTTCGGCTTGGAGCGACTTGGAATTTTCACGACGCTGGGTCGAGCGCGGCTTTGGCGGCGAAATGCGTTATCTCGCGAACCCTAAGCGCCACGACCCGCGCTCGATACTTCCTTCGGCACAATCGGTGGTCTCTGTCGGGCTGGTCTATAACGCGCCATTGCCGTATTCGGTGGAAAGGCAGGATTCAGGATTCAGGAGTCAGGATTCAGGAGCAAGACCGCACGCCAGCCGAGTTGAGAGTTTCGAATTTCGAGCTTCGAATGCCGAAACTCGTCACTCACCACTTGCCACTAGCCACTCAGCACATGCCACTCGCCACTTGCCACTAAGTGCGGCCGACGGACCAAGGGCTTGGGCCGCAATCGAAGCGCTTGCGCCGGGTCCTGCCGGCGCAGGCAAGGTCGAGACGCGCGTCTTTGTGGATACCGGCCCAATTGTCGAACGCGCCTTCGCGCGGCTCTCCGGCATCGGCTGGATGGGCAAGAAGACTTGCCTCATCAACCAGGAAAAAGGCTCGTGGTTTTTTCTCGTCGTGATTCTGACCAACCTCGCGCTCGCGCCCGACCTTCCGGCGCCCGACCGCTGCGGCTGCTGCACCCGGTGCCTGGAAGCCTGCCCCACCGGCGCGCTGGTCGAGCCCTACGTCATGGACGCCTCGCGCTGCATCGCCTATTTTAATATCGAGCTCAAAGGCTCGATTCCCGCCGAGTACCGCGAGGCCATCGGCGCGAACGTCTTTGGCTGCGATATCTGCCAGGATGTGTGTCCGTGGAATAGAAGTCAGAAGTCAGAAGTAAGAAGTCAGAATGAAAACTTCCGGCACGTCGCGAAGCTTGTGAACAGGGTGGGAAAGCCAACAAACATAGCACCTCCCCTCTCCCGTCAGGCGGGAGAGGGGCCAGGGGTGAGGGCAGCGGCGACAACGGCGCTTCCTGAATTCCAGCCCCTTGAAATCAGAATTCCTAGTCCCCAACACCTGACACCTGGCACCTACTCTCTTTTCAACCCTCCACTCGAAGCTCTCGCCGCGATGTCCGAAGCGGATTTTAGCCGGGCCTTCGCACACTCGCCGATCAAACACGTCAAATACCGCGGCTGGCTGAGAAATTTGTGCGTCGCCATGGGCAACTCCGGCGATCGGCGATTTGTCTCAAAACTCCGGGAGCTTGCCGCCCACTCCGACCCGGTCGTCCGCGAACACGCCGCTTGGGCGCTCGAGCGGCTTAACGGCCTGTAGCGGCGATCGGGGTGTCATCTGAATCTAGTTGCAGCCGTATTGCCGATGTACATACAATAGAGCCGCCCATGGCTGACGAGGTGGGGCTCGAATTCGACTGGGACGAATCCAACCTCCGGCACTTGGCCCGCCACCGAATCAGCCGCGAAGAGTTTGAGGAGGCCATGACGAACGATCCGGTCTATCTGGGCTTCAGCGACGAAACCGGCGGGGACCGTTGGTATGTTTTGGGGGCGACCAGCGACCTACGCGTTTGGTATTTGGTATTCACTGTCCGCGACCAGCGGGTCCGCCCCGTTACCGGTTGGGACGCCAAGAAGAAACTGCGAGAGATGTACTTCCGCCAGAAGGGTCTGTGAGGGAATTCTATGCGCAACAAGAAGGAACTTGTCATACCAAAATGCAATTGGAGGAGGCTTTCCTCGAGCGACTCAAGGCCGGTGAGGGCCTTACCCTCAAGCAAGTGCTGGCGCGCGCGAAGCTCCGGCCCGTGACCATCCGGCTCGCGAACCGTGATATAGAGACCGCACGCAAGCTCGCCGCGCGCAAGGGCATCGGCTATCAAACGTATATCAAGATGCTTTTGCACGAAGCCCTGCACCGCGAGTCTAATCGCCGGTGAGGGCGGTCGGCGGGACAGGTTTCCGTTCTGAGCCTACAAGCCCAGGCCAGATCTCGCTGCCTTGGCCCTCAGGTAGTTAACGAATGCCGCGCATGAAACCAGCATGAATTTGGCGTCCTCGAATGTCAGATTCGACTCGTCCAGTAGAGAGTGGCGAACGCCCTGCTCGTCGCTCGTGTAGCCGTACATGCTTACGAAGGCTTTTTCCAGTGCGGGATGCAGACCGACGGTATCCTTTACTTTTCTGAGCAGGTCGGTGAGCTGCGCTTTTGGTTTGCCCGCCAGAACTCTGCACGCGGCTTCGACTGCGCTTATAGACTCCTTAACGGAGTATCTGTAGTCTGGCGACTTCCTATCCGCCAGGAGTTCCAAAGCACGCTGGAAGTGAACCGCCCCTGGCTTCATGCGCCCTGCAACGTTCGCCGCTTCCTCGACCTCGCCGACTTCCTCCTGCGAGGTTATGGGGGCAACCTTACCGTCCACGAAGCGGTAGCCGGACACCTCTCTCTCGAATAAATCGTTGCACGCCTTCTGGAACGTTGCAGCGGCGTGTTCATCTCCGTACACCAACGCACAGAATTCGACGAAGTCATAGGCTTCATTCCATCCGCACTCGAAGA
>QHZO01000130.1:17550-27253 GCA_003224695.1 Acidobacteriota bacterium
AGCCCGTACGCAAGCCTCATCGGTGGAATACTCGAAGAGCTGAAGGAATAGTATGACTTAACATTTTGAAAGTAATAAGTGAACACAAGACTCCACAGGCTATTCCTCAGCTCCGCAACCATACCGTCTAGCTGTATCTGGGACTTGACCGGCTTAAGGCCCTGTCTGTGCGAGAAAAGCTTCATTATAATTTGGGAGCTATCCTCAGGTTCCCGAGCCTTCACGCTGTCACGTTACCGCCTGTCGGAAATCCTGGACCTTGCGACGTCCTTGATCTCTGATACTTTCATCTTAGCAGAGACTTGGGCAGAGGCGAAGAGGGGCGTAAGCCAGACCTACCGCGCATAAAACAGAACCCATTTCGGCTTGTAGTAGGCGGCATATTGGAAACCCATAGGGCGCCACGGGTTGCAAACGCGGAAAAGTGCCGGTGATAGAGTACATAGTTCAGCCGATTGCCGCCGTGCCACACATGGGAAGGCGGAAATTTAGCGCCTCTCGCGGAGAACGGTAGCTGAAAGATTCTCGCCGCGTATTGGGATTGGCTGGAAGTCGGACACCTCGCCCATGGCAGTTCCAGTAAGCCCCTTTGGGGCCATGGGCAGCGAGCGCAGGCGGGTGCCGGTGGCGTGGAAAATGGCGTTGCCGACGGCGGGCGCCACGCCGACGATGGGCGTTTCGCCCGCGCCGGCGGAAGGGATATCCTTGCGGTCAACGAGCACGACTTCGATTGCAGGCGTGTCTTGGAAGCGCGGGACGCGATATTTTGAGAAACGATTATTCAAGATGCGGCCGTCTTCGAATTCGATGGCTTCGAAAAGCGCCCCGCCCAAGCCCATGACGTTCGCGCCCATAATCTGATTTTTAAGGCCGTCGGGGTTGACCACCGCGCCACAATCAAATGCCGCCACCACGCGGACGACGCGGACCTCTTTGTCCTCGACAGCCACCTCGGCCGCGGTCGCGACGTAGCCGCCTTTTTCGACACCGCCGGCAATCCCAAAGCCATGCCCAGCGGCGGGCTGAGTCTTTCCCCAGCCGAATTTTTCCGCGGCAGCCTGGAAAACCGCGCGCAGCCGGTCGTCCTTCAAATTCTTCAGACGAAATTCCAGCGGGTCCATCTTCAAGGCGGCGGCAAGCTCATCCATGAACGACTCGCGCGCGAAGTGATTTGCTGTGGCCGCGAGCGCCCGATAAGAGCCTTGCCGCAATGGCGCTTTGACGGGATGAAATTCGATGCGCTGGTTCGCCACTTCATAGGGCGTGCGGATGGCCGAGGGGCCGGAATTGTAATTGTGGAATTCCCAGGCGCAGAGCGTGCCATCGCGCGAGACGCCGCCGCGGGCTTCGATCACGCCGGCGGGACGAAAATAAGCCCAGGTGAATTCCTCTTCGCGCGTCCACACAAGCTTCACGGGCCTTCCGGCGGATTTCGCCAGGCGCGCCGCTTCGATGGCGGCCTCGCCCGTATGTTTTCCGCCGTAGGCGGCGCCGGTATCGGGGACGATCACGCGCACATGGTCTTCGGAAATGCGGAAGGCTTCCGCGAGTTCTTGCCGCACGCCGAAAGGTCGCTGCGAGCCGGTCCACACGGCCACCTTGCCGCCGCTCCATTCCGCCACGGCGGCGCGCGGCTCGAGCGGCGCGTGCTGAATGTAGGCAACCGTGTAGGTCTCGTCCAGGCGCACGTCGGCGGATTTGAGCGCGTCTTCAATCGAGCCGGCCACAAAAGGCTCGCCACCGCGCCCGCCCGTCTCCACGTTCGCTTTGAGATATTGGAACAGTTCGCGGCTCGACGGGCCGCGCAAGGTCTTCCATTTGGCTTCGAGCTTCGCAAGCGCCTGCTCGGCCTTGGCCTCGCTTGGCGCGACGACGCCCACAAAGTCACCGTCGTGGACCACCGTGACGGCAGGCGAGGCCGCGGCGCCCGCATCGAGCGAATCGAGCGTCGCCCCGTAAGACGGGGGGCGCAGCACTTTGCCATAAAGCATCCCGGGACGCTTCACGTCGGGCGTGTAGGTGTGCTTGCCGGTGACGAAGTCTTCGCCGTTAACCTTGGGGAGCGGCTTCCCGGCCACGGTCCACTCGGAAGCCGGCCGCAGCGGGTCTCCGGCCATCACGGCCTTTGCGACCGCCTGATCGCGCGCCAGCTCGCCATAAGAAAGTGTGCGGCCGCTTGCAGGATCGGAGACTTTGCCCTCCTCGGCGACCAAGCTCTTTGCTTCCACGCTCCACGCTTTCGCCGCGAGTTCGACAAGCAAATCTCGACATGCGGACGAGACGCGGCGCAGTTGAAGATTCATCTGCGGCGTCGTGCGGCTGCCGTACGTCCCCATGTCAAACGGTGTTTTGTCGGTGTCAGCCATCACGAGCGTGATCGAGCTGGCGGGCGCGCGCAGCTCTTCCCCCACCGCCTGCGTGAGCGAGGTGCGGATGTTCTGGCCGACTTCGGCTTTGCCCGTAAACACCGTCACGGCGCCGGTTTCGCCGATATGCAGCCAGGCGCCGATTTCCGCGGGCATGCGCTCTTCAAAGCCGCCGCGTCGCGCCCCGCGCCCCGATTCCTGCGCCGAGACTTTCGGGACCAGCAGCAGGACCGCCACACCGCCGCCGAAAACTTTGAGGAAGTCGCGGCGGTCGAAATCAAAATGGTAAGGGAAGTCAGCCCCGAGCTCGTAGCGCTCGGGCTCAATCTCGAATTGCATGGTCTTCGCGCTCATGATTTTTCTTTTGCCATCGCCTCGGCTGCGCGCTCGATGGCTTCGATGATTCGCGGGTACGTTCCGCAGCGGCAGATATTTCCGTTCATGAAGCGGCGGATTTCTTCCTCGCTAGGCCGCGGATTCGCGCGCAAGAGCGCGGACGCGCTCACAATCATTCCAGAAGTGCAGTAGCCGCACTGGAAGGCCGCGGCGTCGAGGAAAGCTTGCTGGAGAGGGTGGAGGCGGCCGTTTCGTGCGAGGCCCTCGATGGTGGTAATCGCGCGGCCGGCGGCCTTTCCGACCGGAGTCGAGCAGGAGCGGCGCGGGTTGCCGTCCACCAGCACCGTGCAGGCGCCGCACTGGCCCTCGCCGCAGCCGTACTTCGTGCCTGTCAGGCCAAGCTGGTCGCGCAGCACGACCAGCAGAGGCGTGGCTTCGTCCGCCTCGACCGGATAGCGCGCGCCGTTAACCTGGAGCTCCGTAACCTTCGCCATGGCCCTTACCGCGCCTTAATTGGAACGACGCGAGCAGTCGGCGGATATCTCAGTCCGGAGTCTGAAGGTCGCCCGCTGAGGACTCGCGGACCCCGGACTGAAAGACTCCTTGACGCCTATTATTTTGCCGACGCAAACCGCTTCTCAACCTCGGCCCAGTTGACCACGTTCCACCATGCGGCCAGATATTCGTTCCGCCGGTTCTGATATTTCAGGTAGTAAGCGTGCTCCCAAACGTCCACGCCCAGCACCGGGTACTTGCCTTCCATGACGGGGCTGTCCTGGTTGGCGGTGGAAATGATGTCGAGCTTTCCGCTGTGCGCCACCAGCCAGGCCCAGCCGGAGCCGAATCGGCCCATGCCCGCGGCGGTGAGTTTTTCTTTGAAGCTATCAAAGCTTCCGAAGGCGCTTTTGATGGCGTCGGCGATTTTGCCGCTCGGCTGGCCGCCGCCTTTCGGGGCCATAATCTGCCAAAACATCGAGTGGTTGATGTGCCCTCCGGCGTTGTTGCGCACCGCCGTGCGGATACTTTCCGGCACCGCCGCGCAGTTGTTAGCCAGCAGCTCTTCAACAGTCTTTGAAGCGAGCGCGGCCTGGCCTTCAAGCGCCTTGTTGAGGTTCGTGACGTACGCGTTGTGGTGTTTGCCGTGGTGGATTTCCATCGTTGCTTTGTCAATGGTGGGTTCGAGCGCGTCCGCCGCGTACGGCAGCGCCGGAAGTGAGAACGGCATAAAGCCTCCTTTAGCAGCAATCGGTGATCCCATATTTCCTGCCTCCTATGTATTAAATTCGCCTTCGGCGATTTCGCCGGCGTGCCTCGTCCATCCGCCTAGAATTTGCGGCGTTCGAGGGTTTCGGGAACGCTCCCGCGCCAGCGGCAAAGGTCCACCTTAATGGATGCGTTAGTCCAAATCAAGGTGCGCGCGGCCGCCCGGTCGCCCTAATCCGCCCTGTCACGCATATCAGGCTTTCGGCTGAGCCTTGGCGAGGGCATCGAGTGCGGCCTTGTCGAGCACGACGGCGCGCGTAGGGTAAGGCCTCTCAATGCCTTCGGCAGCGAAGCGCTCGAGGATGCGCTTGCGCAACTCGCTACCGACCAGGTACTGGTCGCGAAACTCGCGGATCCGAACGCCCAGGGTAAAGTCCAGCGACGAGTCGCCAAATCCGGGATTGAGCCGGACGCTCGGACGCGGGTCGGGCGGCAGCCCCTCAACCCCGTCGCGAACCGCCTGCGCGACCGCATCGAGGAGCGCTTTTTCCACGCGCGTGGGGTCCGTGCCGTAAGCCACGCTCACGGGCAGGCTGAAGCCCAACGCCGGCTCGGGCTCCGAATAATTCGTGATGACGGCTTTGGCCAGCATGGCGTTCGGGACCGCGACAAGATTATTCCCCAGGGTATGAAGGGTGGTGGAGCGCCAGCCCACTCTCGAGACCAGGCCCTCCTGCCCCGAGTCGAGCTTGATGAAGTCTCCCAGGCGAAACGGCCGGTCGGCGAGGATGGTGAGCCCGGCAAAGGCATTCCCCAGCGTATCCTGGAGCGCCAGGGCCACGGCGACGCTGCCCACGCCGAGCGTGGTCCACACGGCGGTCAGCGAGACGCCCAAATTGTCAAGGAGAATGACGACCGCAAGCAGAGCAAACAACGCCTTGATGATGAACGCCGCGGGCTGGGCCACCTGCTTCATTCCCGCATGCCGTTCGCTCAGCCGGGCGAGAAACAGCAGCAGGATTTTGGCGGGAAAATAGGAAACCACCAGGATCACGAGCGCGAAAATGAGCTTCGAGGCGATGCGCTCGTAAAACCGTGGCAGCGGGAGCGACTCCATGCCAATGTAAAGCGCCAGCAGAACCAGCAGCGGCACGGGCAACGTGGCGAGCAGCGCGAAGACGAACTCGCCCCAGGTGTTGTGGAGCTTGCGCGCCCAGGCCGAGAAGACCCGGCTGAGCACGAACCCGACGACCAGCGCCGCCACGATGAGGCCCGCAAAGATGAGCGTGTAGAGAAGCGTCGGCTTAATGTGCAGCCCGCTGGCCAAGTCGCGAATCATTCCGCCCCCTCCAGAAGAAATTAGCAAGATACTCCGCGGCGAGCACCCGGACAACGATTTTCATCGTGGCGGTACGGGTGTCATTTGGGATCGGACCTCTCTAAACACCTGTCATTCCCGCGAAAGCGGGAATCCAGGCCGTTGACGGCGCATCGCTATAGATTGGCGGAGTAGATTCCCGCTTTCGCGGGAATGACTGCGGGACGGGCCGCCCCAATGTGGCAAATGACACCACCACCCACTCGAATGGGTCGAGCGGGTATATTCCAAATGATGCCGCCTACGATCAGACCGGCTATGAAATCACCACCACGCACCTGAAACGGGGCTGCGCGGAAAACGCGATCGTCAACGGCTTTTGGGACATGATGGGCCGTCGCTGAGAAGCGCAGGATTCCTCATGAGTTAGGAAGTGCGGCCAGCCATCCAAGCCGAAGGCGACCTCAGTCGATGGACGATCTTCGAGAGCGGCCAGATCTCTCCCTTAGAGGTTCAGCATCCTATACATGATAGAATAAGCACGCGAGGTTGGAGCGCTGAAGCTTGATGCTGTTCCTCGCGCTCGGAGGTCTTGTGGCGATGGCGACGAAAACCAAGCGGGCCAACGAATTTTCCGAACTGCCCATCCTGCCGGTGCGGGAGACGGTGCTGTTCCCGAACGCTATCCTCCCTTTGACGGTGGGACGAGAGAACTCCCTGCGGCTCATCAACGACCTCAAGGAAAATGAAAAATTCATTGGCGTGGTGGCGCAGCGCGACCCGCGCGTGGACAACCCGCAACCCGTGGACTTATTCCAAATCGGCACGGCGGCGTTCGTGCACAAGATCATCAAGCTGCCGAGCCAAAGCCTGTTCATATTCGTCGAAGGGTTGCAGCGCATCGCGCTCGATCAAGTCACCCAGGCGGAACCCTACCTCCGCGCCCAGGTCAAAACGCTCCAGGATGTGGCGGGCGAGCGCGGGCCGGGCTTTGAGGCGCTTGTGCAAAGCGTCACGTCGCTGTTTCAGCAGGTCGTGCAGCTTTCGCCCACCCTCTCCGACGACCTCTCGACCGTGGTCATGAACATTGACGACCCGGGCCGGTTGTCGGACTTCATCGCCGCCAATCTCCCTTCGCTTGTACCCTCGGAGCGCCAGGAGCTGCTCGAAAGCCTGGACCTGAAGTCGCGCCTGGAGCGGCTGAACAAGCACCTGGCCCACGAAATTGAAGTGCAACAGCTCCGCTCGAAGATCCAGTCGAACGTGCAGGACCAGGTTTCCCAGAGCCAGCGCGAGTACTACTTGCGGGAGCAGTTGAAGGCCATCCAGAAGGAGCTCGGCGAAAGCGACGAGCAGCAGGATGTCGAAGACCTGCGGCGCCGGATCGAAGCCGCCGGCATGACGGAGGAAGCGACCAAGGAAGCGAAGCGAGAGCTCGCGCGCCTGGCGAAGATGTCGCCCGCCGCCGCCGACTATCATGTGACGCGCACTTACCTGGACTGGCTCATCACGCTCCCCTGGACGAAAGTCAGCGAGCTGCGCGTGGACCTGCGCAAGGCGAAGGCGATCCTCGACGAGGACCATTACGACCTGGAAAAGATCAAGGAGCGAATCCTCGACTACCTGGCCGTGCTGCAACTGAAGCCGCACATCAAGGGGCCGATCATTTGCTTCGCCGGACCTCCGGGCGTGGGGAAGACGTCGCTCGGCAAATCCATCGCCCGCGCGCTCGACCGCAAGTTCGTCCGCATGTCGCTCGGCGGCATCCACGATGAAGCGGAAATCCGCGGCCACCGGCGCACCTACATCGGCGCACTGCCCGGCCAGATCATCCAGGGCATCCGCCGCGCCGAGACCCGCGACCCGGTCTTCATGCTCGACGAAGTGGACAAAATCGGGCGCGACTTCCGCGGCGATCCTTCCTCCGCCCTGCTCGAAGTCCTCGACCCCGAGCAGAACTCCCATTTCCGCGACAATTACCTCGACGTGCAGTTCGACCTCTCGAAGGTGCTGTTCATCTGCACGGCGAACGTGCTGGATACGATTCCGCCGCCCCTGCTCGATCGCATGGAAGTTTTAGAGCTGCAGGGCTACACGGAAGATGAAAAAATCCAAATCGCCGTTCGCCACCTGATCCCCAAGCAGACGGAAGAGCATGGCGTGAAATATTCCGAACAAATCGAATTCAGCCGCGCGGCGCTGGGCTACCTCATCCGCCATTACACGCGCGAGGCCGGCGTCCGTAACCTGGAGCGCGAGATCGCCACCCTCTGCCGCAAGCAGGCGCGCAGGATCGCCGAGGGCGGCACCGAAAAGCTCTCCGTCGAACCGGCCATCATCCCGAATTTTCTCGGCGCCCCGAAGTTTCGACTGGAGACGGAGATTGTGGACCGCACGCGGCAGCCCGGCGTCGCCGTCGGACTTGCCTGGACGCCCACGGGCGGCGACGTGCTTTTCGTGGAAGCCAACGTCATGAAAGGCGGGAAGATTTTCTCCATGACCGGCCAGGTGGGGCAGGTGATGCAGGAGTCCATGCAAGCGGCGCTCGCCTGGGTGCGCAGCCACGCCGCCGATTACGACGTGGACCCGGAATTCTTCCAGTCGAAAGACATCCACATGCACGTGCCCGCCGGCGCCATCCCCAAGGACGGCCCCTCGGCGGGAGTCACCATGGTGGTGACGCTGGTCTCGGCGCTGACCCGGCGGCCGCTCCGACCGCGCCTGGCTATGACCGGGGAAATCACCTTGAGCGGACAGGTCCTGCCCATCGGCGGCGTGAAGGAAAAAATCCTGGCGGCGAAGCGCTCGGGCGTGAAGGAAGTCATTTTACCCGCCGAGAACGAGCCGAACGTTCAGGAGGACTTGAGCAAGGAAATGCTCGAGGGCATCGAGCTTCACTACGTCAAGACCATTCAGGAAGTCGTGGACTTGGCGCTGGAGAAGGAACCCGCGCCGGAGCCGGTGCGCCGCGCCAGCGACCTCAGACTCTCCCTGGTCCAGGCCCCCGCCGGGCCGGCGAATTGATGGCTGGAAGGTCACGGCGTTCAAACGCCCGACGTAGTCGCCACCTTCCCTGTCACCCACGCACAGCCTTTGTCGCAGTGGGTAGCTTCGGGGACTAAGCCGTGAGTTCACCTTGCCATCGGTCGGCTGACGGACGCCATAAAGGCGGCTCTACGTCAAGCTGATCCATTACCGCCTGTTTCACCCGCTTGAACTAAGACCTGGTATTGGCTAAAGTTTTGTAGGTCTGGTGACCAGCCTCCGTGAGCTCGTCGAATCGGCGCGCGCTACGCTGCCCGAGGCGCCCTGTGCCCGCTGGGGGACCCTCCTCTTCAGCCTTTCCGTCCTGACATTCGTGATTTCGCTGGCGGCATCCGAAGCTTTCCTTTTTGCCGCCGCGCTCTCGACCGCCATTCACCAGCTCCGCGCCGCCGCGCCCGAGGCTCGGCCGCCCTCACCGGCCGCCAACGCGCTCCGATTTCCATTCCCTCCGGTCAGAATGGCGGTGGGATGTTTCTG
Source organism: Acidobacteriota bacterium (assembly GCA_003224695.1). Classification (GTDB taxonomy): domain Bacteria; phylum Acidobacteriota; class Terriglobia; order UBA7540; family UBA7540; genus Gp13-AA74. The sequence continues at coordinate 26,296 of QHZO01000130.1, forward strand.
CTTGTTGACAATCTTGTCTGTCTTCGGCGCGGCTAATTCAGCCGCCGGCTGGCCCGCTGTGCGCAAGCTCGTCCTCTTTATCGTCATGCTCCTGTCTGTCGGGCTCGCCGGGGCGCCGGGGCTCCAGGAGTTGCTTTATACCGGACTATTCTTCGCCTCGACTGTCGCGGGCGCCGTGGGCGTTTTCCAGTTCGCCGCCGAGTACCGAACGGTGAAGGCCGCGCATCCGGGCGAGGTCTACACCTATATGAGCGTTTCCCGCATCCACGGCTTCATGGGTCACTGGATGAACTTCGGCGGACAACAAATGCTGGTCTTCTGTTTGTTGCTGGCCTACCTGCTTTTCTCGCCGCCCCGAGGGATGGGACGAATCCATGGGCATGAACCTGAGTCACGGCCCCAAGGAGAGGTAAAACTCGGGTGGCTGGCCTTCGGCGTCATAGCCCTTTCGATTGCGCTCAACTTCACACGCGGCGTGTGGCTGGGTTGTTTCGTTGCGGTTGTGTATCTGGTGGGGCGGCGGCGGCCGCGCTGGCTGCTGGTCTTGCCTCTCCTCATCGGCCTCGCCATTTTGGCCGGGCCTTCGCTCCTGCGCGAGCGGATGGAGTCACTCCTTCATCCCACGCACGATCCTTCGATTGCGATTCGCCTCGAAATGTGGCAGGTGGCGGTGCGGGTGATCCGCGCGCATCCATGGCTCGGGGTCGGTTCGAACAATATCGGGCGGGATTACCTGCTCTATCTCGCGCGCGCAAAGTCTCCGGTAGTGGGCTACCACGAGCACTTCCACAACAACCTTCTTCAAATCGGCGCGGAGCGCGGCCTGGCGTGCCTGGCGGCGTGGCTGTGGATGATGGTGGCGTTACTCTGGGGGCTTTTACGGCTGCGTCGTCCGTCGGCCGACCGACCTCGAGATCCTTCGCCTGACGGATTGCGCCAGGGAACGCCACAGTGGATC
>QHZO01000130.1:27280-39302 GCA_003224695.1 Acidobacteriota bacterium
AGTGGATCATTGAAGGCGCAATCGCGGCGTGGCTCGCCTTCATCTCGGAAGGCTTTTTCGAGTTCAATTTCGGCACTTCGCCGGTCTTGATGGTCTTCTTGTTTGTGGTTTCCGTTCCCTTTGCTCGACCAGGAAGGCACGAGTGACCGGCCGGATAATCTTCGCTGGCTTGTCACTCGCCACTTGTCCGTCAGCGGACGGATCCGACTGCTGACGGACCGCTAGCCACTGTTCTTATCATGCCTACGAAGCGGCAGATTCTCCGAGGCTCGATCGTTGTGGGGGCGCTTTCCCTGGTCGGCAGCGTCACGGGGATTCTGGTGGAAACCGCGATTGCGGCGAAACTCGGCATGTCGGAGCGGTCCGATGTTTTCTACGTCGCCTACACGCTGCCCTATGCCATCACCACGCTCCTCACGGCTACCGGCCAGTTTTCGCTGGTCCCCTTCTTTGCGTCCATCGAAGCTTCGGCAAAGCCCCAGGATCTGGCGCGAGGTTTCAGCTATGCGGTGAATATGGTGGGGGCGGGACTGGCGGCGGTGGCGGTGCTCGGCGCGTTGAGTGCGCCATGGCTGATCGAGGGCATTGCGCCGGGCCTCTCACCCGCGCAGCGCGCCGTCTCCACCGAACTCGCGCGATGGCTGTTCTTCGTCATCGTTCCAGCAGGCATCGCGGAAGTGCTGCGGAGCTTTCTCCTAAGCCGGCGCAGCTTCGCTCTGCCCTCCGCCGCGGGTTTTTTCCGCAACTTCGCCGTCATCCTGAGCGTGGTCCTGGGGTTCCGAAGCTTCGGCTACAAAAGCCTGATCCTTGGCTATTTCGCCGGCCACCTGCTGCAAGTGGCCGTGCTGGCCGCAAAAATCGCAATTTCATTTCCCGTGCGGTACCGGCCAGTGATCGCGGGCGGCGGCGAGCCGTTCCGGAATTTGCGCGGGGCAGGCGCCGCGCAGTTTGGCGTGGCGGCGGGCTGGCAGGCCCTGGTGATTGTGGAGCGCATCATCGCCTCCTTCTTGCCCGCCGGCACACTCACGGCCCTCAACTGGGGCACGAAAATCATGAGCACGATGGCGGAATTGGTGGCTGGGAGCGTAGGCACCTCCGCGCTGCCTGGCCTATCCTACGCCGCCGCGCGCAAGGAAGAAGCCGAGCAGCAGCGCACCTTCAAAAACACGCTGGAAATCGCCCTGGTGCTCCTCACGCCTCTCGTCGCGTTCTGCCTGGGTCTCCCGCGGCCTATCATGCGGCTGGTTTTCGAGCGCGGCAATTTCACGGCGGCGGCGACAACCCAGATGGCCACTATCTTTTTCTATTACAGCCTCAGTCTTCTGCTCTATTCCGCGGCGCGCATTCTGGCGTTCCAACTTTTCGCGCGCGTGGAGGCGGCGAATTACTTCCGATTTTCGATCCTTCAGCACGCGCTGACGGTCACCTTCGACTTGCTTTATGTGGGAGTCCTGCGTTGGGGCGCCAAGGGAATTCCCTTGGCGTTGGTGACCAGCCTCACACTCTCATTAATTTGGGCTTACAGGAAAAATCTTTGCGACCTCGGTGCCGCGCTGGACAAGGCGTTCGGCCGGTTTTTCGTCAAAAACTTGCTGGGCGCCGGGTTGGCGGGAGCCGCGCTTGCGGGCCTTCGGTTCTTTATCCCGCTCCCCGCGACCGGCATGGGCAACTTTCTATATTTGCTGGGTGCGTGCGGGGCGGGCTCGGCCGTGTTCTTCGGCGCGCTTTTGGCCTCCAAGGCCATCTCCATGTCAGAATTCCGGCTGGCTGCCGGCGACCGAGATCAAGCCTAGATAGGGGCACCCGGCTTGCGAGGTCCCTCAGCCGACGGATCAGGCTTTTCGCTTGCCTTTCCCGGTAACCAACAGCCTTCTCGGCTCGCCGGGCTCGGTGATGAATTCCTGAGTCGTGTACGTACTTTTCTTAATCTCGCTTATCACCCTTCGGAAGACTAATTTCTGTTCGCGGACTTGGATCTCGCCGTCAAACACCAGGCTGTTCTGCTCCCATCTTCCCAACCAAAACAACACGCCATAGTCAACGTTCGATACCGAGGAGCCCTGATAAGCCTTCAGGTAAGGGTTCCATGAAGAAACGATATGGGTTATCGAGAGCCCCATCGGGCCGGCCGTTTCCACATCCGTTAGGATAGAAAGGCGGGCGGGCCCGAGGCGCGTCTTCCAAATGCTCTTGCCCTTGAATGAGCTTCCCCACGCTCCCTTTTCCCAGGTTTCGTTCACGACCCAGGTTCCAAGCATAAAGTGGAGGTGCTCCATTTCAATGGTGGGCGTCGGCTTGGTAAGCCAAGACACCTTCGACGGGACCCCACTGAGGCTCGGAGTCCTTAGCATGAAGAAAAGAACGACAATAAACGCGACTAGAGACACCCCGCCAACCACCAACAGCCACGTGTAAGATTGCTGCATGAGATTTCTCCACGAGACAGATCAACCTTCTGGCCACCGGTTTCCCCGCCCAGGAAGAATCGTTTTCAACCGGCCGCTCACTAGCCGATCCAAGCTCCCGGTCCGTCGGCGGACGGATTAGTCGGGAGGTATCCTTTCCGCCTTGAGAGTTCCAATTTCCGGCTCGAACCCGTCGCAGGAAACAACGGGCAGCCTTGGATACATCGGATAATGCGGGTCGGACCGTGAGCGCTCACAAAGATAAAAACGCGACCCTCGGTCGGACCGGACAACTCTCGCCTGCCGACAGGCCGAGCACAGGCCTGCGGCAGGGTCCGGAACACGACCGGCGCCGCCCATGCCAGCCCTCACCGGATGTGGCATTGGGCGAGGCCGCGCTTTTCGAGATATTGCTGATGGTACTCCTCCGCCCGCCAGAATTCCGTGGCGCGAGTGATTTCCGTGACGATGGGCTTCTGGAAAGCGTGGAGGCGCTCCAGGACTTCCTTTGATGCGCGCGCCGCCTCCTCCTGCTCCGCGTCGTGGTAAAAGATGGCCGAGCGGTACTGCGTTCCCACGTCCGGCCCTTGCCGGTTGAGCGTGGTCGGGTCGTGCGCCCGCCAGAAGACTTCAAGCAATTGAGCGTAAGTAACCTTCGACGGGTCGAACTCCACCTCGACGGCTTCGGCATGGCCCGTGCGGTCGGTACAGACATCCTCGTAAGTCGGGTTCTTCAACGCTCCGCCCGCATAGCCGACTGCGGTCGCGGTCACACCCCGAACCTGGCGAAATGCTGCCTCTACTCCCCAGAAGCAGCCCGCCGCAAAAGTGGCTTTGGCCATATGTCGCCTCTCTCCTCTTCGATGCCCGCACATCGAATCGACACCGACATCCAGGTTCGAGTCTATTCCTTGGGCTACTTGCCTTCAAGTATACCATGGTGCCCGCATCCTAACTACTTTGGTGCCGGGTTCACTGGTTAGCCATCATTCGCTCGACATCTTCGTCGGACCGCTAGCTACTCCATCGAAGCAACACATCCCCAGGCGTCATTTTTCCAAGCGGACATTCGTAAGCGGTACGTACCCTGAGTGAGATGGCTTGGCCACTATGTGCCCTTCTTTACTGAAGGCAAGGCTGCCGTGGAGGATTGCTCTACCCGTGCCAACTCCCTTCTCGTCCACGTTAAGCTGGAAGAAAGCGTAGGGGTAACCTTTCACCTCTGCATTTAGGACTATCCCCCCATATGCCGCGAAATCGGATCTTGCTTTCCCCACCATCTGCAATATCCTGCCGGCTCCTTCCGGTCTGGATTGGATGATCAGGAGCGGCATCGTGAACCCCTCCTTCGTCTTATAGAAACCCTTCTCAATTTTGGAGAGCACCTTGTCAAGCGCTTCTTGCCCTCCTGCCTCGAAGACCTTGCGGAGCCCATCCATCTCTTCGTCCGAAGTGTATTCTTCTATTGCAATGTCCATGGCCTCGGTAGTGCCGGAGATAGAAGGCGCGGCTGCCGCAAAGCGCTCCTGAACGGGCTTTCCCTGTTTCTTTTTGCCCAAGGCCGGAGTGGCCGTAGGATAAAAGAGAACCAAGCAAACTGCTACCGCAATCAATCGCTTAGTCACGGATTCCTCCCTCCCACTGCACTTCTCACCGGAGGGGTCAAGCGTCTTGGAGCAAGCTTACTCCCTTTTCAAGACTAAGTCCGAAAAAGGCCGTGGGACGCACATGTTACGCGCCTCACGCCTCCAGCACCCGTCATGTCGTAGAGCTGATAACGCGGATTCGGATTGGTATCGAAGTCTACCGGCTCGCCATGGCGCGCTCAACGTCGTCGGCCTGGCGCGGCAGGCGCTTGCTGAGGAGCTCGGCGCCCTCCGGCGTAATCAAAATCATGTCCTCGATGCGGACGCCAAGCTTTTCCTCCGGAATGTATATTCCGGGCTCGAGGGTGATCACCATGCCGGGCTCGACGGGCTGGCTGTATTCCATCGGGTCGTGGACGTTCAGGCCCACGGAATGGCTGAGGCCGTGGATGAAATACTGCCCGAGGGTCTGGCCGTGCTGGTCCTTGCCGTGGCTATTGATGTAATCCCTTGCAATTTTGTTGAGTTCTCCGACCGTGACGCCGGGCTTGGCGGCGCCCAGGGCCGCTTCTTGCGCGCCGTAAACGAGGGTGTAGATCTCGCGCTGGCGCTCGGTGAAATGGCCGTTCGCGGGAAGCGTGCGCGTAATGTCGGAGGCGTAGCCGCTGTATGAGCCCGCCACATCCATCACCACGACGTCGCCATCTTGAATCGGGCGGGAGTCTTCGTCGTAGTGGAGAACCGTCGAATAAAAACCCGAGCCCACAATCGGCGGGTAAGACGGCCATTCGCAGCCTCGCCGCCTGTATTCGTATTCCATGCGCGCGGCTACTTCGTATTCCATCATGCCGGGCTTGAGCGTCTTCATGGCCGCGAGGTGCCCTTCAACCGAGGCGTCCACGGCCTTGCGCATGAGTGCGATTTCTCCGGGCGATTTCACCGCGCGCATCCGCGTCAGCTGCGCGCGAATGTCGCGAAACGAAGCCATCGGCGCCAGTGTCTTGAGCTGGGCGACCGAGGTTTCGATGAAATGGTCTTCGCCGCTCTCCGGCTGCGGCGTCAGCTCGGTGTAAACAACTGGAAACGACTTCAGCGCCTCATGAAAGACTGAGGGAAACAACGCCTTATTCAGCACGGTGGGAAAGCCGGTCTGGCTTTTCGCCTCCGGGTCATCGGGTCCAAGCTTCGGCCCCCTCCATTTTTCGGCGCGATAGTCGTGCGGCGGGATGAAGAGTATTTCCTTATCGAATTCGGAAGGCTGGCCGTTCGCGTGCGGCGGCTTAGGAACCAGGAGCAGGATGGCGTCCGGCTGGTTCCAGCCCGTCAAGTAATAAAACATTTCGTTCTGGCGAAACTCGACCGTGGAAACGGCGATTTCGTCTTCACTAAAGCCGAAGAGGACCACCACTCCATCCCCGGTCGAGTGCACGATCCTTTCCCGCCGCTGGTGATAATCAGCAAGGTTCCCCTTGTCCCAGGCAAGCGTCGGCACTGCCATGGCGAAGCAGGCCGCGATCAAGATTCCTGCACGCAGTCCGTTCTTGATAACCCGATTCATGTTTCCCCCCTCCCGCATGACGATTAAGAATAAGCCTGTGGTCAAGGGATTCGCTGAAAAGCGCCGTGCAAGCTGCCGGGTGTTGGCCCGGATTACTCACGAAGGCTCTATCACACTCGATCCTTTGACATGCGTTTTGAATGTAACTATCCTCATCGCATGTCAACCATGGTTCAAATTCGAAACGTGCCCACCGACCTGCATCGTCGGCTCAAGGCGAGGGCGGCGCTCGAAGGCATGTCGCTTTCGGACTACCCGCTTCGCGAGGTGAGCAGGGCGGCCGAGCGGCCGACCCTGGAGGAAATCAAACGAAGACTGGCCGGGCGAGCTCTCGTCCGCGCCCGGCCCGCACCCGCCGCGGCCCTGCGAGCCGAAAGGGTGGCCCGTTGATCGTCGTGGACGCCTCGGTGGTGTTGGAGGTCCTTCTCCAAACGCCTGCCGCATCGCGCGTGAGCCGGCGGATCTTTGCCTCCGCAGAAACGCTCGACGCTCCTCACCTGCTCGATGTCGAAATCGAGCAGGTCTTCGGCCGCTACCCTCGCTCCGGTGTAATCTCCTCAGGCCGGGGCGCCGAAGCACTCATGGATCTGGCCGATCTTCCCCTGAGCCGCTATCCGCACTTCGTCCTTCTTCCCCGGATCTGGCATTGGCGCCGCAACCTCACGGCGTATGACGCCGCCTACTGGGCTCTTGCCGAAGCCCTCGGCGCGCCACTGCTGAGGCGCGATCGCGCCCTCGCCTCGGCTCGCGCCGGAGTGCCCGTAGAGGGGTTGTAAAAGGTTGGCCCGGACCGCTCGATTCGAGTCGGGCCGAACCTGAGTCAGCCGACGACGGAGTTGCAACTATGGCGAGGGTGAGCATCGAGGACTTTGAAGGCCAAGAAATGACCCGCGTTTATCTTGCCGCAAAACTGAAGGAAGCCAAGCGCGTCGAGGATATCCTCGCGGCAAGCGGCATTAACTTTGCGGTCGAGATCGAACCCTACCAGAAACTCCTTCTCGGCATTATCCTCAGGAAATACCTCGGAGCTGGATTCTTCGTTCGTTCCACCGAGGCGGCCCTTGCTCGGAGCACCCTGAGTGCTGCCGGCCTGGTGGTTGGAATCCAAGAGTAAGTGCCCCGAGCTGGTGTCATTTGCCAGACCTGGGCGCTCGAAGGCGCAGTCATTCCCGCGAAAGCGGGAATCCAGCTTGCCCTCAGCGCGTTTCCAAAAACTTGAGAAGTGGATTCCCGCTTTCGCGGGAATGACCGGCGTTTCGAAAGGGATCCGATGCCAAATGACACCAGTACCAAGGCACCCGCTTGCTTTTCCACGTCCAGGAAGCGATAATCAGGTGGTCCTTCCCCCGCGTTATAATCATTGCTTATGAGAACTGTTCCCCAGGGATCGTTTCGTCTGGCCCAAGTCGCGGGTATTGACTTGTATTTCCATTGGTCGTGGTTCCTGTTTGCGGGGTATGAAATCAGCCGCCGGCGGTCGAGCTATTCCTCCCTGACCTGGAACATCGCCGAATATCTGGGTCTGTTTCTGATTGTGTTGCTGCACGAGTTTGGCCATGCGCTGGCCTGCCGGCAGGTGGGAGGAACGGCCGATCGGATCGTGCTTTGGCCATTGGGCGGAGTGGCGTACGTGAGCCCGCCGCAGCGGCCGGGCGCCACGCTTTGGAGCATCGCGGCGGGACCCTTGGTGAACGTGGCGCTGCTTCCGGTTCTGATTTTCCTTTCGGGTGTAAGCGGGACGCTCGGCGGGGCGGCAGCGATGCCTGATGCCCACCAGCTTGCGCAATCGCTCCTGTTCCTCAACAGGTGGTTGCTCATTTTAAACCTGTTGCCGATTTATCCGCTCGACGGCGGCCAGATTCTTCGCTCGCTGCTGTGGTTTGCGCTGGGGCGCGCCCGCAGCTTGATGGCGACGGTGATCGTCGGCTTCGTCGGCGTCGCCGGAATGATTCTTCTCGCCGTCTTGACGAGGTCGGCTTGGTTCGGCATTATCGCCGCCTTCATCCTGATGAATTGTTGGGGAGGGCTGCGCCAGGCGCAGGCGTTGGCGCGACGGGCGAAGCTGCCGCGCCGCGAGGGGTTCGCCTGTCCATCCTGCAACGCCGCTCCGCTCGTCGCGCGCATTTGGATATGCGACCGGTGCCAGACGCGCTTCGACCCGTTTGAAACCAGAGCCCTCTGCCCGGGTTGCGGCGTCCGGCATGAAAAGACCGCCTGCCCTGAATGCGGCGGATCTTACCCCTTTAGCGAATGGTTCGCTCCGGCCCTTGTCAATTCAAGGCACACGTAGAGCCGCGATGGATAAGCACCGAATCCGGCAGACCTGAAGGCGGAGTTGAATCCACTTTGAGCTGGTCGGCGCGATTACCAACGAGGCTATCATCGCTGGACACAGCCGGCAACGTTTCGGTGATGGCCTTTTCTCCGAGGTTGTGATAGAAAACCTTCTCAGGGCGGCAAGCGGCGACTTCCCCAAGCAGGAATAGCGCATGGCGGATATTCATAAAGAAATCCTGGCGAACGGCCTGACCATCGTCACGGAAGCGATGCCGGCCGTGCGTTCGGTCTCGGTCGGCATTTGGTTAAAGACGGGTTCGCGGAACGAGCGCGAGTCGGAGCACGGCATCACGCATTTCCTCGAGCACATGGTCTTCAAAGGGACCAAGCAGCGATCCGCCGAGGAAATCGCGCGCGCCGCGGACTCGATTGGCGGGCATCTCGACGCCTTCACCGCCAAGGAGTGCACCAGTTTTTCCATCAAGGCGCTCGACGAGCATGTGCCCAGGGCATTTGAAATTCTCGCCGACTTGGTCAAGAATCCGTTGTTCCGGCCCGAGGACGTCGCCAAGGAGTCGAAGGTCATCCAAGAAGAAATCAAGATGGTGGAGGACACGCCGGACGACTTGGTGCATGAGATCTTCACCCAGGCCTACTGGCAGGACCACCCGCTTGGCCGGCCGATCCTCGGCACGCGGCACTCGGTCGGGGCCTTCGACCGGCCGGCGCTCGTCTCCTTCTTTCATCGGCATTACACGCCGAACTTGATGCTGGTCTCTGCGGCCGGCCACCTGGAACACGCCCGTATCCGCGACCTGGTGGAGAAGGAATTCGGCGACGCGGCGGCCGGGCCGTCTCATCCCCAGGGCCCGGCTCCCGTGGCGAGTCCGAACATCAAGGTGAAGCGGAAGAAAGACCTCGAGCAGGCGCACATCTGCGTGGGCGCGCCCGCCTATCCGCAGACGCATCCCAAGCGCTATGCCAGTTCGGTGATGAACGTGGTGCTGGGCGGCGGGATGAGCTCGCGGCTGTTCCAAAACATCCGGGAGAAGCGCGGCCTGGCCTACGCGGTTTTTTCCGGCGTCAGCGCTTTCCGCGACGCCGGCTGCCTGAGCATTTACGCCGGCACCGCAGCGGAAAACGTCCGCCAGGTCGTGGACCTGATTGTCGCGGAATTGCGCGAGCTGAAGGCGAAGCCGCTCACGGAGGAAGATCTGGGCCGGGCCAAAGACTATCTGAAAGGCAGCCTGCTGCTGAGTCTCGAGTCCACGATGAGCCGGATGTCGAACCTGGCGCGGATGGAGATGTATTTCGGCCGCACCATTTCGCTCGACGAAATCGCCGCCGCCATTGACGCCGTGTCGAGCGACGAGATCCTCGAGATCGCCCGCGAATTCTTTGACAGCTCCCTCCTGGCGCTCACCATCCTCGGCCCGCTCAACGGCTTCAAGATCAGCCGCGAAGACCTGGTGTGTTGAGCCTGGGCAGATTTATTCCATTCCTCCGTTAACATTTCCGTTCAGAATGCGTATTCAACGATAGGAAGGAACCAATGCTTCCTGTCACTTAGCCGACGGGCCTGGAGGTCCGTCAGCCGACGGACGGAAATTGAGAGTTCCAGGGAGGATGAGTATGAACCAGGATGTGATTCTTACCATTACTTTGCCGGCGATGTTCATCACTCTCGCCTGGATCGTTTTCAGCACGGTGCGCCGTGTGATGGTAGCGCGCAAGCAGGCGGAACTGAATTCCAAGCTGCTGGAAAAATTCAGCTCCGCGCGCGACCTGACGGAATTCGCGAATTCGGAAGCCGGAAAACGATTCCTCGAGTCCGCGCTGATCGAGCAGCAGAAAGCCAATCCGTACGGGCGCATTCTGAATTCCGTGCAGGCGGGGATCCTGCTGGCCCTGGCGGGCATTGCCTGCTTCTTGATCGGCCGCGTGATGGCCGACCCCGACGCGGTGCGCGGATTCGCCGCCTTCGGGACTTTCTTCGTGACGATGGGCGTGGGATTTCTGGTTTCCGCCGCGGCCTCTTATCGGCTGTCGAAATCGTTCGGATTGTTTGAACCTCTGCCCGAACGCCGAAGCTAGTTTAGCGGCTGTAGCGGCGAGCTGCGTCTCGCCGTTTTCAGCCAAGGCGGCGAGGCGCAGCTCGCCGCTACAGCGCGGTCTTGGATGACCAAAGAATCGGCAATTCCGGCAGACCGGTTCGCTGAGGCCGGCGAAGCGGCCGAGGTCGGCGCGATGGATGAGGAGAGCTTTCGCGCTCTTTACGCGCGCACCGCCCGGCCGCTCTGGGCCTACCTGGCTCGCGTCTCGGGCGACCGCGCGCTGGCCGAGGACCTTTTGCAGGAGACCTATTGCCGTTTCTTCACGTCCCGGCCCGCGGAGATGAGCGACGCGCACCGGAAAAACTACCTTTTCCGTATCGCCTTGAACCTCCTGCGCGACCATTGGCGCCGAAGCAAAGGCGATCCGCTCAACCTCACGGAAGCTGAGGGCGCCGAGGACCTCGCAGCCTCTGCCGAAAGCGCTCCTGCCGTCCGAGATTTTGAACGGCGGCCGGAGCTCGGGGCGGCGCTCCGGCGCGTCAAGTCCCGCGAGCGGGAACTGCTGTGGCTGGCTTACGCCGAAGGATTCAGCCACAAGGAAATCGCCGAGCTGACCGGCTTGAAGGCCACAAGCCTGCGTCCCATGCTTTTCCGCGCGAGAAAGAAGCTCGCGCGGTTGCTTGGCCGAGACTTGTAGGGGCAGGCCTTGTGCCTGCCCCGATTCACGTCCCAGGGCGGCCACGAGGGCCGCCCCTACGGTGTGCGGCGATATACATTCGCCGGGGATGAGGAAGCCAGGAGGTAAGCCATGAATTCGATGCCATGCGAGCGGGAAGAAGAGCTGGCCGAGGCGCTTCGAATGGAGCGCTGGCCCGAGGGCGCGCCGCGTGAGCTTCGCGAGCACGTTGCGGAATGTCCCGCCTGCACGGAGTTGGCGCTTGTCGCCAGCTGCCTTCGCCGGGATGCGGTTGCGGCCGAAGGTGAGGCCGATTTGCCCGAGGCCGGATTCGTCTGGTGGAAAGCGCGCCTCGTCGCCCGGCGTGCCGCCACGGAACGGGCCATGCGGCCCGTGATGGTTGCCCAAAAAGCCGGGCTGGTTGCAGGCGCGCTCGCGGCCGCGGGTCTTGCGGCTTGGCAGTGGCCGGTTCTCAAGGAATGGCTCGGCGGCCCAATTTTTCCGACGTCATCCCATTCTTCCTTGTGGATGGGTCTGCTTGCGGCAAGCCTGGCGGGGACGCTGGTCGTTGCCGGCATCGGCCTCTACCTGATTTGGTCCGAACGATAGCCGGCGAGACGCCTGTTCGAGCGCAACTTCATTCAAGTGGGCTAGTCCGAATGCGATCCCACCAACTTAAAACTTCGCGCGCGATGATTCTGAAGACGATTCTCACGTTGACAGGGGAAGGCGCGGGAACATAAGATAGTAATCTCCACCTTGGGGTCGCGGGATTGATCGGCCAAACGGTATCTCATTATCGAATTTTGGAAAGGCTTGGTGCGGGCGGCATGGGGGAAGTTTACCGCGCCGAGGACACCACGCTTGGGCGTGAGGTGGCGCTGAAATTTCTTTCGTCTGATTCCACCCGCGACAAACAGACGCTCGCCCGTTTCCTGCGGGAAGCCCGCGCCGCGGCGGCGCTGAACCATCCGAACATCTGCACTATCCACGAAATCGGCGACCACGATAGCCAGCCGTTCATCGTGATGGAGCTGCTCGAAGGGGCGACGCTGAGGCAGCGGATCAGCGCCGGGGCGGACGGCGGGGCCCGCGCCGCGGAGGGCTCGCGCCGAGCGCCTCCCTTCTCCGCCCATGCGCTCCTCGATGCGGCCTTGCAGATCGCCGAGGGACTCGACGCAGCCCATGCGCGCGGCATCACGCACCGCGACATCAAGCCGGCGAATATTTTTCTGAGCCGGACGGGGCAGGTGAAGATCCTCGACTTTGGCCTCGCCAAGCTTGGGCCTTCGCGCTTGCTGGGCAACGATAGCGAGGAGACCGCGGCGACCGTGGACCATCTGACGAACCCCGGGACGGCGCTTGGGACGGTGGCCTACATGTCGCCCGAGCAGGCGCGCGGTGAGCCGCTCGACGCCCGCACCGACCTGTTTTCGTTCGGCGCGGTGCTTTACGAGACGGCGTCG
>QHZO01000130.1:39418-50807 GCA_003224695.1 Acidobacteriota bacterium
TACCAGACGGCTGCAGAGCTGCGCGCGGACCTGAAACGGCTGAAACGCGACATGGAGTCCGGAGCGCAACCGGGAGCGCCGAAAAGCGGAGCGACCTCAAGAATCACCGACGCCGCTCCGGCGGCCCGAGAGAAGTCCGTGGCGGTCCTCTATTTCGAGAACCTGAGCGGGAGCAAGGAAGATGAATATTTCCGCGATGGAATGACGGAAGACATCATTACGGAACTCTCCAAAATCGGCAAGCTCCGCCTCTTTCCCCGCTCCGAGGTTTTGAGTTTTCGCGACAAGGCGGTGACGGCGCCCTTGGTGGGCCAGCAGCTCAACGCGGCGTACGTGCTGGAAGGCAGCATTCGCCGGGCGGGAAACCGCCTGCGGGTGACCACGCAACTGGTCGAGAGCGCCACCCGGCATACGGTCTGGGCGGAGCGCTACGACCGACAGATGGAAGACGTGTTCGCCATTCAGGATGAGATCGCGCGCGCCATCGCCCAGGCGCTGCGCATCCGCCTCTCGCCGCAGGAAGAGATGACCGTCGCCCAGAAACCCACCGAAAACCTTCAGGCTTACGACTTCTACTTGCGCGGCCGAAATTATCTTCGCCGGGAAAACTTGGAATTCGCCCTGCAAATGTTCGAGCAGGCCATCAAGCTCGACGCGAATTTCGCCCTGGCCCACGCCGGCATCGCCAATGTCTGCGGCCTCACCTACGACTTCCGCGAGCAGAAGCCGCACTGGATCGAGAGAGGCCTGGCCGCCGCCGACCGCGCCACGGCAATCGACCCGCAACTCGCCGAGGCTCTGGCCGCCCGCGCACGGCTTCATTATTCTCAGAGGAACTACAGCGACGCCATTCGATACGCGCAAATGGCCCTCGAGCGGAAACCCGACTGTGAAGGCGCCTACAACGTTTTGGGCCGGGCGTATTTCGGTTCAGGCCAATTTGCGGAGGCCGTTCGATTGGTCGACCGTGCGTTGGAGATGAACGGAGACGACTACAACGTCTATATCCCCTTTGCTTTGTCCCTCCGGCAGATGGGAAAAGGCGAAGCCGCCAAGGGGTTGGACGCAAGAATGATGCGCGCGCTCGAACAGCAATTGGAGCTGGTTCCCGAAGACGTGCGCGCCCGAATCCTGCTGGCCAACACCTACGCCAGCATTGGGAAGACGGACGATTCCGCCCGCCAACTTCAAACCGCCGTGGCGCTCCGGCCGAACGACTCCAACGTTCTCTACAACGCCGCCTGTACGTACGGCCTCATGGCAAAGAAAGCCGAAGCGTTGGACATGCTCCGAAAGACGCTCGAAGCGGGGTATTCAAACCTGGACTGGATGGCGCGCGACCCGGATCTTGCCTGCCTGCACGATGATCCTGATTTCGAGCGCCTCATTGCCCGTACCCCGGCTTCATCCGGCAAGGAGTCGCCGGCGTGATCGGCCAGACCGTCTCCCACTACAAAATAATCGAGAAGCTTGGCGGCGGTGGCATGGGTGTGGTTTATCAGGCCGAGGACACGCGCCTTGGGCGCGGCGTGGCTTTGAAGTTTCTGCCTGACGAAATGGCCAAGGACCGCCAGGCCCTCGAGCGCTTCCAACGCGAGGCGCGCGCCGCGAGCGCCCTGAACCATCCGAACATCTGCACGATTTACGAGATTGACGCGTATGAGGGCCGGCCGTTCATCGCCATGGAGTTGCTCGAAGGCGAGACGATGAAGCGCCGGATTTCCGGCGCGCCCATGCCCACCGACGAAATCCTCGACATCGCCATTCAGATCTCGGACGCCTTGGACGCGGCGCACGCGAGGGGCATCGTCCATCGCGACATCAAGCCGGCCAACGTGTTCGTGACGGCGGGGCGCCGCGTCAAGATTCTGGATTTCGGGCTCGCCAAGCTGATGCCAGCCGCGAAGGCCGTGGGATTGGCCGAGGCGCTCGACGCCCCGACCGCGGCGGGCGGTGAAGCTTACCTCACCAGCCCGGGCACGGCGCTCGGGACGGTGGCCTACATGTCTCCGGAGCAGGCGCGCGGCGAAGAAGTGGACGCCCGTTCGGACCTGTTTTCCTTCGGCCTCATGCTCTACGAAATGGCTTCAGGAAAGGCGGCGTTTTCGGGGAGCACCTCCGCCGTGATCTTCGACGCCATCCTCAATCGGGCCCCCGCGCCGCTTCGCCAATGGAACGCGCGCCTGCCCGCGGAATTCGAGCAGATCGTAACCAAAACGCTCGAGAAAGATCCCCGGGCTCGCTATCAGAGCGCGGCGAGCCTGCGCGCCGACCTCGAGCGCCTGAAGCGCGATTCGGGCTCCGGGCGCGCCGCGGCCGCGGTGTCGCCTGCCGCCGAAAAGTCGCTGGCCGTGCTGTATTTTGAGAATCCCGCCGGTTCGAAAGATGACGAATACTTCCGCGACGGCATCACGGAAGACGTCATCACCGAGCTCTCGAAGATTCAGGACCTGTGGGTGCTGACGCGCTCGGCGGTGTTCGCTTATCGCGACAAGCCGGTGAGCGCGCCGGACGTGGGGCGCGAATTGAACGCCGCTTACGTCCTCGAGGGCAGCCTTCGGCGCGCGGGCCAGCGCCTGCGCATCACGGCGCGCCTGGTCGAAACCCGCACCTCCCGCGCCGTGTGGGCGGAGCGCTACGACCGCGAGCTTCAGGATGTGTTCGCCATCCAGGATGAAATCGCGCAAAGCATCGCCAAAGCCCTCAAGGTGATGCTGACGGAAACCGAAAAGCGCGCCATCCAGAAGGCGCCCACGGCCGACATCCAGGCTTACGATTATTATCTGCGCGGGCGGCAGTTCTTCCACCAGTTTCGCCGCAAAGGATTTGAGTTCGCCCGCCAGATGTTCGCCCGCGCCATCGTGATGGATCCCGGCTACGCGCGCGCTTACGCCGGCGTCGCCGATTGCTCCTCGTTCCTCTACATGTATTGGGATACCACGGAGGACAACCTGCGCGAGGCCGAGTCGGCGAGCCGCAAAGCCGTTCAGCTCGATTCCGAATCCGCGGAAGCCCACGCCTCGCGCGGCCTGGCCGTTTACCTGACCAAGAAATTCGACGAAGCCGAACGGGAATTCGAAACGGCCATGCGGCTCGATCCGAAACTGTTCGAGGCGTATTACTTTTTCGCGCGCTGCCGGTTCCAGCAAGGCCGAATCGAGGAAGCGGCCAGGCTTTATGAAAACGCCATGCTCGTCAAGCCGGACGATTACCAAACGCCCTGCCTGCTCGGGGGCGCATACGTCAGCCTGGGCCGCCATGCGGACGCGCAGCGCGCCTTTCGCCGCAGCGCGGAACTCGCCGAGAAATACTTGGCCGTGCATCCCGACGACGCGCGCGCTTACTATTTGGGCGCCGGTTCCTTGAGCCACCTGGGAGAAACGGAACGGGCCGTCGAATGGCTGCGTCGCGCCCTCGCGATCGAGCCCGACGAGCCCTCCACGCTCTATAACGTCGCGTGTTCCTATTCGGTGCTGGGCCGCAGCAACGACGCCTTGGATTGCCTCGAGAAAATTACCTCGCACGGGCGATGGTATTTCGAGTGGGCCAAAAATGACTCCGATTTCGCTCCCCTGCGCGGCCATCCGCGTTTCGAAGCCCTCATGAATAAGGCCTAGGACTCGCCGCCCGGATCTATCAGGAAAGTTGCGACGGATTCTGGCCCCAATCTTACTCCGCAAACTTTTCGCCGCGGGCGTATAATTCACTCGGCGGCCCGGCCTGCCGGACGGCAGGGAGGCTCGAGCGAGCGTCGGCGGGAATGTCCGCGAAAGGTTCGAGCGTGTGAGCGTGCGCGTTTCGGTGCTGGGGAGCGGGAGCCGGGGCAACTCGACGCTGGTCGAGACGGAGAAGACCCGGCTGCTGGTGGACGCGGGCTTTAGCCGGCGAGAAACCACCGCGCGTCTGGCCGCCATCGGCCGGCGCGCGGACGGATTCCAAGCGCTCATCATCTCCCACGAGCATCAGGACCACGTCAACGGCTTGCGCGCGCTCGCGGCCGGCTGGAAGGTCCCGGTCTTCATTTCCGCCGCCACGCGCGAGGCGTTACGGTGGGGCGCCAAAGCGCCCGCCTGGGAACTCTTCACGCCGGGGAAAAAGTTCACCATCGGCGACATCGAGATTACGCCGTTTTCGATTCCCCACGACGCCGCGGACCCTGTGGCGTTCACGCTCGAAACGCAGGGTTTCAAGATCGGCCTGGTAACCGATCTCGGCTGCATCCCGGAAGTCGTCAAGCAGCACGTGCGCGGCTGCCACCTGCTGGTCTTTGAGTCGAACCACGACCTCGACATGCTCAAGGTCGGCCCCTACCCCTGGCAGCTCAAGCAGCGGCTGATGAGCCGCCACGGGCATCTCTCGAACCGCGCGACGGCGGAATTCCTCGCCGACGGACAACCACCCTGAAGTCGCTCGCCTCAGCGCCGAGGAGGCTTTGGGCCAGCGCGCCAAGGGCCGACCGCGCGCGCTTCACCTCGCTTGCCAATCCGCCCCTACCGAAATATTCGAATTCTAGAGCCGGGCGCTCGACAGAAGTCAACGCGGCCGAACGGCCGGACAGGCCCCTGTGGTACGATGATGGGCGCATCTCGAATCTTGGATTTGAAATGCGCTGGAAAACCCAAAAGCTGAAGGCTGACCACTGACGGCTGAGAGCTGAGTCCGATGATCCCTCGCTACACACGTCCCGAAATGGGCCGCATTTGGACGGATGACAACAAGTTCCAGAAGTGGCTCGATGTCGAAGTGGCGACGGCGGAAGCGGAAGCGGATGCCGGCTTGATCCCGAAGTCCGCCGCGCGCGCTATCCGGCGCAAAGGCCGCTTCGAAGTCGAGCGCATCCTCGCCATCGAAAAGGAAGTCAAGCACGACGTCATCGCCTTCACAACCAACGTTGCCGAGCACGTGGGCCGCGAGGCCCGGTACCTGCATTTCGGGCTCACCTCGAACGACGTCGTGGATACCGCCCAGGCGCTGGTGGTCGGCCAGGCTTCCGAAATCCTGCTCGAGGGCCTTGCGCGGCTGGGTGAGGTGCTCAAGAAGCGCGCGCTCGAATTCAAGCACACGCCGATGATCGGCCGCACACACGGGGTGCACGCCGAGCCCATCACTTTCGGCTGGAAGCTGGCCATTTGGTACGAGGAGAACCGGCGTAACCAGCAGCGGCTGGAATTTGCCTCCGGCCAGATGCGCGTCGGCAAGATCTCCGGCGCGGTCGGGACGTACGCGCATTTGCCGCCGGCGATTGAAAAGAAAATCCTCGCCAAGCTCGGCCTCAAGCCCGCGCCCATTGCCAATCAAGTCATCCAGCGCGACCGGCACGCGTTTTACCTGGTGACGCTCGCCGTCATCGCGGCGTCGCTGGAAAAAATCGCGGTCGAGGTCCGCCACTTGCAGCGGACCGAAGTGCGCGAAGCCGAGGAATTTTTTGCGCCCGGCCAGAAAGGCTCCTCGGCGATGCCGCACAAGCGCAACCCGGTGACTGCGGAACAGATTTCGGGCCTGGCGCGCGTGGTGCGGGCGAACGCCTTGGCGGCGCTCGAAAACGTCGCGCTGTGGCACGAGCGCGACATCTCGCACTCCTCCGTCGAGCGCATCATCCTGCCCGACTCGACCATCCTCCTCGACTACCTCCTCGACCGCGGCGCCACGCTGGTCGAAAAAATGTTTGTGTATCCCAAACGCATGCTCGAAAACCTGGGCCTCATGAAAGGCTTGATCTTTTCCGGCCAGCTCTTGCTGGAGCTCGCGGATAGGGGCGCCCGGCGCGAGGACGCCTACCGATGGGTGCAGCGGAACGCCATGCAGGTTTGGGAAACCGGAGAGAATTTTAAAACCCTCGTCGAACGCGACCCGGACATTCGCGGCACTCTGAAGCCCAGCGAAATCGCCCGGGTCTTTAATGTCGAGCGCACCCTTAAACACGTGGACGAAATCTTTCGTCGCGTATTTGGGCGGTAGGAAAATCCGTTACCGAGGCGCGGCTTACTGGGAGGGGTTCTCGTACGGGGCGGGAGCTTACCCAGGGTCTTGCGCGAGTGAAACAGGGGTGCGGGATGTCCCAATATGGGGAAGCGACTTCTGGCGCCGAAGCGCTCATGCCGCGCGGCGGGGCTTTCATCGCCCAATGTCCCGCTCTTTGGTCCGGGCTTACCCGCACCCGGGCAAAACTTACGCCGGTGGTTTAAGGGTGTCAAGCGCAAAATAAATTAGCACTGAGGCGGGCCGGCCGCGCAAGGGATATTTTGGCGGCCCGCCAAGGTCTTCCTTCCGCGGTCATCTATGCACAAAAATGCTGCGAATTGGTGTATCATAACCCAATGAGCCGAACCAACATTGACCTCGATGACCGATTGATCCGCCGGGCACGGCGCTTGACCGGTCTCAAGACGAAGAAGGCTGTTGTCCGGCGGGCGCTCGAAACGCTGGTGCGCACGGAAGGCCGGAAGGCTATCCTGCGCTATTACGGCACCGGCATCTGGAAAGGCGATTTGAAGGCGATGCGGAGGAGCCGCGCGGGTTGAGTACGCCTGGCCGCATTCTGGTGGACACTTCGGTATGGATTGATTTTTTCAGTTCGCGGCCCGGCCCCGCCGGGGCGGAGCTCCGCCGCCTCATCGCCGACGCGGCGCCGGTCGCCTTCACCGGCATTATTGTGACAGAGATCCTCGAAGGGCTAATCCGCGAGGCTGAAAAAGTAGCGGACTTTCTGGCTCAGTTCGACCTCCTCGAACCTGCGGGGCTTGGACCTTACGTGCGCGCCGCCGAGCTTTTTCGCCAAGCGCGTTCGCGCGGGTTAGCACTCACGACAGTGGACGCATGGATCGCCGCCCTCGCCCTCGAGCACGCCGCCCAGCTTTTTACGCTCGACCTCGATTTCGTTCGCCTCGCTAAATTCGTTCCGCTGGAGCTTTATTCTTTTGGCTGAAGCTCGCGGAGCGATGAGTCCTATTCATTGCCGTTCACCTCAATCACCAGCGCTTGATAATGCCTGCGATCCGTCCCGCGACGGAGGCGGTGGCTCAGGAGCTAACGGCCGGGCCGTAAGTGTTATTGCCTGCCCGCAGAGCCACAACCTCAGGCGCAAAATAAATCTCGCGAAATCGGCGCGCCTGGCGTATACTGAGAGGGCTTGATCAGTTTTTGTGACCGGTTACCACCGACGTTGAGGCCACAAAATCCTTGGTTTTGTGGCCCTTTTCGTTTTGGGCGAGAGGTTGCGAGAGCCGAACAAGAAAATCTATGAGAGAAAAGGAATCAACAAGAATATGGCCAGCGAACAAGGGAAAGTGAAGTGGTTCAACGACGCGAAGGGCTACGGTTTCATCCAACGCGCCTCCGGAGATGACGTTTTCGTTCATCACTCCGCCATCCAGGCAACCGGGTTCAAGACCTTAAGCGAGGGAGACTCGGTGGAATTCACGGTCACCAAAGGTCCCAAGGGCCTGCAAGCCGAGAACGTTGTGAAGCTTTAAGCCTCAAGGCGGCTCCCGCCGGCGCGGGAGCCGCCACTCTCTGGGGGAGAGCTGAGGAGATGCCTTACGTCATTCAGTACACTGGGTTTGAGTTGCGGCCTCGCGGCAGGGACTACTCCTACCGTGTGCTCGCCCCGAAGGCGGAGCCTCGCGAGTTTACGCTGACCATTTCGAATCGTGCATTCGAAGATCGGCTGGTCCTCTACCAGGACGGCGCGGCCCTCTGCTACCAGAAGCTGCAAAAAGAGCTTTTGACGGAAACCTCCGAATCGCCGCTGGCCCGCCACCTCACGATTTCTGAACAAGACCTCGCCAGCTACGGCGAGCAACACCGCCCCGCCCGCAAGCGATCCTGGTAACTGCATCCACTCCGGCAGGACCACGAAAACTTCCAACCCATCAAATGCGCCGATAGACGTCACGCCGGTGGCGGACGTAGTGATCTGTAATAAGCCGTGCTTCGGAGTCAATTCCGTAGACCACGCGGTAATCACCGATTCGAATGCGATAGAGCTTTTCTGTGCCTGAGAGCTTAATGAAGCCTGCGGGGAAGGGGTTCTCGGCGAGCGATTCCACACGGCCGATTGCCCGGGCGCGTTGCGCTGGCGGGAGAGCCTCCAGATCCCTTTCCACAGAAGGTTTGAGAACAACTTTATAAGAGGCCACGGGACTTCAGCCTTCGGCGCATTTCGCCGAGGCCGATAGCGCGCTCCCTGCGGCGTTCGGCAACCACCGCCAGATCATGGAGGTCTTCCATGAGCCGCCGGTATTGGGCAATGGAAACAATGACGGCTCGTTTTTTCCCGCGTCGGTCGAGCACGTATTGCGGTTGAGTCAAACTCATATGAGAATCGAGGCCTTCCCTCCATTATAACCTATTTATGACACTGGCCAAATATCCCGCGCCAAACCCGTTATCAATGTTGACGACCGCGACGTTCGAGGCGCAACTGTTGAGCATGCCGAGCAGCCCGGCGATGCCGCGGAAGCTCGCGCCGTAGCCGACGCTGGTGGGCACGGCGATCACCGGCACCCCCACCATGCCGGCGACCACGCTCGGCAGTGCTCCTTCCATTCCCGCCACCACAATAATCACGCGCGCCTCGCGCAACTGACGGCTGTTCGCGAGCAGCCGGTGAATGCCGGCCACGCCGACGTCGAAGAGCGACCCGGCGCGGTTGCCCATCACTTCCGCAGTGACCAGAGCCTCTTCGGCGACGGGGATGTCCGACGTCCCTGCCGAGACCACCAGGATTTTTCCCTTGCCGCGGATCTTGCGGTCGCGTCGAAGAGCGATGGCGTGTGAAAGCTCGTGAAACTCGAAGCGCGGGTCGAGCTGCTGCAAGCCCTCCGCGATGGCGCGGTCGGCCCGGGTCACGAGGATGTTATGGCGGTTCCGGAGCATGCGCCGGACAATGCCCTCGACCTGTGCCGGGGTTTTCCCGCGCGCCAGAATCACTTCCGGCGCGCCTTGCCGCAGCCCGCGATGGTGGTCAATTTTCGCATAGCCCAGGTCTTCGTACGGCAGGTTGCGCAGGTGGTCCACCGCCCGATCCACGCTCAGTTTTCCCGAGCGGACCGCGCGCAGCATCTTGGTGATTTCTTCCGCCGTCAATTCACCCTCGCTTGAGACGTCCAAGAGGTTCGGTAAAGTTGCATGAGTTTATGAGTCCTCGCGCTCGGCCCAACTCAAGTCACGAGTATACCAGCAGGCTCGCGCGCGGAGGCATAATGGGAATGCGAGGCTAATCGAATTCCACCACGGCCTTGATGCAGTTTATCTCCTTCGGCAGCTCCGGGAAGCGGCGCGGGACATCGTCCACTGCCAGGCGGTGCGTGATCCAGCGCGCCGTGTCCATACGCCCGCCTTCTATCATACCAATGACGCGGGGAAACTCGCCGACGCTGTTGCGCGAAGAAAGCACCGTCATTTCGCGGCGGTTGAACAGCGGGTCGTCGAAGCGGACGGCGCTCTGGACCACGCTCACGAAAACCAGCCGGCCGCCGTGCGCGACACATTCGAAGCTTTTCTCCATCGCCCGAACGCTGCCCGTGGCGTCAAAAACCACTTCCGCCAGGCGCTCGTCCGGCTGCGTCAACACTTCCACGCCCCGGCGCTCGGCGAAGGCCCGCCGCAGCGGATTGATTTCGACCATGCGCACGCGCCCTCCGGCCGCGAGAGCGAACTCGAGGATCGCCAATCCAATCGGCCCGGCGCCGACCACCAGGACCTCCTCCCCGGCCTGGAGCTCGCTTCGCCGGACGGCGTGCGCCCCGATGCCGAGCGGCTCGACCAGGACCAACTGATCGAAGCTGAGTCTATCTGAACGGTGCAGGTGGTCGAGGGGGACCGTAAACAGCTCGCGCATGCCGCCGTCGGTGTGAACGCCCAGCACCTCGATCCGTTCGCAGCAATTGCTCTTGCCCAGGCGGCAGGCGTGGCAGGCGCCACAGCTCAGGTAAGGTTCAGCGGCGCAGCGGTCGCCCGGGCGGATCCCGCGCCCGTTCGCCGGCGCCTCGACCACTTCCACGGCGAGTTCGTGGCCGAGAATCCGCGGGTAGGTGAAATAGGGTTGCCGGCCTTCGTAGGCATGATAATCCGTTCCACAAAGTCCCACGCGGCGCGCGCGCACCAAGGCCTCGCCCGCGCGCGGAACGGGCTCCGGCGCCTGTTCGATTTCAAACCTTCCGGGCTGCTTCAGGACCACCTGACGCACGCATCCACTCTACAACATGATCTGGGCAACGCCCAGGTGCCTTTGGCTTCAAATCGCGGGGATGTAATGAACTTTCTCGCGTAACTACAATTATTTGCGTAGGTTTATGTTTTCGCTTGACATCGGTTTAATATGGCATTAAGTACAGCTGCGGTATAAACACGGAGGAGATTATATGCAGCGAGAATTCCTAATTTTTTTGATAACCATCGGGGCGCTTTGCTCCGTTACGGTCTCGGGTGAGGGGCAAACGCCCGCTGCAAACAAAACAGCAGGAACGCAAGAACCAGAACCGAACAAGAAGCAAGATACCGATAACACTGAAACCGGCCAAACCGCATTCACGCGCGCGCTTGCAGGGACTGACATCTCCGGCGCTAGTTCCGCAGACTCTCAGCAGGGATATTTCATTGATTTTGATTTGACAGCTCCACTGAAGAAGTGCGATCCCTCCGAACCTGAGAATTGCCGGTTCTGGGGATGGGTAAATCCGAGAATCCTAAGTCTCACGGCGCCTGGAAGCTCGGCTGGCGACGCAGGTGTTCTGACCCCGCTGACGAACGCATTCACAACTACCAGTTCCGCCTCGAATCTGACCAAACTGGTGGCGGGGTTCGAATTTCTTGCCGGCGCGGACGTCATGCTCAAGAATGGCCAGGGATTCCCCAAAATCCTCCCCAATACCATCGTCTCAATCGAATGGACAGTTTCGGCAGGGACGTCTACGCCCTTCAGTGCTGCGAATGCAGCACAGATCTTCACCGTAAACAATGCGATAAGGCTGAAATTCCGGTGGTGCGCTAATCCTGCGTTGCTTTCTTGGGGGCTTGGTTGGCGGTGCCAGGCCAAGGCTCGCCCGCATCTCTTTGTTTCTTGAGCACTTCCACTGCTGTTTTCATCCTTTCGATGGCCTTCTCGCCATCTTGGATAGCCAAGTCCCATTTGTTTATACGTTTGCTTAATTTAGTTCTTGACATTTGCTTAAAGCCTCGCTTAAAATGGAGTCATGAGAAACGACGGCTATCGGAAAGCATACGAAGACGCCGCATCTGAGCTTGAAGGAATCCTGAAGGACCAGGAACGCATTGAAGAGCGCATTCTGTCTCTGAGAAAGACGATGAACGCTCTCGCAACGCTTATTTGCCAGCATGAGGGCAGGGATAAGGATTTCACGGACTATGCGGCGGCAACCTTGCGTGA
>QHZO01000131.1:0-1984 GCA_003224695.1 Acidobacteriota bacterium
TGACATCGCCACTCTCGGTCCTCCGGCTCTCGTACAAGATGAACTTCCCTGCCATTCCGTAACGCTCCATGCGTTGGGCGAACTCGGCCACATTGCTCACATCGGGCGCAGCTTTGCCGCTGCCTCGGAGGTCTTCCAACCAATAGACCTCACATCCAAGTTGCCGCAGTCCCTGGACAAATTGCATATATTCCCAGAAGACCCCGCCCCCCTGGGGATAGTTGGCGACGTTATATGCGGATACAACAACAGTAATCATAGCTATGCCAAGCGGGCGGCCGGCCTTTCTGGTTCGAGCGCGAGCACAGGCTCCAGGTCTTCAAACCATTGGTCAACCATGGCCAATTCCTCCCAGCCCCAGGAGATGTGATCCAGCTCGAGCCCGATCGCCGGCCAGATCACGCGATTGGAATAGCGGGCGTACTCCTGGGTCTCAAACAGGTAGTTCAATTCCTGCTCTGGCGGCATTTGCCAGCCGGCGCACGCCATCTCCTCGGTGTAGGCATCCAGAATCCAGTGCCGGTGGCAAGGTGCGAAACGCAGGAGAAACGTTGAGAGATCGTAGCTGGCTGGCCCTACACCCGAGAGGTCCCAGTCAATTAGGCGCGCGTGAAGCCCGTTCGAGGTAGGGATAACGATGACATTGGTGGTCCACAAGTCTCCATGCAGGAGTGTCTCGGGCCCGCCCCACTCCTCGAACGCCCGCAGGCGGGCGGGCATTTCCTCGTGCACTTTGCGAAGTCGCTGAAGGAGGCGCTCGTACAAGGGTCGCTGGGTCTCTGACGGATGGCAAGCTTCGAGCGCCACAATGGCGTCGCGCACAGTCGATTCGTAGAAGTGGATGCCCAGGTCTTTACCGTACATCCGGATTTCTCCCATCAAGGGATGGCCCGCGAACCGCCTGTGAATCTGAGCCACCAATTTAATGGTCGCCCTGACGCGATCCGGGTCCGGCTGGCGGTGATCGAGCTGATTATCACCATGGTCTGCATAGACTTGCCAGGCGTAAACGCCACTGTGTACGGCAGCACATCCGAGCAATCCGGGGCCGTGGCCGCCTAAGCCCACCGCCGGCAGCCAGCGTTTCGCTGCCAACTCGCTTCGTCGCGTATTCTGAGATTTCACACGCTTCACGACCATCGAGCACACTTGGCCGTCGGTCGCAAAACGCAGACGGTACACACCCAAGCTGTGGGCATGCGAGCACAACGTCTCCTGCTCTATCAAACGGCTTTTCGTCCCGTTCCCGCCCAGCAGTTCTTCGAGCAGACCGCCCAGTTCGGTCATTTCGGACGGCGCACAGCCTTCAAGTGTCTTGTCAAACCCTTCGATCATCTTCGCACCATCTGCACCTCGTGGAGCGCCTCCACGAGAAGGGGTTCAAAGGTTTCGAGCGTGCTCCGTGACCGCATGAGCAAATCGCGAGAGGCGGACTCCAGGACCGGCAAGGGCCATCTGGCTTCGTCTATCAACCGGAAGAGATTGCCGCGGGCCGCAACTGCCTGGATGTCCTCTAATTTCAAGTGTGGGTGGGCACGCTTCAAAATTGAATAATAGACGTTGAGGTCGGGCCTTGCCGCCCCATGGATGAATTGGGTGAAGTCAACGGCCGGCACGCCCCAACCGGCGGATTCCCAGTCAAACACCAGCAGCGCGGGACCGCAGGCTCCCTCTCGGACACGTAGGTTTGTGATCGAAAAATCCCCGTGGACCAGTGTCCGTGGCATCGCCTCACACATTTTCTCCAGTTGGTCCCACTGCGATTCCAGCAAGTCGAGGAACTTGACTATCCGGTTTAAGAGCGCCGCGAAGTCGTTCGACAATGCTGGGTTGTGAGACACGTGGTCGAGGAGGATGTGCCGCGTGTCGCGCAGCGATTGCAAGTAAAAAGCGGGATCGCGGCTGGGCAGGCGGCTCTGGACTTCGGCGGGCAGGCTAGCCAAGTGCATTTCCCCCAGCCACTGGCCGGCCAACACTCGGTGCG
>QHZO01000131.1:1997-5972 GCA_003224695.1 Acidobacteriota bacterium
GCGAGTATGCCAGCGCCTGCGCATCTTCCAGGAACAGCCAACCGTATACGTCGTCCGGATGTGGCAGGGAGCCGTAATAATGTACGGCGGGCCTCTGCCAGATGGCCGGGATCACATCTTCATCACTGAGACGCTCGAGGCGCCATTTCTCGGCCGGGGACCTCTTCGCAATGACCGCCGCACCCTCTGGTCCGGCGCCGTAGAGGCGATAAACAGCGCCGTCTCTTCCGGTCTCGGATCTTAGTGTCTCGACCCCGTCCGGTTCTGACGAGTAGGTCGGGAGTTTCTTCCAAGCCCTGACAGCCAGATGCTCTTGGATGCTTTCTTCCAGGATCTCGGGGCACACAGGCTGACCCGTGGACCTCGCTCCACGACGAATCGAGGGCCGGTCCACGGCTTCGAGCGGGAGCAACGGCTCCAGGTTTTCAAACCATTGGTCGACCATGGCCAGTTCGTCCCAGCCCCATAGGGCATGATCCTGCGCAATCGCGATCGCCGGCCAGATCACACAATTGGCGAGACGGACTGACATTGCGGTATCAAACAGGAAATTCAATTCCCGCTTCGGTCTCACGGGCCAGCCAACGCGCGCCAGCTCTTGGGCGTAGAAATCCAGAATCCAAGGCCGGTGGCAGGTCGCGAAACGCCGGAGAAAGTAGGGTAGGTCGTGACCGGCCGGCCCAGCGCCAGAATGGTCCAAGTCAATTAGGCTCGCGTGAAGCCCGGCGGCCCTGGGGATAACGAGGACGTTTCGGGGAGACAAGTTACCATGCAGGAGCGTATCGGGCCCGCCCCATTCCTCGAACGCCCGCGTGCGGCTGGGGAGTTCATCACGCAGCTTGCGAAGCCGGTTCAGCAAGCGCTCATGCAACGCACGGTGCTGCTCTGCCGGCTGGCAGGCTTCGAGCGCCAGGATGGCGTCGCAACAGTTCACCTCGTAATGGTGGACGCCCAGGTCCGTCCCGTGGCGCCGGACTTCTCCGAGCAAGGGGTGTCCCGCGAACCGGGTGTGTAACTGGACGATTACGGCAATCGCCGCCCGAACGCGCTCCTGATCAGGCATGCGGGAATCGAGCCTGTTGTCACCGAGGTCCTCGTAAACATGCCAGGCGTGGGCGCCGTTCCGCTCCGTAACGCTCCCGAGCAAGGCAGGGACGTGGTCGCCCAAGCCCACGGCCGGCAACCAGCGTTTCGCCGCCAGCTCGCTCCGTCGCATGTTTTGAGGGTCCCCAAACTTCACGATCATCGAGCGGAACTGGCCGTTGATCGCGAAGCGCAAGCGGTACACGCCTGAGACGTGAGCATGTGAGCGCAACATCGGCTGTTCCAGCAAACGGACTTCCGCCTCGCGCCCACCCAGCAGCTCCTCGAGCAAACCGCGCAGCTCAGCCATCTCGGACTGCACGCAGCCTTCGAGCGGTTTGTCAAAGCCCTCAATCATGCCAGCACCATTTTCAGAATTTCGAGCGCCTCCGCGAGCATGGGCTCGTAGATCCGAAGCGTTTCGACCGGCTTGAGGAGGAACTCCCGAGGGCCAAATTTCAGGTCGCAAATTGCCCACTGCATCTCATCCACCAGCCGGAGGAGGCTCCCGCAGGCCGCCACGCCTTGGACCTCCTCCAGAGACAGTTGCGTCTTCGCGCGTTGTAGCACCGAATGATAAATACCGAGGTCAGGGCTAACGAGATGTGCATGTCCCTCGAGCTGAGCGAGGTCAGTACCCGGCACACCCCAGCCCGCGTATTCCCAGTCAAACACAAGCAGGGCGGGGCCGCCTCTGCCGTTTCGGACGCGGACGTTCTTGGCGACAAAGTCCCCGTGCACGAGCGTCGGAGGCATTGCCCCGCAGATTTCCTCAATCCCGCTCCAATGCGTTTCGGCCAAGTCGAATTGTGCGACGACCTTGCGAAACACCGCGGCATCATCGGGCAACATCGCCGTGTTGTGGGAAAGGTGATCCACCAGAATGGTCCTGGAACCGCGCAACGACCGCAGGTAGTAGCCGGCTTCGCGGCTGGGCAGGCGGCCTCGGAAATCAAACGATAAGCTGGCGAGCTGCACCTCCCCCAGCCATTTGCCGGCCAGCGCGCGATGGTGGTGAAGCTGCGCCGAATACGGTTCGCTCGCGGCATCTTCCAGGAATAGCCAGCAAAACTCGCCCGCCGGCTCTTCCAGGAGTCCGCGGAATCTAATCGTCCGCAAAGGAATAAGCGGCAGAAACTCTTGGTAAATTATGCGCTCGGCTTGCGCCGTCTCCTTCGGTAACCGCTTGGCAATGACGGTCTCGCCACGCGGTCCCCACAGGCGGTAAACGGGACGGCGTTTCCGCATCTTTCGCGTCTGCATACCAATTGCCACTACTTCCCAATGCTCCGGGAAGAGCTGCTTCCAGGCAATGGCGGCGGGATGGCTCTGCCAATGCTCCTTGGGCAGTTTAGTGATCATCTGGCTTAATGTTTGGGGTGCTACCGGGAAAGGCACGAGCCGCGCTGGCCATGCCGGGCCCTCGGTCTGCTCGCATGGCGCCTTGGCTAACTCTGAATCAAATGCTTGACTTGGGCCAGGGTAAAGCCGAATTCCCTCTGCGGGAGAGGGAGCCCGGGGCTGGGACGCAATGGCGCCGAGCGCGGGAGAGAGAAGATTGGCTTGAGCGGCCTGCCAAAAAGAGTACGCAAGCATCAGGGGCGCATAGAATGCGACGTTGATCGGAAGCTCCCATAACAGGAAGAGCCTGGTGGGGCTGGCGAATTCTCCTGCCATGGGAAGGTAAGCGGCGACGTTCAAATACGACAGGAGAGTTTGGACCTCAGCGGGCTCGTCGACCGCTATTAAGCTCAACACCAACGCCAGGGCCGCTGATTTGGCCAACTGATGGGCAAGCCGGGGTTTACCGTTTCTTCCGGCGAGCACGACGTTTGCCAGAAACCGATGCCAGCCCGAACGGCGAACCGGTGTAGGCATGTTCATCGCCTCCCATTCGTTGGGTTTGCTCGAGTCTCCGGACGCTTCCCTTGTGAAGCTGCCCCCCGCCGTTCCATCTCACCGGGAGCCTCGATAGCGCCAATGTCGAAGGCGCGTCCCTGCGGGATGGGCATGCCGGAAACATCGTGCCTCCCGACGTCGATGCCGAATTCGGCGCGCAAGTCGAGTCCGGCATCAATGAGCGGTGAACCAGGCAAGAGGTGGTAGTTGCGCAAGGGAGGGAGGCGCCCCGAGCCAGCTAGGACTTCGCTCATCCCGATCGGGCTCAGGTGAGAGTCCACGAATACTCCCACAGCCTTCCCGTTAAGAATTTCCTGTCCGCTTTGCGCGCGCCAGGTCGCCACGTCGTGGTATTCCGTTCCGGCGTACAACACCAGGAAGCGTTCGCCCTGCGTCGAATAGGCATTTCCCTGAAGCGAGACACCCGTTTGATTCTTGTCGATCTCCACCAGAGGCGCCTCGCCATCCGTCATCAGAAGATTGTTGCGAAAATGGATATCTTGATTGTCGCCGGATCCGGTGACCCAGACCGCGCTCGGGACGATCTGGCCGTTTTTCGTGATGAGCACCGTATTGTTGTAAACCTCGATGTGCTGTACGGCTTGGCCGCCCGTCCCAACTTCGATGCCACCGCAATGATGCTGCCGTCCGTCGTTTTCGCTGAGGTTGTACCGGATGACGTTATGGACAAGCGGATGAACCGCATATACATAATTCCAGGTCAGAAAGCCTGGGCCGTCGTTGTCGTGGCTGTAGTTGTACTGGAGGACGGAGTTCGAGACGCCACCATCCAGGTCGAAGCCAGCTCCGTCTTTCTTCCCGCCCGTATGGTTGGCGTAGGATTCCGAGAATTGAATGGTGATCCGGTTTGAGTTGTCGGCCCAAATTCCCACCGGGCCGCCTTTGCTGCCGTTCGCGCCGCCATTGTGGTACGCGGCCGAGCGCTCAATCAGTCCGCCATCTGTATCATCCACGAGGATTCCATTGCCGCTG
>QHZO01000132.1:0-6943 GCA_003224695.1 Acidobacteriota bacterium
TCGGTCTGAACCCATAGATCGCCGCCACCGTCAATTCGTAGGGGCGACCCTCGTGGTCGCCCTCGGACGGGCCCCGTGCGGGACGGCACCGGGGCGGGCACGAGGCCCGCCCCTACGTCCAGCGTGATGGCGCTCGGGTCTGCCCCGCGAGCCACTACAAAATCGTACTCCAGCTTCCCTTGGTTGCCGTAATAGACCAAATCCACGCCCGGATAAACCTCCGAGTATTCCACTTTCCCAAACGTCCGCACGTTCCGCCGCCACTTCCTCGGATCGTTCCCGATAAAATAGTTCGACTGGCCGGCCAGTTCCTCCAGCCCCCTGGCTCCCGCCCCTCGCTTCGCCCCCACCAAGTTCAACCGTAAGATGTCCGTTGCCCTTGGCCTCTGGTCCGTTGTTTCTTGCTTCTGATTTCTGATTTCTGATTTCTGATTTTCCGCCAACGACAGCACCGCTCCCTGCCGCGTCAAAAACACCGTATAGCCCAAGCCTCGCGCCAAAAAATCCACCTGCCCGTCCGTCTGCCCCGCGTTCTCCTCGAATCGCAAAGGCTGGCGAGCATAAGAGACCGCCGGCTTGCGAAAAGACGTGCTGCGCTTGGGAGTGAAGCCGGCGCTTAAAGCCACAGGGAGGTTCGAATGGCACAGAATTACAGCCAAGCCCGTAAGCGTCAGCGCGCCGAGCGCGGCAGCGAACAAGGCGAGATTGCGCCGGGGTTGGCCAGGCAGGTGGCGGCTTTCATCCATGTTTTTCCTTATCACCCTTCGAACCTGGCTCCAGCTTCTTTCGAGTAATACCGTTCTAAAGCCCGGCCCGCCCCCACCAATCGGTGCGCGCCATCTGCACTACTAGAGGGAAAAGTGGTTGCGGCTTGCACAAATCTTCCCGACGGGGTTTGACCGTGGTTGGGCGGTTCTGTGTCCTCTGTACCTGGAAAAGAATGAACACGGAGAACACTGCGGTACTCCGTGAGCTCGGTGTGAAAGTCAGAGGCACGGAGGACACGGAGAAACTCGTCTTGATTGCGGCCTGACTGCGCAGGCAGGCTCTGCCGCGCTGTGAACATATTTGAAACCCACTTCGTCAACTGCTCACCGAGCGACCTCAAAACCCAGGTCTGTGATAACCGCCAACCGCCTTACCCCGAAGCCGAAATCGCTGCGGCACCCGCACCCAACACGCCTAACCCGGCGGCCCAACTCCTCACGGAGAAGACGATGACTCCGGTGGAGGCGAGCGGAACAAGCTGCTCAAGTCAACTTTCAGCATCGCGGTAGCCGTCCCGAGGTGGTAGTGAACGCTCTGGGTATAGCTAAATTGAAGCGTCGCATATTTCGAGAGGCGCCCGACCTCGACCCAACCCGAATATCCGTTGTCGCGCGCGATCTTGGAGGGGCCCTTGGTCTCGAACCCGCCCTCGGCATCGAAGACGCGGTTATGATTCCCGTCGCTCCCCAGCGGAAAGTCCGGCGCGACAAGGCGGCTGAAAACTTTCTGCGATCCGACCGGCAGCAAGCCATAAACCGAACCGCCGATGGTATAGCGCTTGAAAAAGGTATGCTGCGCTCCCCCTTCAATATCGCCGATGGCGCCCAGAGTGTGATACGGCCTATCCATGCTGTACGGCCGCGGGAAAATGGCTCGGTTGATCGTACCGCTCGCCGCGCCAAAATTGAGGAAACCCTGGACCTTACCGAAATCACGCTCGAGGTGATTGAACCAATCTCCTTCAACCCGCCCGGTGCTCCAGATGCGCACCGAATTCGAAACCGGAATCGTGCCGGTCAAAATGGAGGTCACCCTCAAGCCGAATTTTTCGGTGTGATAACGCACGTCCACATAAGGGTCTGCCATCAGCGTCACGTATCGCCAATCCTTGGTGGTCACCTGGGAAAACGGGTTTCGAGTGAATATGATTGGCAAGCCGCCCTCGCCGATGATATGGGGCGTGAAGTTGAAACCAAAATCGCCCGTGGCGCTGGCCACGGTGCCAAGCCCCGTGGCGCTTGAGCCGAGAACCACGAAGGCAAGAAACCCCTGATTCTCGGGCGGCGGGGGATTCTCGGGCGTCTGACTCGTTTCGGCGGGCGGCGTGGCTGGAGCGGGCTCCTGCGCGGCGCTGAACAGCGGCAGAGCACAAACCGCAACGAGGACCGCTAAGAGTCGCTTCACTTTTCCTCTCCGTTTCCCAGCTCATGCCGCTGCAATTCCAAATTTGTCAGCATCGCATCCTAAGACAACATCTTCGGATGTCGCGGCTTCGAGTGAGGTTGCCCCGCCGTGTTGAGCCCTTACTCCACCGAATGCGATGGAATCCCACCCAAAGAAGAATCTCGACCGAAGCCGAATCGTTGAGATTATCGGTATCAGGCAACCAGTGTCAATGAAAACGAAGCAGTGGAATTCGCGCAGATGGGCAATTTAGTTTCTCGCGTCCGAGGCGCGGAAGCGGAGGCGGTTGCCTAACCCGCCTTATTTTTCACCACGCTTATCGGGCTGGCTCAGAGAAAAACCACGGACTGCAGGCCGGTAATTTCGAAGCGCTTGCGGCAGCCAGGGTTCTTGCAGAGCAGGACGTCGTCGCGGCGGATCATGTAGGTGCGGGCCTTGGCAAACTTCGCGCGGTCTTGTTCGTCGGCACGGCCGCCCAATGCCTGCTTTTTGGTGCGCAAGATCCAGCGCACGTCGTAAGTCTCAGTTTGATGGCAATGCGAACAAGAGAGCGTGGCGGGCTTGGAGGTTTCGGTTTCGCTGAAGAAGTCCCGTTCGTCCATGAGGCCAGCATTGTAGGACAACGCGAGGCCAAATGCCAGATGTGTCGGTCGTCTGTTCAATCCAAAATAGCTATCCCGTCAAGTCCCTCGTGGTCATTCCCGCGGAAGCCGTCTGTCCCGCTCGGGCTTCGAATTCGCCCTTCGAGTCCCTCGGTGTCTCAAGTGGTGCCGGCACAGACCGAGAGCCGAATTAACCGCCTCAACATTCAGTTGCCGGAGCGCACAAACCTTCAGTCCGTGGGCGCCCGCTTCAAGAACCTCGGTCCCAGCCACACCAGCGCCACAGCGTCAATCAGGAAGTGCGCGGCCATGGAAGGATAGAGGCTGCCGAAGCGCACGACGGGATAAGCGAGCAGGGCGCCGAGCGCGCCGGCTCGCAACATTCCCGCCCATTTTTGATAGACGTGCGTCAGGCCGAAAGCGGCGGAGGAAACGATCCAGGCAAAGATTTCCGATTGCGACCATTGCGCCAGTTCCGCCAGCAAACAGCCGCGATAGATGAATTCTTCGCACAGCGCGGCCGTCGGCGCAACCACCACGACGGCCCAAAGCTTTTGGCGCGCCGTCTCAGGAACCAGCAAGTGGACGAGCAGAGATTCCTTGGGCCACCACCCGTGTCGCTCGAGAAGAAGCGTCAAGAAAAGCGCGGCAATGGCCGAGGCCGCAATGAGCGCCGACCACGATAAGAAGTCAGGAAGAGGCAGGCGCCGAAAGCCCGCCGCCGAAAACCCCAGGCCGGTCACGAGAACCGTGAACACCGCCAGCAACGCCAGGAGCCATTCCGACACGGCCGCGGATAAATACAGCGTCGGGCGCGGAAGCGAGCGGACCTCTTCGTTGCGGGCTGTTTCCCAGGAAAGGATGGGAACGCCCACAACGATCACGACCACGAAAAAGCTCGCGACGAGATCCGGGAACATTGAATTGAGTCCGCCCCGAGAAGTTTTCGAGCCGGCGGGCGGGGCGCTGGCTGAATGAATCCTGCTCCGGTAGAAGTGCCTCAGTGTTCTCCGTGCTACTAATCCCGAACTTCTTTTTGGCGCGCGAGGATTTTTCTTACTTGCCACTCGCCACTTTGTCCAGTTTGGGTGTGGGCAGTCGCCGTGACTTGGGCCTAATCCCAGCCTCCTAGCGCAGTAAGAACGCCCCGAGCACCTCCCGGCAGCGGTCGCGATAGTCCTCGATAGGCGTTTCATCCGCCTTCATCAGCCACTGCATGCAGTAACCGTCCACGAGCGCGCGGAGGGTGGCCGCCGCCGTCTCGGGTCTGACGCGGCGAAACTCTCCCCGCTTGATGCCTTCCTCCACGATCCGCGCGTCGCGGCGCATGCACCCCTCGAAAAATCCCGCCACGAGCACGCGGAAGCGGTCGGCGCGGTCGGCCAGTGTCAGGAGATCGAAAAGCACCAGATAAAATTTTCGGTTGACTTCGGCGCTATGGAAAAGCACCTGAAGTTCCGCCGCAAGCCGCGCGCGAGGGGAGCCGCCGCCTTCGGCGATATCGTCGAGCGCGCGCGACATTTCCGCCAGCAACCATTCCAGCACCGCGTAGAGCAGGTCGTCTTTGGTATGGAAATAGTAGAGCGCGCCGCCTTTGCTGGATTCGGCGCGGGCGACGACGGAATCAATGGTCAGCGCCTGGATGCCTTTCTCCAGGATTTCGGCATAGCCGGCCTTTACCAGCGCCACGCGGCGGCGGTCGGCCAGCTCCGGGTCTTTGCGGCGAGGGCTCATCGCACGGCCAGATTTCCCTCGGATTCTGTCGCTTCTATTTCAATTGTCAACTGCTTTCGACACGCGCGTGCTGGTGTCATTTGGGATGCAATCCCTATCGAAACGCCCGTCAGCTGACGGGCTTCGTGCCGTCCGTCGGCCGACGGACGAGCGGAACTCGCTCGACCGCTTGGATGAAGGTGTTAGATTCGAATCTCGACGAGGTCGGCAAGCGCGACGCTGAATCCGGCGAGGAGCGGGGAGGTCAGTGAGCCTT
This sequence comes from Acidobacteriota bacterium, assembly GCA_003224695.1. Taxonomy (GTDB): domain Bacteria; phylum Acidobacteriota; class Terriglobia; order UBA7540; family UBA7540; genus Gp13-AA74. Next base: position 4,765 of record QHZO01000132.1, read on the forward strand.
GGCGGTCAATTCTTGTGACGAACTCGAGCCCCTGCGGGCCCCTTCGATAAACTTCCGCGTGGGGCTTTTCCGGGTCAATGATCCAGTACTCAACGACGTCGTGGCGGGCGTAAAGTTTCAGCTTCGTTGTGCGGTCAATGCGCGAGGTGCTTTCGGACAGGACTTCGATGACCAGGTCGGGAGCGCCTTGAAGATTTTTTGACGTCAGCCGAGACGCGCGGGCCTTAGAAATGAAAACGATGTCCGGCTCAACGACGTCGTAAAAGGACAATACCACGTCAAATGGCGAAACGAAAACCTCGCCAAGTCGGTGGTTATCGACAAATGCGCCGAGGGCGATCGTGAGGCGCGTTACCACCCTCTGGTGCAAGGACATCGGCGCGGGTGTCACAAGAAGTTCTCCGTCAATGATTTCGTAGCGCTTGCCGTCGTTCGGCAGCAGGCAGAAATCGTCGTAAGTCAGGCGAATGTCAACCGGCATGAGCGCATTATACCACCACGATCGAACCGGCAGGGATGGCACCCTTTCGCACCCGGGCACGATTACCGTGGGTAAGGTCGTGTCTCAGTTTGCTGTAGCGGCGATCCGTCAGCCGACGGACTCGCCGAGTTGACGAAGGGAATGGCGGCGAGACACAGCTCGCCGCTTGTATCTACAGAGTAATCAAACTTAAACACCACCGTGGGTAAGCCTCAATTGCCCGCGTCCAACGCGCGTGCTACGATCACCGGAAGGCATGGAAATGGCGGCTGCGACCGACACTCGACTGCAAAACCTCCTCGGCATGGATCGCGGGGAGCTGGAACAATTGGCGCGAGGGGCCCACGAGCCGGCCTACCGCGGGCGGCAGCTCTACCGCGGTCTCTACGCCGGCCGCGTCAAAGACCTCGCTCAATTGACCGTCCTCGCTAAGAAATTCCGCGAACACTTGGCGCGGCACGCTGCCATACGCTGGCCGGCAATCGAGCGCGCCTTCCCTTCGCAAGACGGCTCCACGCGTTATCTGCTGAGCCTCGAAGACGGCGAGAAAGTGGAAGCCGTCTCCATGCCTTGGAAGGCCCGCACAACGTTTTGCATCTCGAGTCAGGCCGGCTGCGCGGTGGATTGTAAGTTCTGTTTTACGGGGCTGCTGGGCCTCAGGCGCAACCTCACCGCAGGCGAGATGGTCGGCCAAGTCCTGGCGCTTATCGACGCCGGAAAGATCGACGGCCGCCTCAACATCGTTCTCATGGGAATGGGCGAGCCGCTGCTGAACTATCAGCAGGTCATCAAGGCGGTCGGGATTCTCGCCGACCGCGAAGGCTTGGCGATTCCCTCGCGGCGCATCACGATTTCGACCGCAGGGATTGTCCCTCGAATTTTCGACCTGGCACGTGAGCCGGTAAGGCCACGCCTGGCGGTTTCGCTCAACGCCTCGAGCGAGGAGCAGCGCTCGGCGCTCATGCCGATCAATCGCAAATATCCGCTGAGCGTGCTGATGGAGGCCTGCCGCGAATACCCGCTTGGACCGCGCGAGCGCTTGACTTTCGAATACGTGCTGCTCTCGGGCGTCAACGACTCCGACGCGGACGCCGCACGCGTTGCGCATCTGGTCCGGGGCCTTTCCGCCAAAATCAATCTCATTCCTTACAACGCTGGCCCGGGCTTGCCCTACATCCGCATCTCGCGCGGCCAGGACGTGATGGGCGCGTGCGGGCAGCTTAGTTTCGACGGAATGAACCAGCGGCCGGCCTAAGCCCGCCAGTCGCCAGCCCCGCGCACTTCCGATGAACACCCTCACCCCTAGGGCTGCTTTGCCTCTTTTATCGGGGGCACGAGCGTTCGAAGAATCCAGAGGATGAGCAAGCCCATCGCTGTCCCGAACAAGGTCTGAAATCCGATGCCAAAGGTCAAATGCCCGAAGACATGCCACCAGGGGCCCAAACGGTGCCCCGGCGGTCCGGAAAACTCCGGGACGGAATAAATCGTGTTCAGGCCGGTGAGATTCGAAAAAATGATTGCGGCGGAAATCAGCAACTCCTTAAAGAGAACCAGCAGGAATGTTGCGGCCGCGACGTTCGCGTAGCCGCCGAATTTCTTGACGTGCATCAGGATCACGGCAATCAGGATCGAAAACGACCCCGCGACGTTTACACTCACCACCCGTATGAAACCCATAGGCGCGCCGGCTTAATCCGC
>QHZO01000132.1:7129-12707 GCA_003224695.1 Acidobacteriota bacterium
CAACGGCTTTTCCCGGTTCGCCGCCACAAGGACGGCCAAGCGCGATTCCCCGAACTCGCGGCCCGCGCTCGCGCCCGCCTCCGTGATGCCGTCGGAGCAGGCCAGCAGCAAGTCGCCGGGCTGAAGCGCCGTTTCCCCGACTTCGATCTCAACGTTCGGCAGCAGCCCAAGCGGTGGGCTCCCGGGCGGGAGGGCCTTCGACCCTGCCGCTGTAAACAGCACCGGAGGGATGTGACCGGCATTGACGTAACGCAGGCGATGCTCGCCCGAGCGCCATTCGGCGTAAAAGAGGGTCGCGAATCGCGCGCCCTCCGTAACCTCGAGGAGGTGGCGGTTAATCAGCGAGCAGGCCTCCTTCGGCGAACGGCCCTCGCCCGCCAGGACCCTCAACACGGCGTGAAGGTTCGACATCAGGATGGCCGCCGAAATGCCCTTCCCGCTGATGTCGCCGATGGCGAAGACCAGCCGCCCGTCAGGGAGCGCCAAAACGTCGTAGTAATCCCCACTAATGCCTCGGGCTGGAACACAAACGCAGGAGAATGTCAGGCCAGAATCCTTCGGCAACTGCCGCGGGAAAAGCGCTTCCTGAACTTCCCGGGCAAAAGTGATTTCCGCGTCCTTGCGCGCCAGTTCTCGGCGGCTCGCCCGGAGCTCCGACTGGACTCGGTACAGCGTCATCCCCAGGATGCCCGCCGCGGTGGTGCCGCCAAACGTCAGCCCCCAGGTGGCGAGCTGCGAGCTTTGGAACAGTCCCCGGCCAGCATAGAGCAGCAGCCCCGCCAACAATAGAAAACTGAAAAGGTAAACCTTGTCGCGCATCGCCTGTGCTAGTGTGGATGAAGATGCGCTCCTGTGCAAGGGCGCAGGCAGAGGCCCGGTTCCTGACCGATCCGGTGGCGCGACTTTGCTTTCAAGCGCTTATATAATTGCCCCAAATGCGGAATATGTCTCCGGGACAACCCCGCAGGTTCTCTGTTGGTTGGTGGTGCATCGTGGCCGTGCTTGTCGGCCTAATCATCTGGGTCAACTATTACCGCCCGGAGCTTATCGTTCTTGACTTGGTTATTTTGATTGTGCTGGCAGTCAGTTGGGCCCGGTCACCATCAGATCGGGAGAAGTAGGGGCACTGCGCGCCATGCACCTACGGCTGCGCAATTCCGATGACCGCCATCATTCGGCCGGTCAAGGCGCCTTCTTTTCGATGGGAAAAGAACAGGTCGGTGCGGCAGGCCGTACAAAAGTCCGCGACGTGGATTTGGGAGGAAGGGATGCCGGAGGAGTCCAGTTGCGCGAGATTGGCCGCGACCAGGTCCAGCCGGGCGCGCGACTCCGGGTTCGGCCGGAGAAAAAATGCCTGGTTCTCGGGCGACCTGTTGCGGAAAGCCTCTTCAACTTCCGGCCCCACTTCATAACAGCAGGAACGGATGGAAGGTCCGAGCGCGGCGAGGAGGCTTGCGGGTTTTGAGGCGAACGAGCGCGCCATCTCGAAGACGGCTGCTTCGGTGACTCCCTCCAATGTCCCTCGCCAGCCCGCATGAACAGCCGCAATGGCGCGCCGCTCCGGGTCGGCGATGAGAATGGGCAAGCAGTCCGCCGTGCGGATGGCGAGTAGGATCCCCGGCTCGTTCGTCGTCAAAATATCCGCTTCAGGCTTGCTCTGCAACGTGGCGGCCCGGGTTTCGGCCAAGGGACCAGTCGCCGCATCCGGCCCGGACCGAGCCGCCGAAACGTAGGCCACGGCTCCGCCCGCGAGCGTGGCGCGGCAGGCGCGCGCGGAATGCACCTGCTGAAGATCGGCCAAAAGGAGATTCTCAACACCGAGCGCGTGGAAGAAGCGGCGGCGGTTCTCTTCCACGGCTTCGCGCGAGTCCGCATGCGCGAAGCCAAGGTTTAATCCTTCCGCAGGCCGCGCGCTCACGCCGCCGCAGCGAAGGCTGAATCCGTGCCGAAGCCACGGCAAGCGCCGGAGAGCCTCCGACCCCAGCCACTCGAGTCCTTCATTCGTTTGGATTGGAAAATGGGAGGAAGCCAAAGGCCAATATACCATGCCGGGCAGGGCCCCGCCTGGCTCGTTTGAAACTGCGAATGCACTCTGTTATGGTGAGACCTTCTGACACGATTTGAGGCGCCATGATTGTCGGGACGGGTGTGGACATCGCGGAGACGGCTCGCATCGAGCAGGCCCTGGAGCGTCATGGTGACCGTTTCTCTCGGCGCATCTTCACGCCCCGCGAAATCGAATATTGCGAGCGATTCAAGAACAAGGCGGAACGCTACGCGGCGCGCTTCGCGGCCAAGGAAGCCGCCTTTAAGGCGCTGGGCACGGGCTGGCGGAACGGCGTCCGCTGGCTGGACGTGGAAGTCACCAATCTGCCCAGCGGCAAGCCGGAACTGCGGCTCGAAGGGCAGGCGCTTGAGGCGGGCCGCCGCTTGAGCGTGAGTCGGGCTTCCCTTTCCATCTCCCATACGGACCGTTACGCCATTGCCCAGGTTATTTTCGAATCCGATTGATAGATGGCTGACCGTCGTCACCGCAGCCATGCTGGTGGTTTTATGCTCGCCTTCCTGCGGGAGGGCGGCCGCTTTTTCCCAGACTCCCGTGCCGGAGCGCCCCGTTTTCCTCAAGAACAAAGAGGCTGGCGCGCTCCTTGTGGAGAAACCGGAACCAAAGTATCCCCCGCTGGCCAAGATCAACTTTATCCAGGGGCGGGTGCGAGTTCGAATTCTGGTAAACGAAGACGGGCGAGTCGTGTCAGCCCACGCTTTGAGCGGCCATCCTTTCCTGGCCGCCGCGGCGCTGGCGGCGCTCGCGGGCTGGCGCTACCGGCCTTACACAACACCCAAGGGCTCTCAAGAATTTGTAACGGACGTGCAAGTGATCTTTGCTCTGCGGATCAAAGACCCGACGACCGTACCCAGCCAACCGGAGGAGGACCTGGAGCGCCAGGTACGGCCGCCTCGCGTGCTCAGCCGACCTGACAACCTTCCCCAAGCGTCTTCCATCCATATTCGTGTCCTGGTCAGCTCGGAAGGCAAGGCGCTCGACGTGGATCCGGCGCCCGGCTTTCCGGCGAAGTTCGAAGTGATGCGCGAGCGGTTCGCCTCTTGGAAATTTCAGCCGGCGCGTTTCGGCTCCCTGGCCGTCCCGTGGTACCTGGAGGTTGAGGTCCCTTCGGAAAGTTGGCCTGCGGCGGGCGAAATTCCCGGCGAGAAGGCTGATGAAAGAGCCTTGGGAGTTGTCATTCTGAGCGAGGCGAAGAATCCCTGAATTTGTTGAATCAGGCAAATGCGGAGATCCTTCGTCGCCTCCGGCTCCTCAGGATGACAGCTTAGGGGGGTTCATCAGCCTGCCCGATGCGGCAAATAGTTCCTCATCACAGTGCAGGATTCATCCGCAATGGAAATGAGCACCGTAACTCGATTTCGGCTGAAACAGTTCGCGAGGACTCGGAAACAGTTCGCGGGGACGAGGACGGCCCGAAAGCTCCCCAGGATCGTCTCGGGGCTGGTCGCCGTTCTGGCTTTGGCGGGAATTCTTGCCGCGCGCAACAAAGAGACCCGCAAGTTCGTATATGTGGGCGGCATGCAAATGCTGTTGCGCGACTGCGTCGGTGACTTGGAGCTGAAGAACGACGCGCTGACCTTTCGCTGCCACGAAGGGACCGAGACGATCCCTTACGCCTCCATCGAGCTGATGCAATACAGGCCGCGCCTCAGCCCCAAAGTTCACAAACTGGCCATCCACTGGGAGGTGGTCCCCTCCGCCGCCATGCCGGTCCTGCCCAAGAAGCGCAATCGCTTTTTTGCCGTTGTCTATTCCGAAGCGGGTATCCGCAAAGGGCTGGTCCTTGAAGCTTCCCCCGAGACCATGCAGCCCTACATCGCCGAAATCGAACTCAAATCCAACAAACGAGTGGAAGTGTATAACCACGAAGAGTATTACTGAGGAACGCGAAAGCTTACCGAAGGCGACAGCGGGCCGAATAGCTCTGGCGAGCTATCGCTCCGGGGCTGGCCCCAATCGTAGGGGCGATCTGTCGGCTGACGGGTGGTCGCCCTTGGGCACGCACAAGGCCTGCCCCTACATCAACCGGCGTTTCCGTATCCAGCAAGGCGGCAAACCGGAAGGGAATTACGGCGCGCTTCCGCCGTAGAAGTAGCCGGCGCGCGTGCGCACCTTCACGCCCCGGCGGTCCACTTGGACGGTGAGGCGGTGGAAGCCCTTCTGCGCGAGCGTGTTCGGAACGTAACCCAGCTCATACTGGCTGTGAATCTCGGAAGCCATTTGCTGCAACTGGTTCTGAAGCGCCCGGTCTTTCCAGTGGGAATGAAACACCCCGCCCGTATAGCCGGCGTAAAGCTCGAGCAGGTTTTTGACGAGTTTCGATTTGATAACGCGGCCCGCCTCGCTCAGAGGGGGAAGTCCCTCGATCGGATCGCCATAAATCTCGTCGGACGCGCTGGGGGTGGGTGGCATGCCCGAAGGGAGGGGCCGGGAAACATTTTTGTCCTGCTCGCTCACATGCTGAGTCTTCGCCGGGTTCGAAAAGAGCTCCTGCCCGGGGCTGAAACCCAGGCCGTAAATGCCCACGCCGTCCGTCGTGGCGCGGCGGATAATGGCGTCCGAATGCGTCTTGCTTCCCGAGTCGGATCCGTCCGAGAAGGCGATGATGACGCGCCGGTCGGATCTCGGCCGCGTCTCAATCAGCGAAAGCGCGCGCCACAGGGCGTCGTTCAAGCGCGCCCCGTTCCCGGAAACCGCCAGATGTTTTAGAGACTTGTCGAGCCGATCGGCGTCTGACGAAAAATCCTGATTCACGCGCACGCGGTCGTCGAAGGTAATGACCGCGGCCTGCCCCTCCGCCCCGAGCAACAGATCGGTGAAAACCGGGCCGAGCGGCTGCACCTGGTCGAGCAAGGGCCCCGTGGGATCGTTCGTTTGGACAATGATCACCACGCTCAGCGCGACGAGCTCCGACTGAAATTCCGTCACGAGCTGCGGCGTGCCGTTGTCGTAAACCTGAAAGTCCCCTTGCGAGAGGCCGTACACCAACTCTCCGGATTTGTCGAGCACCGTCACCGGCATCAGCACCAGGTTCACTGGCACTTTGATCGTCGGAGTCCTCATCGTGAGGTCGGGGTCCGTCCCCGACTGGGTCTTTGCGCCCGCCCCGACTTGGTCGGGACGGGCCGCAGGGTCTTTCGGGGTTGACGGTTCGGGTGAGCTCTGCTGGGCGAAAGCCCGGCCGGCTCCTGGCGCGGTCCCGACCAGCGATAGGACAATGAGGATTTGCGGGACTGGCTGCAGTCTCAAGCGCATAACAACACCGTTAAAAGCCCTGCCTGCCGTTCGACAGGCTCACGGACCTCCCTACGGCTTCGCTCAGGGACGGTGAGCGAAGTCGAACCGTGATCGAAGTCGAAGGGCGGCAGGCCCCGTCCCGCGCTGCGGGATCGGGCCAGGCATGTTGCGCCTCTCTTTGAGTTGGATGAAGCCCCGGCCACACGCGTTGCTATCTGCCCGGGCGCGGATGCCGCCTGGCCCGCGAGCGAAGCTTGCCGTGGAGCCGAGAGGGGC
>QHZO01000015.1:0-7152 GCA_003224695.1 Acidobacteriota bacterium
CGCGAATTACGAAGCCAAAAACCAGGATCTCCGCGACAACGGTATGTTGCGCGGGCTAAGCCCCTCGATTTTCCAAAGCCACTACGATCTGTTTGAGCCGCGCCTGGGCTTTGCCTGGGATCCCTTCGGCAAGGGAACGACCTCGGTTCGTGCGGGTGGTGGAATATTTTACAATCACTTCACGCTCAGCGACGTAACCTTGATGGGCGGCAATACACCCTTCCAATTGGCGGCTGAAACGCTGAAAGGCACGCTGGATTGCGAGAGCCGTCCTTTTCTCACCACTTCCTCTCTGAATTGCTATACGGCCGCACCCGGCGAGAGGTTGCCCATTCCGATGACAGGAGGCGACCTGCTCGGCAAGGTTCCCGGTGTCTATCAGTGGAATGTCACGGTGCAGCATTTGCTCCCGCAGGATACTCTGGTGGAGGTAGGTTACGTTGGAACTCGCGGCCGGCACTTGGTCTTGAATTCTGATCTTAATCAGTTGCCGGTTGGGAAACGCTTTGCAAGCCATCCCTGCCCTTGCTCCTTACCCCGGACTCGGCGGGCTCACAGTCGGTTTGAACGACTCGAATTCCAGTTACAACTCCCTGCAGATAAGCGCCCAGCGGCGTATGACGCGTGGGCTCCAGTACGGCGTCGCTTACACCTACTCACATTCGTTTGATTACGGCTCTTCGCTTTACGCCAACGCAGTAAACACATACGACCTGCGCTACAACTATGGCCCGAGTGACTGGAACCGGAAAAACAACTTGGTTATCAATTACGTTTATGAATTCCCCTTTTTCAAGCAGGAGACCGACTGGAAGGGGCGTGCTCTGGGAGGATGGGAAGTGGCCGGCGTGGCGGGGTTCCAGAGCGGCACGCCGAATACAGTTATTAACGCCACAGGCGACGAGGCAGGTGTGGGCGAGGATTTTGGACAGCATGCCAATCTCGCCGCCGGTTGCAACGTAAACCGTGCTCCGCGCTCGGTTGCCCAGTGGTTCAATGCCAGTTGTTTTACTGAGGCGGCCCAAGGTACGTTCGGCAATGCCGGGCGGAGTACGGTTTGGGGACCTCCGACCAAGAACTGGGACTTTTCGATTACCAATTTCGAGCGGAGTTCTTCAACTTCCTCAACCATCCTTCATTCAATGCTGTTGACGTCGGCCTGGCGGATTCCTCGTACGGCCGACTGACCGGCGCCAACAACCCGCGCCAAATCCAGTTCGGCTTGAAGTTATCGTTCTGACACGTTTGGTGGGGGCGCGATTTGTCGCGCTCCCACCCTCCTTTCGCGGCGATTCCGGCTTAACCATCTCCGGTGGATTATAATGGCCACCATGTCCCTTCGGGTATGGGCGGCCTGCAGTGCCGTGCTCTTTTGCGTCTCGGTGGCGCTGGCTCAAGTCCCGGCTCCTAAAGTCCAATCGGAAATCCAGCGTGGCCTCGAGGCGCTTCGGCGGGGAGATTACACAACCGCTGAGGAGCTTTTTTCCGGCGCCCTCAAGACTAGTCCGACGCTCGCGGAAGTGCGCGCCAATCTGGGCTTGGCCTATTATGCCGATCATAAATATGCGGAGGCGTCCCAGGCCTTCCGCACGGTGCTCCAGCAAGACCCATCGCTCAAGTCAGCTCGCACGTTTTTGCCCCTCTCGTTGGCCGCGCAGGGACAGTGTGAGGAAGCCTTGCCGGGGCTTCGTCGCGGCTTTGCCTCGAATCCGGATGCGAAACTGAGACGGGACTTAGGGCTCAGTTTAGAGCGATGTTTGCTTCAGACCCGTCAACAGGCTGATGCCGATGAGGTGATCGAGCGCCTGCTGGCGTTATATCCCGACGACGGGGACGTTCTCTACGAGGCTGGGCAAATGTACGGCAAGCTCTCATCGGAATTGTACCTGCGCTTGCTGAAAGTCGCGCCGCACTCGGCAAGAGGTTTTCAAGTCATGGGGCAGGTGGCGGCCACGGAGGGCAACTGGCAAAAAGCTGTGGACGCCTACCGGCAAGCGATCCAGACAGATCCCAATCTTCCCGGCGTCCGGCTCGATTTGGCGATTCAGCTCCTGGTTCATTCCACGGATCCAGGGGCTTGGAAAGAAGCGCTCAGCGATCTCAATGCGGAATTGCAGATCAATCCCATGAGTCCCGAAGCCCACTACGAGATCGGCGAGATTTACCGCAAACACGATCAGCTCGATGCTGCCGCCGCCGCCTTCGAGCGAGCGATTCGGCTGCGACCGGATTTCGTCGAAGCCCGGATGGGGCTGGCCAAGGCCCTTCGCCAGCAGGGTAAAAGTCAGGAGGCCGTCTCGGTTCTCGAAACCACGCGGAAGACCGCCCCGGACGACGCCGGGGTTCATTACCTGCTCGCCCAGCTTTACCGTGAACTTGGGCGTCCGGCAGATGCCGAGCGAGAGGAGGAGGCGTTCCAGAAGCTGCAGAAATCGCCACAATAGCTTTTCAAATGGCACGCCCAGACTACCTCATACATGTTGTTAGCCAAAACTCTCTCCACCTTTGAAATCTGAAGCTGAGCTCGTTGCCATCCAGAGCGAATTTGTCATAGCAGCAGACAATGTTGCACACGAAGGGGCTCCTCTTGGCCTCTCTTTTTCCTGGCTTCTAGTCTCGTCGGACACTGCTGTTCGAAAATCTTCCCATGCGACAACAGCTCGCCGTCCTGAGGCAACATCACCCTCGGCTGCGCCTCAGTAACGAGTAGCTGCCTAGCGATTATCGAGGAATCCGAAGGCGTAATCCAAAGCTCCGGCGGAGCGACGGGGCGCTCGGAAATAATCCACTTGAATGTATTACGGCCTACCTTGAGAACTGCCGAATGGATACCCCACTTGCTGGCGTAGGTTTTACCTACAGCATCCTCTCTGCAATAACGGGTGGGAAATCCCCATTCATGAGCTGGGACGCCAAAACCCACCTGACTTGGTGCCCGCGGCTTACAACTGGTGGAAGCGGTTAAGGAGGCCGCTTCCCATGGTGAAACACAGTCGTCGGCACTCAAGTCAGCAGCCCCGACATTGGAGCGAAACGCACAGTTTCACTGTGCGCGAACTGGCCAACACGACTTAGTACCCACTCCCGCCGGGGCGGAGAGAGTGTCACTTGTCTTGCGACTTGAGAGCCGAGCGCAGCTTGTCGGCAAGTATCCCGAAGCCCTCGCCGGGAGGAGCATTGCGCTCCGTCCACTCGCGCACTTCCTCGGCCTCGCGCGCTTCCATGACTGCCTTCGCACTCAGGCGGATGCGCCGGCCTGACGGATCAACTTCGAGCACGATGACTTCGACGTCCGCCCCGACCGGTAAGGCTCGCCGGACATCGGCTTCCTTTGCGATGCCGGTTTCGCTCAGAGGGATGACGCCGGTACGTCCGGGGGCAAGGCGGACGAACACGCCGAATTTCTCGTGTCGCTCGACCTTTCCCGTCAGGCGCGCGCCCGGAACTACGCCGGCCCGTGCTCCCGTAGCTCCCTCGGGCCGCGTCCGGCCTTCCTGAACCAGCGCCACGCCGATCCGTTTCTGCTCGAGGTCGATGGCTAAAATCTCGAATGAGGCCATCATCCCGGGAGTGACCTGACCCGCCCAGCCTTCCGATCGTCCCGTGGGCTCGAATGTGGAAGCATGGGCCAGCGCCTCGATGCCCGGCTCGAGCTCCACGAACGCCCCGAACTGGGCGACGCGCATGACGCGGCCTGGCCGCACTTGGCCTACTTTGTACACCTCGGGCACTCTCGACCAGGGGTCGGCGGAGAGCTGCTTCAACCCGAGCGAGATCTTCTGCTTTTCCTCGTCCACGCGCAGGACCTTGACCGTGATTTCGTCGCCCGCTTTGACCATCTCCGCAGGGTCCGACACGCGGGACCACGCCATTTCGGAAACGTGGAGTAGCCCCTGGACACCTGCGCCAAGATCGACGAACGCGCCGAACTCGCGGACGGAAGAGACACGGCCGGCAATGACGGCGCCGGCGACGATCTTCTCGCGGACCTTTGCGGCGTTCGCCCGCTGTTCGTCCTCGAGGAGCGCGCGGCGGCTGACGACGATGTTCGAGCCGTCTTCCTTGTACTCGATGATGCGGAATTGGTAGACATGCCCTTGGTGCGCCGACGCGTCTGCGCCGCGGACGTCGATCTGGGAAATCGGACAGAACGCGCGACGCCGGCCGATGCGCACCTCATAGCCGCCCTTTACCTCCCGTTCGACCTTCCCTTCCACCGGCAGGCCGCTTTGAAAAGCGGCTTCGAATTGCCGACCGCTCGCGGCCGCTCCCGCCAGCTTGCGGGAGAGCGTCAGTCCGCCTGACGTCGATACCACCATCCCCTGAACCAGGTCGCCCACGGCGACCTCGAACTCGCCGTTGGCGTTCTTCAGTTCGGCGATATCCATTACCGCCTCACCCTTGCGACCAACGTCAACTAACGCCACCTCCGGGCCGATGGCGACGATCCTGCCCTCAACGAGTTCGCCTTGCTCGAGGCGCTTGGCCTGAACCGAAGCCTCGAACATTGCGGCAAAGTCTTCCGACTGATCACTCACGGCACGCTCCTCGTCATGATGGTGCTTCGCCCGCCGGCACTCAATCCCTCCCTCATGCAGTAACGGGACGCCCAGCAATTGTACCAGCAGGATCAGATCATACGAAGAGGGAACTCAACAGCCTGCCAGCAACAACCAAGTCGGTTCCAGCGCCACGTTCGGTATAGCCGGAGCTATTGTGACTGCACAGGCCCTGCAGAGCATATTGTTCGGAATACCCCCCTCGATGCTCGAACCTAATTGATCACAGAGGCAGTACTCATCGCCCTTATCGCCGCAGCCACCCTGCGGCCGGCCAAACAGGCGGTGAGTGTCGAACCCATACGCTCGGCGACCCGAATTAGCCAACGCCCGCCGTTTTCTCGACGCAAAGTCCCTTCGGGGTCGCAGACTTCACAAGACGGAAATCTGCGCCAGCCACGGGCGCAAAGGGCACTTCGGCGGATTGGGCGTTTCCCGGCAACTTGGCTTGTTAGCAGGCCTTGAGCATTGCGACCACACATCTGTGGGTAAACAGCAGCCGACAACGCAGGAGTCATTCGCCTTAAGGTGTGAGAGTGTTTATCCAATCCTATGTCAAATGCCGCGGCGTGAGGAAAACAAGCGCTTTTTGAGTAGCTTCAAAACAAAGTCGGTCGGCAATCGCTCAGTATCGGTCTGAGCGCCCTGAAGCCTGAGTTCTGTGCATCGCTTCAAGGCTTCTTGAGCCTGCCGTTCGGTTGCCGTATGGGGGACTTCGAGACGGCAAACGATACGCTCTGCAAAACGGCGCCCCGTCCTATCAGAGTTTCAATTCCGACTTCATCCTGCGGCCACCACTGCTTCACGGAAGTGACCGGCCTCGCGTCCGAAGCCGGCTTTCTCCTGCGCTTCCACGGGCGTGCAGAACTTCGCTCCGAAATTCCAGTGTCGGCGAAAATCGATAAAGCGCGCCGTGTCCTCGCCCTGATAGCCGCGCAGGATTTTCTTCACGGCGGCTTTCGGGAGCGTTTCGCGTTGATTGCCCTCAGTCATTTGCCCATATAGTTCATTCAATTCTCAACGCATCCACAGGGTTGATAGACGTGGCGCGCTGGGCCCTGCGACACCGATGGGCTAGAATCTCTCTGTGCCGCGCCAGCATCATTTCTACGGGTCGGGCCACCTGCATTTAATCACCGCCAGCACCTATCGCCGAGCGCGGGTAGTAGGTCAATTTGGCGTTTTCAGGACTGAGCAGCTATCGTCACCCCCGCGAAGGCGGGGGGCCAGAGCTCCGGATTCCCGCTTGCCGTTCGACTACGCTCACGGCCCTGAGCCTGTCGAAGGGCGCGGGAATGACGCAGTCATGGAGATTGGACGAATGGCTCGAAGTGACCCGCTACTCGAGCGCGGCTTTTCGAGCTTCCGTTTTTACCGATTCCGGGTGGCGCACACGTCGCAAAGCGCGAGATCAAAATCACCAAGTCTTGCTAGAACCGGCGCCAAACCTATTCTCAGCTCCCGCCTCAATGGTGGAGGGATTGCCTGGCTGCGCCCCCGCTCTAAGTTGGCCCTCAAGTTCCTACTATATTTTTTGGGGTAGGGACACGGCCGTTCCGCCGTTGACCGCCCTTTAGGGGTGGCAATACGATGGTCAGGATGATAAGGGGCGGGGCGCGGCAAATTGGAGAGGGCCATTTGTTTTTAATGCAAGCCCTCGCGGGATTGCCGTTTTTCCTATGCGCGCCGCTCCAGGCTTTTGGTTTGAGCGTGCCACGGCACCTACCTTCCGCATCCAACAAATCCTCATCTGCTTTTTCTGAACAATCCTCGGCCCTTCCCGAGATCCCGCAAGTTGCCGTCGCCGGTTTCCCGCCCGAAACTCAAAAGCAAGTCGAAAAGGCGTACGCGCAGGTTCGAAGGTTTCCGAGGGACGCGGAAGCCGTAGGAAAAATGGGAATGCTGCTTGACCTCTACCATCACCCCGTAGAGGCGGGGGCCTGCTATCGCCGGGCACACCTGCTCCAACCTGCCAAGTTCAAGTGGATGTACTACTGGGGGGCGTTGTATCTGAATCAGAAGAACGGCGAAGAAGCCGTGTCCGTTTTGACCTTGGCGCTCCGCCTCCGGCCCGATTATCTCGCCGCCCGACTAAAACTCGGGGAGGCATTGGTTGAGGCCGGGAAAATAGATCAGGCGAGTAAAGTTTACGAAGTGATCCTGCGCGATGATCCCCGGACGGCGGAGGCCTATTACGGCCTGGGTCGCGTGGATGCCGCACGGGGGGATCAGGCGGCAGCCGTAGGAAAATTCCGTAAGGCCTGCGAGTTGTTCCCCACGTACGGTGCCGCTCACTATGGAATGTCCATGGCGTATCGGCGCCTTGGAAAAATATCCGAGGCCGAGGAGCAGGCGAAGTTACATGAGCGAAACCAATATATCGTACCGCCGGTCGCCGATCCGTATCGCGATGAGCTTCGCGCGCTTGACATGAGCGCCGCGTCGCACCTCGACCGAGGGGTCGAGCTCGAGCAGGTCGGGCGAATGGAGGATGCCATCGCGGAAACCGAGCGAGCGCTTCAACTCGATCCCTCGCTTGTGAAGGCACACGTCAACCTGCTGATTCTTTATGCCCGGACCGGGAACGTGAAGA
>QHZO01000015.1:7189-45840 GCA_003224695.1 Acidobacteriota bacterium
CATAGAGACGCGGGAGCGATCGAGGCCTTTGGGCGCGCCATTCGTTCCAGCCCGTGCTTCGGAACGGCCCATAATAACTTGGGTCTGATCTTCGAACGCGAGCGGAGGATTCAAGACGCGGAATCGGAATATCGTCAAGCAGTGAATTGTGATCCCAACGATCGCCAGGCCCATTTCAATTTCGGACGCATTCTGGTCAACGAGAAGAAATATAAGGAAGCCATTGAACAGCTTTCGCAGACGATCTCTCCCGATGACGAGAGCGCTCCTGCATACCTCTACGCTCTCGGGGCCGCGTACGGGCGGGCCGGAGACCGGAGCCATGCCCTTCTTTACCTCCGCGAGGCAAGAGAAAAGGCTTCTGCGCGCGGGCAAGAAGAGCTTCTAGTGAATATCGAAAATGATCTTCACTCGGTCGAAGGACAAACTCCGAAGAACTGACCGCTGAAATAACTCTCTCGCCGAATTGCGGTCACGGTTTCCGTTCGCCGTCGAGAAACGTCTTGACAGGCAACTATTCCCTTTGTTAGCGTCATGACATTCGGACTGGCTTGTTCGACTGCGATTTGCGTAGGGTGTAGGCAATCGAGAATCGGCACGAGTTATGATTCCGATGCCTTGTCCGTGTCGGGAAAAATTTCTGGGGGTAGTCGAATCCTTCTGCCGTCCATCAATTCCGTCAAGTAAGACATCGCCGCGAATTATTCGAGTGTCGGGTTTAGTGATTCCTTTATCCAGGCGGAGCGGGAACTCGCCTATTGGGTTGACATGCGAAAGCAACGGGGAATAGAGGAGGAAGTATGAACAAGAGCGTGAAACAGGCGATTGGGATCTTCGCGGGAATTCTGGGCACTCTCGCCATGAGTCTCTGTCTGGCAAAGCCGGCGAATGCCCAGGTCCTCTATGGATCCGTTGTGGGCACGGTGACGGACCAAGCGGGCGCGCTTCTGCCGAACGCAGAGGTCAAGATTACGAACGACCTGACGGGATTTACGCGGTCGGCGACTTCGAACTCTTCGGGCCAGTATCGGATCGTCGATCTCCCTGAAGGGACCTACACCATCGAGGCCTCGGCCAGCGGTTTCAAGTCTCTCAAGCAGACAGGCGTTCGCATCGTGATCGGCCAGGTCAATCAGCAGGATTTGCAGATGGAGGTGGGTGCTATAACTCAGGGCGTCACAGTAGAAGGCGGCGCGCCCGTACTCCAGACTCAGAAAACCGACGTCCACACGGAAATCAGCAGTTACGCGGTGCAGAACTTGCCGCTGAATATTTACCATAATTTCCAGACCCTCGAGTTGCTTTCGCCCGGAGTCGTTTCGACCTCGAACTTCACGAATAGTTATCCGAACTCGATCGCGGACGCCCCGGACCGTTCCCTCGCAATTAACTCGAACGGCCTCCCGCAGCACGTGAACACCAGCCGTGTTGACGGTGCCACGAACATCTTTCTCTGGCTGCCCGACCATATGGTGATCGTTCCGCCCGCGGCAACGGTTCAGGAAGTCAACGTTCAGACGGCGACCCTGGGTGTGCAAAAAGGGTTGACTGCCGGTGCCGCCACGGACGTCATCACCCGGTCGGGGACGAATGCCATCCATGGCAACGTGTACGGCTACCATTCCGACCAGGCGATTGACGGGCGGAACCCTCTCGTCCATCTCCCCAAGAGACCTAAGAACATTCAAAACAACGATGGATTCTCCATCGGTGGCCCCATCAAAAGGGACAAATTGTTCTATTTCGCCAATTGGGACGGCTACTTCCAACGGCAGTCCTTTGTGGACAATAACCTCCTGCCGACCACGGACATGCGCGACGGAGATTTCACCGCCTATCTGGGCACGAAACTTTTCCAGTGCGCAGCGGTCGACCGCGTCTCTGGTCAGTGTACGACGGCCGGTCCCGCGGTCATGGTGCAGACGACGGAAGGCGCTACGGTGCAGTTACAGCAGGGAATGGTTTTTGATCCGACTACCGGCGATCCGACCACTGGTGAGAACCGTCAAGTCTTTTCATCGGGCAGCGTTGTGAACATGATTCCGGTGAACCGGATGTATGCCGGGACGCTCAGTTATTGGAAATTGTTAAATGCCCCTCGAAACCAAGTTGGAGTATTTACTCCGACGGAGGCCATCAATGATTTTGCGTCTAGGCCGCAAGCCTGGAATCGCAATATCTATACTGGCAAGGTTGATTACAACCTGAGCGACCGGCAGGCTCTTTGGGTCAAGTATTCGCTTCAGAAGGCCCGGCTCAATGACCCTTCCGACTACGGAATCGCTGGACAGGGCACCGGCACCGGCGTCACAGATGATACGGCCCAGACGGTCACCATAGGCCACACGTGGACCCGGACTTCGAATTACGTCCTCGCCGGCCATGTGGGCTTTACGCGGATGGGTGAGAACAACAAGCTGCCGGACTTCGGGCAGGAACTCGGCCAGTCGGTATTGGGGCTCGTCAACAGCAACACTCCGTCGAACGATAAGCGTTACAGCGGTATGCCAGGCATTACCTTCGGGAGCGGTTTTACGACGCTCGGAACAGCCCAATCCTGGGAGCCTGTGTTCCGGAACGACTGGACTCTGACGCTCGACGAAAACGCCACCTGGATTCGCGGCAACCACGAAATCAGCTACGGCGTTGACGCCGCGCACAATCACATGAACCATTGGCAGCCCGAAATCGTCTGCTGTCCGCGCGGGAACGTCAACATGGGTGCGAATAATACCTTCCTGAACTTGCCCATGGATCCTGCGGCCCCTGGTGGGGCGCAGTTGAAGCTGACGGATGCCTCTGGCGCCGGGACCAAGGGATTCAGCTCGGAGCCCTGGAACTCCATTGCAGAGTTCGACCTCGGTCTGGCTAGCTCCTTCCAGAATAGCCAGCAGTTCATCCGGGCCACCAACAAGGACTGGCAGGAGGGCCTCTACATTGGTGACGTATGGAGGATTACCTCCCGGTTGACAGCCGATTACGGCCTGCGATGGGAGTACTTTCCTTTGATCACCCGCGACGGCGTGGACAAGTTTGAGCTGTACGATCCCACGACCAATACGCTGAAGCTGGGCGGAATCGGAAGCAATGCGACGCATCTTGGGGTGACCAGCAGCAAGAAGCTGTTCGCTCCTCGCCTTGGATTGGCCTATCGCGTGAACGATCGCACGGTCGTCCGCACCGGCTTCGGAATCTCGTACGATACGCTGCCGCTTGAGCGCCCATTGCGCGGCTTCTATCCGCTGACCATCGGCGCCTCGAATGTGACGACTATATCGTCGAACAGCACGGTCAATGGATACCTTCCGTTCGGCACCTTCAACGCCGCGACAAACGCCATAAATACGATTCCGCGCTTTGGCGAAGGAGTTCCTCTGATTGCGGCGCCGCAGAGCTTCTCAACGGGCGCCATCAAGCCTGATTTGAACGCCACCATTGGAACTCTGGCGCCGGGCGAGTTCCATCGCGGTTACGTGGAATCCTGGAACCTCACGGCGGAGCGAACGCTGCCACGCGATATCCTCCTGAGCGTCGCCTATGTCGGAAACCACCTGGTCCATCAGTTCAACGGCCAGGAATTGAACGCGGCGCCGATCAATACCGGAGTCCCGGGCCAACCGCTCTTCGCGGCCTTCCACCGGACTTCGGATGTTTACGCGTTCCAAGGCTACCTGGACTCGCATTACAACTCTCTTCAGGTAGCCCTCAACCGCCAGACGGCGAGCGGCTTGTTCCTTCAGGGTTCCTACACGTATTCGAAGGTCATCGGATATATGGATGACGAAGGGTGGGAAGACGGCCTGTTCTTCCAATGCCCGGGATGCCAAGCGCTCAACCGGCACACGCTGTCCTTCGATCATACGCATGTCTTCAAAATGGCGTATGTGTACCAACTGCCTCTCGGCGAAGGCAAGAAGTGGGCCAATTCCAGTGGAACGGCGAAGGCCGTTCTGGGAGGCTGGCAGACCAACGGCGTTCTCACAGCGTATAGCGGTGCGCCCTTGAACTTGAGCGTACCAAGTGCCGCCAACTTCTTGAACGCGCCATTTAGCGGCAACACTCCCGACTTTACCGGAACTTTGCAACTGCCTAAGCAGCGGGGGCCGGGTCAGTTCTGGTTCGCTCCTACCTCTTTCGTTCCCGAATTGAATCCGCAAGTCGGGACGGCCGGTCGTGGGCTCTCTTGGCTCCGCGGACCGGGGCTGGCACAGCTCGACTTCAGCTTGTTCCGCAACTTCAAGCTGACGGAGCGGTACGGTCTGGAAATGCGCTTTGAAACGCTCAACTTCTCGAACACGCCGCATTGGAGCAATCCCGGCACGTCGTGTTCGAACAATGCCGGCGCGTGCGGAGGAAGTTTCGGGCAAATCACCACTGCGTTTGGACAGCGCATCGTCCAGATTGGAGCTCAGATCAGCTTTTAATCAACGGCTTGGGGTGGAATCCGGCTGAGGACGATCCAGCCGGTTGTTCTGCCGCAGGCTGACGTAAAATCTTCCGAGCGGGCGCGACTGGTTTTTACCGTGCCCGCTCTTTCTTTTCAGGGTATGCCGGATTACGGAGCTGCCTTCTCTGGGAGAACCTTTCCGTCTTGCCCATTTCCCGCCGGCATGCTAATTCTGGCCAAAGGACGGCGGATGCGTTGCTCGAGAATTCTTTCGCAGTTTTGTGTTGTGTCGCTCGCCATAAGCGGCTTATGGGCTCAATCACCGACACTTGTCGAAAAATCAGACCGCGCGAGCCGTCTGATGGCCGCCGGGAAATTCGCGGAGGCGGTCCGCATCTATCGCGAGCTCAATCAGGCCCTCCCCAACAATCCCGGGCTGGTGATGAACCTCGGCCTGGCTTTGAATTATTCCGGCCGCAAGCGGGAAGCGGCGGTCGAGTTCGAGAAGGCCGTCAAACTCGATCCGCGGAACATGACCGCCCTGTTATTTCTCGGGACTACCTACCTGGATCTGGGTGAAGCGGCCAAGGCGCTCGGACCCCTGGAGAAAGTGGCCAAGACCCAACCGGATAATCTGGACGCTGAGGAGGCGCTCGCAGAGGCCCGGTTAGCTCTCAACCAATTCAAGGCCTCGGCGGAGGAATTCCAAAATCTTTCCCATCTCAGCCCTTCGGATCCGAACGTGTGGTACGGATTGGGCCTTTCTTACGACGGCCTGGCGCAACAGAGTTTTGACCAGCTTGCCAAAATCGCGCCGGGCTCCGCGTATTGGCTGGACCTGGCCGCCGAGTCGCGCCTGGGCACGCAACAGTATTTCAGCGCGTTTTACCTCTATCGGCAGGCGCAGGAAAAAATGCCGGCCTTGCGCGGCGTTCACAACGCTTTGGCGGAGATCTACCGGAGGACCGGCCACGCCGACTGGGCGGTGATCGAAGATGAAAAAGAGAGGCAGCTTGCGCCCGCCGACTGCGCGCGGGAGAAACTGGAATGCGATTTTCGGGCGGGAAAATTCGATGAGTTGGCGGCCGCCGCGGAAGGGCAGGCATCTCCGGAATCGTATTACTGGCGGACGCACGCTTACAATCGCCTGGCCCTTGACGCTTATACCCGCCTGGCGGAGCTGCCTTCCTCCGCGGCCGTCGAAGTATTAATGGCCAAGATGGAGACGAAACGCCGGCAGTACATCGAAGCGGCAAAGCACTGGGAAGCGGCAATCAAGTTCTCACCCAACGATAGCATCATCAAAGAGCAACTTGCGATTTCGCTCTCCCGGACGGCGGACCTTGACCGGGCGCGCGAGTTGTTTGAGGATCTGCTGAAGGCCAATCCGGAATCACCCGAGTTAAATTACTTCCTTGGTGATGTCCTGTTGAAATCTCAAAAGCCGTCGGAAGCCCTTCCCTTCCTGAACAAGGCAACGCTCAAGAAGCCCGTTTTCTTGCCTGCGCAAGCCTCGCTGGCGCGCACGTATTTGGCGCTTGGCCAGGCCGATAAGGCGATCCCTCACTTAAAAGCGGCTTTATCCATTGATGAAGACGGCAGCTTGCATTACCAGTAAGAGATCCACAAGAGGCAAGAAGCGGAAAAACAATCTCTGAATCAGGAAATTCAAATCACGCCGCCATAAAGTTCGGCGAGACATCACGGCTGTTGACCCACCGTTGGATTGGCCGGACATTCGGTCTCCTTCACTTCCCCGACTCGCGAACCTGCAAAATCTGGTTGGCTTTGACGTCCTCGAGGACCTGGACGATTCCGCTCGGCCATTTGATTTCGATAAAGGGAATTTTCTCCAGTTTGCGCAATCCAAAATGCACCCCGAAATGACTCGACGACGCGTAGCCGCAAGCGCTGGTCATGTGGTTGACCTGATTGCCGATGCGCACGCGCGCGCCGATGCCGTCTCGATTGCTCTTAGTCCCGATGAACTTGATGATGATCCAGTTGTTCGGGTCAGGGCTGACGTTCTCCCACAGTTCCGTCTGATCCTGTAGGGATGTGACTACCATATCGATTTTGCCGTCGTTATTGAAGTCCGCGAAGGCGCATCCGCGGTGCGCGCGCGGCATTTGGAAATCCTCGCCGGCCTGGCCGGAGACGTCTCGGAACGTCCCCTCGCCGAGGTTTGCAAAAATGCCGTTCGGTTGTTTATACGTCGTGGCCTGAAACATTTCGACGTTCGGGTCAACGTGCGAGCAGGTGGTGAACAGGTCCTTCCATCCGTCGTTATTCAGATCAAAAAAGCCGGTGCTCCATCCGCTGCGCCCTTTCGTGATGTCCGAGAGGCGCGACGGATACGTTGCGTCTTCAAACTGGCCCTTGCCGAGATTATGAAAAAGAGGAAACGTCTCGTTCGCCAGTCCCACCACGCTGATGTCCGGACGGCCATCGTTGTCGTAATCCCGGAAGTCCGTTCCCATGCTCGAAACGGGCTGGCCGCTGTTCAACAGCGCCACGCCCGCCATCACGCCGACTTCTTCAAACGTTCCGTTGCCGCGGTTGTGGAAAAGAAAGTTTTCCTGATTGTCGTTGGTCACGAAAACGTCCATGAAACCATCGTGGTCGTAGTCCGCAAAGGCGACGCTCATGCCGCGTCCGTGGTGTTGGGAGATGCCCGCGCGCTCGGAAACGTCTTCAAACGTTCCATCGCCCCGGTTGCGGTAGAGCGTATTCGTGAGGCCTTCGAAATACATCGGGTGGCAGTAGGTCCGAAGATTGCGCGACTTGTCCCCGCAATACCGGTTGTTCGTCGGCGACCAGGATGCGTAATTCACCACGAAGAGGTCGAGGAGACCGTCGTTGTTGAAATCAAACCATCCTGCGGCCACAGACCATTTGTCGCTCTTGATGCCGGCCTTTTCGGTTACGTCTTCGAACCGGCCGTTGCCCAGGTTGTGATAAAGGATGTTCCGATAAACGCCGACCACAAAAAGATCCACGCAGCCGTCATTGTCATAGTCGCCTGCGGCCGCGCCCATTGAATAGCCCAGGCCAGCGACTCCTGCTTCTTCAGTTACATCCGTGAACCGCATGCCGCCTTCGTTGCGGAACATTCGGTTAAAGAACTTGGGGCAATCCTTCTCGAGCGAAGGTAGAGAGGCTCCGTTCGTGAAGAAAATATCCGTCAGCCCGTCGCCGTTGTAGTCAAAGGCCGCCACGCCGCCCGCCATACTTTCGATCAGGTGCTTCTGGGGGGTGGGATTATTCTCCAAAATGAATTTCAAACCGGCACTTTGGGCAATATCACGAAAACGCACGGGGCTCAAAGTTGAACGCGCGTTCGTGGTGAAATCTTTCTTCAGTACTTTCGATGAATAAAATGCTCCGAGGCTGCCGGCGAGAAACTGCCTCCGGCTGGCCATATACCCGAGTCTCATTTGTGGCCTCGTGCCAACGGCCATCTTGCCACCGCGCGAAATGCGGCGTCAACTTATCGTAGGACGGGCGGAATTAGGAGTAGAAAGTCGCGCAAAACGAGTGTTGTTTTGCCGCTACAAGGATCTCACCCAACGCGATTCGACTTGCTGATCTTCCACTGCCTCGCCAATGAAACCACCGCCCACCTTCCAGCACGAAATCTTCGTAATACGCACCTTTGTCCAAATGCTCAGTTTTGCCCTGTCGCGTCAGGTGAGAAGGAGCATGCGCTACTGCCGTGGAGGGAAGGTTTCAGAAGCACTCAATTCTCAATACCCACTCTCCGGCGCGATTGATTCGTGCACGGGGCGGCCCGCTCACGAAGCCGCGCGCGACGCTTGGGGGGTGACTGACTTGCCTAAGCATGGTCATCCACGCAGGGCCTCTCCTGCCGCACGCAGATTCGCCAAACGCATCTCAGAATATTTCCGAGAGAGGATGACTCCGTCAGCGCCCGCGGCGAGGGCCGCTCGAACGGCCTCGCGCACGTCCTGTGGTTCGGTTTTCTTCTCATCCTGGCCTGTCGGGATGTCGATGTCGATCCCGGGCCAGATCTTCGGCGTGCCCGGAGCCTTTGCCGCAGGGGCCGATTCGGCAGAAGGGGTGGAAACGCCGGCGAGGGCGCGCCGCGTTTCGCGTGCCACATAGTCGGCGGAAAGCCCCTCGTGGGGAAGCTCCGTGAGAGGGGCCTCTCGATAGTTTTGCACTTTGTAAGTGAGGTCCAGAACGTCCTCGGTGGGGAGATCACCGAAGATTGTGCGGCTGACGCTGTCTACATACGAAGCAAGCCGGGGTCCGCCGCAATTGTTGTACATCACGACTTTCAAGAAGTCGGAATACCGGCGAAATTCAGCGTAGTCCTGCTCCGCGCGATAGAAGGGACTGAACGAATTGTTGTGCCAAAGGTGCCACCCCACAGCGATATCGGGGCGAATCGACTTCGCAAGCTGGTAGATGTTTGCGTATGTGCTTTTCTGGCCGTCGTTCCAGAGCTTTTCCCAAGCGAGTATCTCCGGGTATGTCACCAGCAGCCGCCAGAAGGAGACAAAGTAGCCGTCGGTCGGACGACTCGCCGCTCTGCTGTCACGCACCAGCGAAGCGAGTTTCGTGTAGCCTTCGGCGGCTCGCTGGACATCGATGCCGCGGGCCTTGGCTTCCGCTTTGCAAAAATCACAAAAGCAGGTGACCTCAAAAGGATTCGCGCGAGCGCCGCCGTGTGCCGCGCCGATCGCGTTGCCGAAGGGGCCCTGGCGCTCGCTTCCCCACATGACTCCGTCAATGGGATAACTGCGGACGTAGTCTTCTGTCAGCGCCTGCCAGAAAGCCTGTACTTCGGGGTTATGGAAACAAAGCGTACTTGCCTTCTGGCCGGAGAGCGTCACCTCTTGCAACGGCGCAATCCCTTCGAGGTCGCGTCGAAAGACATCTTCATACCAGCAGAAAACCTTCATGCTCCGCGACTGTGCTTGCGGCAGAACGCTTGCGAGCACGTCGAAACCGGGATGGTCAGGAGCCGGAATCTTTTTCAGGGAAGTACGTTGGTAGTAGTTCTCGTGCGTGTGGGCAAAATTGCCGCCGTGAAATTCGGTATCGTATTCCTGCTTGCCATGATCCGGCAGCGGCTGGCCGGGAACTTGCCGGCCGGCAATGCCGCGGCCGTAAGTGAAAGTGGCGATAAAGAGTGCGTTGATCCTGGCCTCGCGCTGAAAGCGGTCCAAAACGGGCTCAACGCCTTCGTCCACAAAGGATACGGCGCCCACCTGAATGCCAATGGTGCGGCCAGTGGTTTGCGCCGGCTGAACAAAGCTCGAGGCAAGACCCGCAGCACCGATTAGCTTTGTAAATTCCCGCCTGGAGAGTTCACTCATTGTGCCACCACAAGATGTCGCTTGCGGGAGCTGCTTTGAACTTGCCCAAGCAAATGGCCGCGGCAGGTTCCGAACCTTTGTCTTTTACGCCGTTACAGAAAAAGAGTCTATCTCACCAACCGGATGCAGGAGATTGCGCACGGCTGTAGCAGCGAGAGCTAGAAATGCATGCTTGTGTGAACGCATGTGAACCTCAAAGAGACTCGAAAGCGACGCGCTCAGGTTTTTGTGCGGCAGTAATTGCAAATAGAGCGCCTGCAACTTGGCTCCGTACGCCCGATGGAGGTCGTCCAATCCGTCTAACAAGAAGCCTGAGCATCCGGAGCCTCACCAGCACCTTGTTTCAAGGTCGAAAATTTACACTTGCTTTTAAGCCTTCCTTAATCGATTGTCAAACCCCATATCATTCAGAAGCGCCGCTGCCATCCCTGGCATCAGGCCGGTTGCTTTCGTCGGGTTTGAGAACTACCCTTTTAAGTATCCAACCGAGTCTTTCGGTGAAGGGGGAAACATGGCTACGACTCCAAGACTTCGACCGGCGGGTTCGATGTGCCCGAATGAGTTGCTGGCTACCCTAACGGAATTGCGAGAGTGGCACCGAATCACGAACGCAAAATATAACTTTTTTCGCACAAGGTCCCTGGGGGGTGAAGCCCGATTGGTCAATCTTGAATTGTACCAAGGAGAACAAATCTCATCTCGGAGATTCAACGAAATCGAGCGCGCGATCGAGCGAGAGCGAGTACTGGAAAAGGCCGCGAAAAAAAGCAGCCTTCGGCGCATTTGATCAAGCGGAACAACGTCACAGTTTCCCCGGGGTTCAAGGCGGCATAAGCGGACGTGGTTACGGCTCGGCTCGAGAAGCACGGCGAGCGGGCCGGTGGGGACAGCGGTGACGCTCAGCGGCTCCGGGTTTATAGGTGCAACGAGCGTGAAATTCAACGGGACCTCCGCCACGACTTTTACCGTGAGCTCCGATACTCAGGTCACCGCCACGGTTCCGAGCGGGGCGACGAGCGGGACGATCAGCGTCACGACCCCTGGCGGCACGGCGACGAGTGCGACGAGCTTCAGCGTGACCTCCCCTGGGCTCGCGGTGGTGCAGGTGCAGAACAACGTGGACCTGGTCAACACGGATACCTCGCTCACAGTGCCCATCACGACTACTGCCGGCAACCTGCTCGTCGCCTTCGCCCGCGAAGGCCCCAACGCCGCCGACAATTTCACGGTGACCGACTCAGCCGGGCAGACCTGGTTCATGACCAAGAGCGGCTACGAGAACGAAAGCAGCACCGGCCCCCGCATCGGCATGTTCTACGTCGCCAATTCGAAGGCCGTGACCAGCGTCACGGTGAATTACACGACCTCCGGGGGGGTCACCAAGCCCAGCCTCATGGTGATGGAAATCTCCGGCGCGGCGCTTTCGGGCGTCGAGGATGCTTTGGTGAACAACAAGAGCGGAGCGTCGGCCACTACGGAAACAAGCGGAAGTCTCACCACTATGAACGCCAACGACATTTTGATCTTTGCCGGCGATGCGGCGGGAACGGAGACGAGTTGGACTGCCGGAGCCGGTTACACGATTCCGAACAACAAGGCGACTGCTGGCGTCAGCGGCTCGAACGCCCGCACCGCCATGCAATACCTTATCGTTTCTTCCACCCAGACCAACGCGAGGACTTCGATGACCTACTCGAACGCGAACTGGAACGGGAATATTTTCGCTGCTTTCAAGTAAAGGCGGCGAACAAGCCTGCGGAATCGCACACGTTCGCGCTTTGAGCGTCCTGGGTGGGCCGATAGGCGCGCGCCACCCAGCTTGATAGCCGCTTCAGTGGTTCTTCACGCCGGGAGCAATGATCTTGCCGAAGAGGCCATGACTCTCGTCAAAAATTCCCGCAGTGAAGAAGAGCACGTTCGTCGGGCCCGCAGTGTGGCCATTGCCGAACGTCAGTCCCCATAGACCATCAATCGTAATGGGCTGTCCCAGGGGCCCGCGAAGTTGACCTACGAAAGAGTGCCCTTGCGGCATGAATCCGTTGATGCGCCCGTCGCCGAAGTTCCCGACCAACAAGTCACCCGAAAATTTCCCGAAATGGGCAGGGGCGAGTGCCAAGCCCCAAGGCGAATTGAGCGTGCCGCCACTGGCAAAGCGCTGAACAAAATTGCCGTTCAGGTCAAACACATCAATGAAGCCGTTCCCGGGGCCCTTGACGTCGTCATGGCGGAACGAATCCTGCATGGCGAAAGTCACGTAGAGATTGCCGTTGATGTTGCGGATGCCGAACGGAGCAAAGCCCGTGCCGGCCGCATCCGGAGTGATTCCCGGGTCGGTGAAGGACTTGACGAAGTTAAAACTCGCGTCGTACATCTCCACCGCCCCATCACTGAAGTTGGTGGCGTAGATGAAATTCCCAGAACCGTTGTTGCCGTTGGCAAGACCTTTGTAGACGGCCCCTAATAGGAAGCCGTCCGGCCCGCCGGGGGCAGAATTATCCACTTCCAGGATGGCGTTGGTTACGTCAACGGTCGGATTCCAGCCGCTGATGGTTCCATCCTCGGTGACAAAAATGAATCGAGCGGGGCCCGATGCGCTGTTTTCAGAAACCATGAAATCGGAAGTGCCGTTGAATACGACGCCCGTGGGCGCCGAGCCGCTCCCCCCTGCCGGCGGCGGAATCGCTACAATCAGGGGAGAAGACAGCGGGAAGGGATTGCCGTTGCTGTCGTAAAGCGTCGAAACACCCGCACCGTTGTCCGCAATCCAAAAAGGGCCGGTGGGAGGGAAAACGATACCCCAAGGGTTGACGAGGTTCGTATCTTGCGTGGGAGCGAGCCCAGGAAGGTCCGACACAAGGTTCTGCTGCCGATAAGACTGCGCCGAGGCCGGAGCCGAAAAACAGATGAGAGCGCAGGCGATCGATACCACAAGGCCCAAACTGTAGCTGCGATTCAATGCAAGTGATGGGGACATATCTCCTCCTCTTAATTCAGAAATTCCGGATACCAAAAAGCTTCGTGGCAAGCGGTAGAGTGCGTGCGCGCTTGTCCCCGAAAGCCCGAATGCTCTCGCCCCTTGGAAGTTAATTGGACCTCCAGATCAAATGTGTCACTAGATCGTAAAAAGCTTGTCAAGTCTTTGTGATTCCAAATTTGGAATTTACAGGGTTGCTCGCACAGGGGCGTGGGGGGAGCGGGTCTGTCGCAATCGCCCGCGTATGTGTAGTTGTGAAGCGCCGGCAGATTTCCGAATTCAAGCCGGCGCAAGGTTCGAAGCACCGGTCCGCTTGCTGAAAATGCATCCTTCACGAGGGAAACCCCTTGAGAATTCCGGCAAGCCGCGGGGATGCCTAAGAAGTTTATCGCGAACCGGAGACCCATCAACCTCACATTCAACAGAAATGCTAGTGCCGTTCCAACTTAATCCGCCGAGCCCCGCAAGCGGTATCTTCCCAAACCTGGCCGAAATGCCGACCTTTGGAGCTTGGCTCAAAAAGTTGGAACGGCGCTAGTGCTATTCCAACTTAACGGGGCTAGTAGATGCGACGGCGGCGCGAGGCATGGGTCGGATCATCGGTGTGCGCGAGGGTAAATCGCTTCAACACGCCAAACTGCGCTTCGATCAGGTTGATCCAAGAAGCCTCCGTCGGGGTCCACACCGGAGGAATGCGCAGGTGGCGCAGCAGGGTTAGGAAACGCGGGTGATCGTGGACATTATGCAGATTGTCCAAGACTACAAACAGCCGCCGGCGAGGATAGCATCGCCGGAGCCGCCGGAAGGCTTCGGCGACCTCATGGATACGCTTGCGGCGGCGGAAGACTCCGTTCAGGCAATTGGCATGGACATCGTAGAAAGCCAGAAACTGTTCGGTGCCTGGCAGGCGGCGATAGGTGGCCCGGACGCGCTGCGGTCGTTTCTGCCGCGCCCAAGCCCTGCCGCCGAGGGGTTTCAGTTCCAGCGGTCCCCATTCGTCGAAGCAAACTACGGCGCGGTGGGGCGGACAGCGCCGATAGAGAGCCCGGATGCGGTTTTTTTCGGTCAAAGTCCGGGTCGGTGGACGTTTTCCAGGTGCGGACGCGCTGCGCACTGAGTCCCTCGCGGCGCAGCAGACGGCGGACCCATTCGTCGGTGACCGGCGGCAGCAGCTTCCGCTGCCGACAATACTCCGCCAGTTTGGGGACCGACCAAACCGTAAACGGCAAACCGCGCTCGGTGGGGCTGGACCGGGCCACCTCCACCAGTTCCCGGAGTTGCTCGGCGCGTAGGATCGGCGGTCGCCCTCGCGGGTTGGGAACTTGTTCGAAGCGGGAGAACCCACTTTGATTGAAGCGGCGCACCCAATCGTAAGCGACGGTGAAATGACAGCCCACGCGCTCGGCCACTTCGACCAGCCGGTAGCCCCGGCGCGCCAGCTCGACGATGCGGTAGCGCTGATGGATGCGGGCTGCCAAGGACAGATCGCGAAGCTTGGCCCGCAGCGTGGTGTTCTCAGGCCGCGTCAGGGCGCGCAACCGAAGACGTTTAGCCATCCTCTCCTCCTGGCAGGAAAGGATAGCACACATTAGGCTAAATAAGTTGGAATTCCACTAGGCGGGTCAATAGCGACGTAGACGGCCAGGATTCGTCGCGAGAATGCGTCCGTACATAAGGTCACCCACGGTCGGCCGAGGTTGCGCATGCCTTCGGAGGAGACCAGTTCGACATCCAGTTGGGTGTGGTCTATATGGGCGACTTCAAACGGCCGGTCGCCGTGCCGGGGAGTCGTTTGTTCCAGGTAGCGGAACGTATTCTTGCGGTTATGTTCCCCCTGAAATGATCCGAGCTATGAGAAGAGTGCCCGTCAGAGGGATCGCACGCCACTAACCGCTTAACATAATCCCTGTTCTTACGCTCGTGCATGCAAAGCGGTCTCGCGCTTGTGGCCACGTTATGGTTCCATTTTGCACTTCCGGCCACATTATGGTTCCAGTTTGCCAAAGTCTCTCGTCCAGCCACATTGAAAACAAACTCTCTTCGACCGGCATCCGGCCAATTTATGGTTCCAGCCGCGGCCAAGTTTTAGTTCCAATCACACTGAAATCCGGTATAATTCGCCAACAATGTAGAAGGTGGAGAAGGAACCCAAACAAGGGGACAAATGCCCGTGGTGCGGAAAGGGCACGTTAACTTCAACAAGCCAATCGGTAAATCGATCAGGCCCAGGTCGGTCCCCCTATGATAGTTGAGAGACTGTCACACCTGCCGTAGGAACGCGGCCAGCTCTCGGTATAGCCTGATGCATGAAATGGTAGCCGTAAAAGGCTCGTGTGGATTGGGAGGCTTGCCATGAAAAGGATGATCGCTGCTCTTGCTTTAATGGTCTCCGTGACTCCGTGGGCGCACCCGCAAGCAAATCCCGATGACGCGAAGGCGCACGTTGATCGTGGCATTGCCCTCGCTGAAAAGGGCGACCTGGATGGCGCTATCACAGAGTACCGGGATGCCATCCGGCTCAAGCCGGACAATGCCGACGCGCACGCGGGTCTCGCCGACGTGCTCCGTGCTAAAGACGATTTTGCCGGAGCTCTCGAAGAAGCTCGAGAGGCCGTCCGTCTAGGTCCCAAAAACGCCAACGCGCACCGGGCGCTGGGTGACGTGCTTCGTACTGAGGAGGATGTTCGCGTCGCTGAGCGGGAATATGAGAAGGCGCTTAAACTCAATCCGAATTATGCCGAGGCGCACGTCGGGCTTGCCACCGCACTCTATGGCTGGGCTGACTTGAAGGGCGCGGTCGCTTAGTTGAGCTCCAGCATGATCTCCCCGCCGCAATCGGAGAGTACCGCGAGGCGATACGCCTCCAGCCAGAGAATCCAAAAGCCCATAACGACCTAGGCCACGCTCTCTACGAAAAGGGCGACCTGGACGGGGCGATTGGCGAATTTCGGGAGGCTATCCGCCTTCTGCCCGATTACGATGAAGCGCGCGGGAACCTCTCGAACGCTTTGAGCGGTAAGGGGAACTTGAACAAAATCGCTGAATTGCGTAAGGCCACCGTGCAAAACCCCAACAGCGCCGAATTGCACTTTCAAATTGGCGAACGGTTAGTCGAGAACGGCGACTTGGACGGCGCCATTGGCGAATACAGCAAGGCGGTCCACCTGAACTCAGGGTACGGCGACGCGCATTTGAGTCTCGCCGAGGTACTTAGTGCCAAAGGTGACGATGACAAAGCGAGAGGGGAATTCGCCGAAGCGGTCACTGCATACCGCCAGTCGATTCGCCTGAAGCCAGAGGATGCGGAGACCCATCGCCAGCTCGGGAATGCCCTCTCAGGGTCCGGCAACCATGACGAAGCAACCAAAGAATATCGGGAAGCCATTCGACTGAGACCGGACGACCCCGAAGCCCATTATGACCTCGGCGTCGCGCTCGAACGTAAGCAGGATTCGGACCGCGCCATAGCAGAATACCGCGAGGCAGTTCGCATCAAGCCCGACTACGCGGAAGCACATAACAACCTCGGCTCAGTCCTTTACTACAAAGATGATTTGGACAGCGCGATTGCCGAATTCCGGGAGGCTCTTCGCGCAAGGCCGGGATACACCAGGGCGCACGATAACCTCTCCGAGGCACTGAATAATAGGGGCGATGCGGATAAAATTTCGAGCTTGCGAGAGGTGATTCGCCGGAACCCCGGTGACCCCCAGACTCACTATGATCTCGGCACTGCGCTTCGCCTGCGGGGGAAGTCGGACGAGGCAATCGCTGAATATCGTGAGGCGATTCGCCTGAAGCCGGAATGGCCTGAGGCGCACAACGAGCTCGGCCAATCACTTGCCTTCACGGATGACGCAGGCGCGATTCCGGAATTTCGAGAGGCAATTCGCCTCAAGCCAGACTACGCCGAAGCGCGCCGCAACCTTGAAACTTCGCTCACTCACCTTCGCGAGGCTGTTCGCCGGAATCCGGAGGACGCCGACGTCCACCGCAATCTCGGTGATGTCTATTACGGCGGGGATGATATTGACGGCGCCATTCGCGAGTATCGCGATGCGGTTCGCCTGGACCCAGCGGATGAGAGAGGGCATTACAAATTGGGGCTCGCACTGACACGTAAGGGCGACCTGGACACTGCGATCGCCGAGTTTCGCAAAGCGGTTTTATTCGATCCGAACAATGCTCAAACACGCTACAACCTTGGGGGCGCGTTAGAGCACAAAGGCGACCGGCAAGCGGCACTCGAAGAATATCGCCGGGCCTCGGGACTTGATCCGAAAAATGAAGAATTTCGCAATAATTATGAGCGGCTCGCGAAGGAAATGAAAAAATAAAAGCGTGCGGAGACGGTGCTTAAGGAAATTGGCGGATCGAGGGGTGGTGTCTGGCGAAGACATCGCCCTTCGAATTCTTCGTGATCGTGCATTGAGGGCGACAGGACTTCGGGGATTTGGAAATTGAGGTGCAGCGGGTCGCTCCGTCAATCTGCTCAGTTCTACGGGAGGGAAAGGCTCAAGAGGCTTGCCATGAAACTACGGCTAGCTGCGTTGGCTCTAGTGCTGTCGAACCTTGCGTGTGCCCGCCCGCAAGCCTTCCTGCACGCTTATTGGTGAGATGCACTCTATGGGAAGGGCGATTTGGGCGGTGCTGTCGCAGAGTACCGTGAGGCAGTCCGGCTGGCGCCGGGCTGGGCCGAAGCGCACTACGCCCTTGGGAACGCGCTCCGAGACGCAGTTGACCGCGGGGGTGCCATTGCCGAACTCCGCGAGGCCATTCGCTTAGCGCCAGACTGGGCCGAAGCGCACAACAACCTTGGTCTCGCATTTCGAATTAATGGTGACATGGACCGAGCAGTTGGAGAATATCGCGAGGCCATTCGCCTCAAACCGGGCCTGGTTGAACCGCACATGAACTTGGGCAATGTGCTCGACTACAAAGGTGACCACGACACCGCCATCGCGGAATATCACGAGGCGATTCGCCTAAAACCGAACTATGCCCCTGCACACTTCAACTTAGGCCTCACGCTTCAACTCAAGGGCGACTTGGATAGTGCGGTTGGGGAATACCGCGAGGCAATACGCTTGAAGCCTGACTACACAAAAGCGCATTTCGCGCTTGGCGGCGCGCTTGAGGCTAAGGGGGAGAAACAAACGGCGCTTGAGGAGTATGGCGAGTCTGAAGAACTCGAACCGAATAATCAAGCGTACCGTGAAGCTTACGAGCGCCTCTCGGAGCAATTGAAAAAGTAAAGGCGGACGAACCGAACTTATGGGCACGGTCGTGCGGATGCGACGCTGAAGGAAATCGTCGAATGAAAGGGCCGTAGTTGGCGAAGACATCTCCTTTTGATGTCTTCGTGATCCGCGCATTGAGGGAATCAGAACTTGGGGAATTTGGATATTGAGGTAGAGCGGGCAAGCCCGCTCTACCCCCTATTAGCCTCACCTGCAATTCGCCCGACCGTTAGCTTTTGCCGACGTCTGCAAATTGGAGTCCCTTTTCGCGCGTTTCGTCGTGAACCTCTCTTTGACCCCGGCAAGAACCCGCTCGAAGTTCACCTTGTGGTGCGTGGCTTCCCTTGCCAGCTTGGTTTCCTTCTGTGATGTTCAGCCGCAGTATGTCGGGAAATACGGTTGAGAGGCCAGGGCACAAACCACAAGGAAGTTGCAAATTTACACCGTGGTCATTTTTTCTAGCTTCGCGCCTGCCAGCTTCGGATTGTCCGTGTATCCGCCGGTAGTCGGACGTTCCGGCCCGCCGTTGACGGCTTTGCTGTTGGCCTCTTTTTCGTCAATGCCCGGACGTTCCGCCAACGCGAAGAATTTGAAGATGCGGTATTGGCTGTCGTGGCCCAATTGCTGGAAGTAGCTCGTCGCGATCAGGTTAAGCTCGTGGCGCGTTACAGTGAAGACTTCGGTCAGAACGTGATCGGAGCGGAGCCGTCTCCCACCAGAGTAAAGCCCGCCCAAAATGCGGGTGGGCGATCCCCGAGCCTTCCCAGATACTCGAGTTTCGCAAGTCGCAGCGCGGATGCTTTGTCTTCGCCTTTAGCCAAATGAGTATAGAAGCTCTTCATTACGGTGTCCGTTGCGGAGTCGTCCACTTCCCACAGCGCACCCACCACACTTCTGGCGCCGGCGAGCAAAAACGCCTCCGTGAGGCCATTGACACCTTCCTCCCCTTCGAGTTTCCCGGTAGAGGTGTCGCAGGCCGAGAGCGTCACCAAGTCCGCCGAAAGGGAAAGCTGAGTGATCTCTCGAAGCTGAAGCAGGCCATCTTCGTCCGACTTTGGGTCGCGTCCCAAAACGAGCGCAGCTCTATCGGGGAACTGTGGGCTGGAAAAACCGTGGACGGCGAAATGGAGGATTTTGAAATTGGACAGGGGCTCGGACTTAAACTTCGATTCGGTCGCGTTCCCATCGAAGAGTAATACGCTGCGGTCAGGGTCGTTCAGCGATTGTTCGGCCGCTATCACCTCTTGTCGTGATGCCGGTAAACGATAAAGATGTTCGCCCGAGACATCGTAAATGCCACGCGAGACGGCACGCATGATCCCGCGACCCGTGCTAGCGTCCTTTGGCTCAAGATCATACGGAACGCCCCCGATGCCAAGGAATGCCATTTGGGGTTCGGCATGGCGTTGCAACGTTCTGAGGTAATAGAGGACTGTACTGGACGGGGTGTAGCTGACCGCGTGAGATTGGACAACGT
Source organism: Acidobacteriota bacterium (assembly GCA_003224695.1). Taxonomy (GTDB): domain Bacteria; phylum Acidobacteriota; class Terriglobia; order UBA7540; family UBA7540; genus Gp13-AA74. The sequence goes on from QHZO01000015.1 coordinate 26,613, forward strand.
ATTTTCCGTCGGGCCCGCGTAGCGTTTCTATCGGGAGATTCCAAAGCATCGCATCAGGGATGATAGTCAATCGAGCGGTCTGGCTCAATCGCCCGATAGGGCCGAGCAGTAGATCGTATAATTTCTTTGCGTCCAAATCGTCATGCTTCTCGGCTTCGATTTGACCCAGATAGCGGGCCGTTGCCTCCTCGATCTCTTTTTCTCCCGCGGGCAGCATTACGATTACTCCTTGATTTTGGTCGATGGCCATGCAAAATGACGCAGGTTCTGCCAAGACATAGTCAAGTACCACCTCATCGGGGAGTAGGACGGTCCGCAGCTTTTCCAGGTCAACAGGCTGGGCGTGGAGTGCCGCCGCTCGCACCGAGTTAGCAGGCTGAGTCCGCGCTTCCATCAATTGCTCAGCAAGAAAAAGTTTGTCCAAGAGCGCCTTACGCTCCGTATGATCAGAGGTTTCCACCAACTTGCGCTGGAGGGTATCCTACAAAGACGGAGGCATCGGCGGGCGATTTACCGCTGGATCCGGATTTAGCTGCACTTCTCTTGACACACAGATCGCGATCCAAATATTTTGACAATTCGGATTTCGTGTTCGCCGGTGCGAGTGGAAAACCACCTTGGCGTGGCATTTTGTTCGCTGATCACATCAAGCCGGCAGTTGTGCGGGCCGGAATCGGAAAGATCGGGTGGCACACATTCAGGCACAGTTACTCCACGCTCTTGCACTTTTTGGGTGCTGCGCCTGCCGTTCAGAAAGAGCTGTTGCGACACGCCAATATCCAGACTACCATGGATGTTTACACCCAAGCTGTCACCCCGGCCAAACGCGAGGTGGCATCAAAGGTTGTGGACGTCCTTTTGCGGAACTAATGTGAACGAATGTGTACTCGCAACCGGAACGGAAATTATGTAAGTCGTTTAGAATCAATCATGCGCCCGTAGCTCAGCTGGATAGAGCACTTGCCTACGAAGCGAGGGGTCGGGTGTTCGAATCACCCCGGGCGTACCACTATCTCATGCGGGAGCAATCTACTGAAATACCGTCGGGTCCAATCCTTCAACCCGTCCTCGCAGCACGGTAATTGACGTTTTCGGACTCGCCCTCAACATCGGACGCCGCGGGGGACATCTGATGCGCGCCCGCACAGGCCGTTCGGCTAGCGGCGAGTGTCAAAGTTCTTTTCGTTCGACGCTTTCAAGGTGCGTTTCCGGAACCGGCCTGCTCAAGTAAATGCCAAGCTCGGCGGCGTTCTCCATCAGGAATGCCGACGTGCCCTGAGTCCGCTCCGCCTTGATGTGGATGAAGTCGGCGCCCTTGACATCTTGTAAGACAAAGGCGGGCCGCCAGTCTTCGCTTGAATGCCGGACATCAATGTGGCTCATCTCCAGGCCCTTGACGTGCCGAACGAAAAATCCGTAGGCCGGTGTGATGCCGAACATATTGGGTTCGGGATAGGCATTCTCTTTTTCCGGCGGCTGGACGGCGGCGTCGGCCTTGGTTCCACCGCCTTGGTGCAGGATCGTGATGTTGCTGAGCCGCACATCTTCAATCTCGTGGCCGGGAATTCCGCTGATGATGGAGGCATAGCGCGCGTCGGTGTTCGACACGACGACGTCGCTGATGTTCACGCGGCGAAGCTTGCCGACGGGAGTTCCTTGCGGTCCTCGCATGCGGCTTCCGAGGCGCAGGAAGAAGGGCATCTCCACGATATCGCGCATGGCGAGGTTCGAAACGGCGATGTCCTCGAGCAGCGCGCCGTCCACCGTCTCGAGCGCCAGCCCGCGGCAGCCCTCGAATATGCAGTTTGAAATCGTGAGGTTTTTGAAGCCGCCGTTCGATTCGGTGCCGCATTTGATGCGCCCCGTCCGAGGCACGCGCACACCGGACTCGAACGGCTTCCAAGTCCCGTCAAGCAAAGTCCCTTCCTGGTAGCTGCCCGTCACGTAGCAGTTCGTGATCGTCAGGTTTTCCGTTGCGCGGGCGTACCCGAGCGCGTAAGAGCTCTTCGGGCAAAGCCCGTCGTCCCAAGGTGAATTCACACTGCAATTGGAAACCCGCACGTTGCGGCAACAGTCGAAATCGATTCCATCGCGGTTGGTATCTATCTTGAGGTTATCCACCGTGAAATTATCCACGCCGGTCGCGAGAATTGCGAAATGTCCGCCATGGAGAAAGGAAACGTCCCGAATCGAGATGTTGCGGCAATTCTTGAGGCTGATCGCTTTGTCGCCCACACCGGCGTTCCGGTCGCCCGGGCCTCGTGTCAGGCCCTTGCCCCAGATCAGGCCGGGCCCCAGAATCGAAACGTCGCTCAAATCCTCGCCCCAGAGCAACGCATTATGCCAGTGGCTGTGGCCAAAGTCCTGATACGTATCCCAGGGATTGGGTTCCGCGGGATCGTACGCGCCGCCCTCGCCGGTTGCCGCGCCGACGATCGTTGCCCCTTGGTCCAGGTAAAGATCTACTTTGCTCTTCAGATGAATTGAAAAGCAAAGATAGGCCCCGGCCGGAAATCGCACCGTGCCTCCGCCCGCGGCGGCTGCGGCTTCAATGGCCCGGTTGATGGCTGGCGTGTCGAGCGTCTTGCCGTCTCCCGTGGCGCCGAAGCTTTTCACGTCAAAAATCCCGGCGAAAGCTGCGGGCGGATTTTCGGCAAGCCCTGTCCCGTGTGGGCCCGGCATCGCTTCAAGGCCCGGCGAACTTCCCTGCGGCGGCGGCAAGAGTCCAGCCGCAATCCCCGCTCCAATTCCCATTAACTTTTCAACCGCCTGACGCCGATTCGAATTTATTCCGTAATCCATGATCGCATCCCTCCCCGAGAAGTTCGCCGCTCGTTATTGAGATTTGTCGTGCCGTGGAGATGATATAAACCAAATGATCTTCGGACAATAGTGAGGCACTTCGAAAGCAGGCAGAGCCTTCCAAATCCTGCTCGTCGTCTCGGAAGTCTGCAATCCGCGTTGAGATTACTTCGCAATGACCGGGTTGGTGAGAGTTCCGACGCGCTCGACGGTGACGGACATCCGGTCGCCGGGTTTCAGGAAAACGGGAGGTTTGCGGAAAACGCCCACGCCGGGCGGCGTGCCGGTTGAAAGCAAGTCACCCGGCTCCCAGGTGAGCGAGCGCGAAAGGTAACTAATGAGGTAGGGAATTTTGAAAATCAGGTTCGAGGTGTTCGAGTCTTGCATCGTTTGGCCGTTCAGAGTGAGCGAGATTTTCAGATGGTGCGGGTCGGGCACTTCGTCGCGCGTGACGATCCAGGGGCCGGTGGGCGCGAACGTGTCGCCGCTCTTCCCGCGGAACCATTGCTTGTCGGCGAACTGGAAGTCGCGCGCGGTGACGTCGTTCAATAGCGTGTAGCCGGCCACGTGCTCCATGGCCCGCTCCTCCGGAATGTCGCGCCCTCCTTTGCCCATGACCACGGCGAGCTCGGCTTCGTAATCAATTTGCGAAGAAGACGCGAGCAGCCGCACAGGGTCTCCCGGTCCACAAATGGTGTTCGAAGACTTCAAGAAAAAGATGGGCGCAGTGGGCGGCTCGATGCCCTGCTCGTGGGCGTGATCGGCGTAATTCAGGCCGACGCAAGTGATTTTACCCGGCCGCGCAATCGGGGCGGCCAGGCGAGCCTTGGCGAGCGGCACGCCAACGCCCTTCGGCAACTTCCCAAATTCGGCGATACCGGCGGCAACCCCGCCAAGCGCGTTCCAGTATCGTTCCCCGCGCGCAAGGAGCGCGATCATGTCGGAGGGCGGCGCGCCCGCGCGCTTCAACGCCGCGATCGCCGATTTGAACTTCTTGTCTCGGAGGCGCGCTTTTCGAGCCAATTCGATGACCCCGGCGGCGTCCAAGACGAAGTTGCCTGCGACGACGCCGACGCAAAGGTTTTTCCCGCTCCGGTAAGTGACGAGTTTCACGTTTTATGGCCTCTATTGAGGATTGCAAAATATCGTGACGCCAGATTCTGTAGCGCCGCCGTCCCGGCGGCATCGGAGCGAGGCCAGCGAGACGCTGGCGCTACGGGCGCCGACGCCGGTCGCGTACCGGCGCTACAGCTATTCTCCCACCAGCTTGAATTGGTAATGCCCCGATCCGACATCGAAAACAAAATCGTCGTGGCCTTTGGATCCTGCCGTCACCCCCGGCGTGCCCGGCACGAAGTGGCCCTTTTCCCAAATCACGCGGTCGCCCTCCCCAATCGTGATGTCCGTCATTTGCTCCTCCTGCGGGATGTAAACTTTCGCATCGCTATTGGGAGGGATGGTGACCTCGAGCGTGATGGCGCCGGTTGAATGCGTCCACGCGGTGGCCACGCGGCCGCGAACGGTTTCAGCCGATGCGCTGACCCAGTGCAGGTCTTCAACCACCTGCGGGGCGATGCGCAGGTGGCGGTAGCCGTCGCTGTCCTCCGGCTGGGCGATGCCGGCGAGCGCCTGATAAAACCACGCGCCGAGCGACCCGAACATGGCGTGATTGTGCGAATTCATCGCCGGCCCGGTCTTGTCCTGCCAAAGCTCCCAAAGCGTCGTCGCGCCGTGCTCGACCATGAAGCCCCAGCTCGGATAAGTTTTTTGGATGGCGAGTTCATAGGCGAGGTCCGAGCGGCCGTTGCGCGTCAGGAGCGGGAGCAGATATTTGACTCCGATAAAGCCCGTGGTGACATGCGTGTTGTTCGTATAAACGATGTCGGTCGTCAAGCGCCACAGCACTCCGCCGCGCTGTTTCTCGGGTGTGATATCGAGGAATAGCGGCAACAGGTTCGCCGTTTGCGTGCCGGTGGAATAACTCGAGGTCTCGGGATTGAAAAATTTCTTGTTGAACGCGTCGCGGATGTCCGTGTCAAGCTTCGAGTAGGCCGCCGCTTCGTTCGTCTTTTCGAGAATCTTCGCCAGGTTGGCGAGAATCTGAACGTCGTAATCGAAGTAGAAGTCCGAAACCACAGCGCCGGGCGTGGGCACGATGGAGACCCAGTCGCCGTAATAGCTGTAGGTCAATAGATTGTCCGGCGCGCGCGTGCGCAGGAACTCGACGTATTTCTTCAAGGCGTCGTAATTTTCTTCGAGAATCCTCCGGTCGCCGTACTGCTGCCACATGTACCAGACAATCAGGGGATAGGCGGTGCCCCAGGCCGGGTCCGCGGGATAGCTTCCGTAAATGTGCGGGACGGTGTCGGAAATTTCGCCATCCGGTTTCTCGGCGTCGCGCATGTCGCGAACGAAATTCGAGTAGAACGCCGCCATGTCGAAGTTGAGCATGGCTTCCTCGGCGGTCACGTGAGCGTCGCCCATCCAGCCCTGACGCTCGTTGCGCTGGTCGCAGTCGGTCGGCAGACCGAATAGGTTCGAGAGCTGGCCCCAATGGATTAGGTGCTGGATCTGATTGAGGATTTGCTTGGAGGCGACGAAGTTTCCCGCCGGCGCCACGGCCGAATGGACCACGCGCCCACGCAACGAATCGAGGCCCGGCGCGCCCGGGAAACCCGAGACCTCGACGTAGCGGAAACCGTGGTAGGTGAACCGCGGCTCCCAAGCTTCGACGCCCTCGCCTTTCAGCGTGTAGGTGTCGCGCGATTTCGCGCGCTCGATGTTGTCGCGGTTGATCATGCCGTTATCGTAGAGAAGCTCGGCGAAACGCAATCGAACTTCGGCACCGCGCGCGCCCGCGACGCGCAACTTCACCCAGCCGGCGAAATTCTGGCCGAAGTCATAGACGGTGATGCCCGGCTGCGGCGTCCACATGTTCACGGGCACAAGCGTATCCACAACTTGAATGGCCGGAAACGTTTCGGCGGAGAGTTCGCCTTGAGGGGGCGTAACGAGCTGGGCCACAGCCCAACCGGAGTCGTCGAAAACCGGCTCATCCCAGCCCGGAGTCTCCAGCCTCGCGTCATACGTTTCGCCGTCATAAACGCTGTCGCTCGTGATCGGCCCGTTTTTAGCCTTCCATGAAGTGTCACTTCGAACCGTGAAGTGTTTTCCATCCGGAAGTTCGATTTCTATTTGCAGCAGGAGCGCGCGCGAGCGGTACCAGCCCTCCCCCAGCATCGCGCCAACGGCGTTTCGGCCGCTCCTGAGCCTGCTCGTCACGTCGTAGACGCTGTATAGAACTCGTTTGCTGTACGTGGTCCACGCCGGATCGAGGACTTTTGACCCCACCTTGTGGCCGTTCAAACGCAGCTCGTAATATCCGAGCCCGGACACATAGGCGCGCGCCCGGAGCGGCGCCTGAGGCAGTTCAAATTCGGTGCGAAGCTGGTTCGCCCCGCCAATCCACTGCGCTTTCCAGTCTTCGCGGTGGAAAAAGCCGGTGTCAAATGTTGCCGGGGCGCTGTAATCGGAGGCGCGCCCCTCTTTGTCCCACCAGCGCACTTTCCAGAAATATGGGTGCCCGCTTTCGAGCGGCTTGCCCGAGTAAACGACTTGCGTGGAATCATCCGATGCCACTTTGCCGCTGTCCCACTGGTCGCCGCGGTCGCTTCGTAAAAGCGCTTCGCTTGTCGCAAACAGAATTTGATAAGCGGTCTGCACTTCGGCGCGGCCGCTGTGCGTGAGCGTCCAGGCAAAGCGCGGCTGCGGCACGTCCACCCCCATCGGATTTGTAAGGTATTCGGCCCGAAGGTCGGCAGGGGATGAGGGGCCTTCGGCGCCGAAGGCAGCCTGAGCGACGAGGCCTGCAAACAGTGGCGCAATGATGGCTCGGCGGTGAATATCACGGAGCGACAACATGAGAGACCTCCGGGCAAAATCTAACAGGATGCTAAAAAACGATTCCGCGCGCTGTCATTCCGATCCGTCGGCTGACGGAGAGGAATCTCGCTCTGGATCTGTTCGGAATGAAGCAACCAGTGCGAGATCCTTCGCGTCGGCTGACGGACTCAGGATGACAATGTGGGTCGGGCGTATGACATCTACCTGGGTTATACGACACTAGTTCCGTATCTTTTTCCATCGCGCCCGAAAAGGCTCCGGGGCGAGCGCCGGAAAATCACGCCCCTCGGTCCAGCGCGAGAGCGGGTATTTATTGAAGCGCCTGACCCAACCCTGGTCCGCGAAAAACCGCTGTCCCAGACGTGCAAGCCACGCGCCGAGAGAATACGCCCACGGGCGTCCCATGGCCCACGCCCACAGGCGCATTGCCGTGCGCTCGCCGACCGGCGAATCGGGCGGACGCGGAGTCTCCGTCTTTGCCTGCGCCTCACTGCGCAAGTGTAGAAGCAGATCCGGGATATTGATTTTGACCGGACAAACCTCCCGGCAGGCGCCGCAGAGCGACGACGCAAATGGCAGCTCGCGCGCCTGGCCGATCCCGACGAACTCCGGCGTGACGAGCGCCCCAATGGGGCCGCTATAGACCCAGCCATAGCTGTGCCCGCCTATCTTGCGATAGACGGGGCAAACATTAAGGCAGGCGCCGCAGCGGATGCAATAGAGCGCCTCGCGCATTTTGGGATCCGCGAGCGCGCGCGTGCGGCCATTGTCCACGAGCACCACGTGCATTTCATCCGGGCCGTCTTCCCCGGGTCGGCGCGGCCCGGTGAGCATGGACGTGTAGCTTGTGAGCTTTTGTCCCGTGCCGGAGCGCGCGAGCAGGCGCAGGAAAACGCCCAGGTCGGCAAAGCGCGGGATCAGTTTTTCAATCCCCACCAGGGCCACATGCACCGGCGGGGCAGTGGTCGAAAATCGGATGTTGCCCTCATTTTCGATCACGACGACGCTGCCCGTCTCGGCGACGGCAAAGTTTGCGCCGCTCAGGCCCATCCGCGCCCGGTGGAACATCTCGCGCAGCGCCCGGCGCGCGATAAGCGTCAGCCGCTCGGGCTCGGTAGTGTATTCGGCTTGGAGCGACCTCTGAAACAGTTCGGCGACGTCCTGCCGGGTCTTGTGAATTGCCGGGGCCACGATGTGCGCGGGCCGCTCGCCCGCAAGCTGCAAGATGAATTCGCCGAGATCGGTCTCGACGGCGCGAATGCCGGCGGCTTCGAGCGCGTGGTTCAGCTCGATTTCCTCGCTGACCATGGTCTTGGCTTTGACGATCTCGCGCGCCCCGGCTTTCTCGGCGATGCCGATGACGATGGCGCAGGCCTCGGCGGCGTCGCTTGCCCAATGCACGTGTCCGCCGCTCCGCTCGACCTGATCGGCAAATTGGGCGAGGTAAGAGTCCAGGTGCTCGATCACTTCACGTTTCAGCTCGCGGCCGCGCTCGCGCAGCCGCTCAAAACCCGGAACTTCCTGGACGGCTCTGAGGCGGTGCTCGTAGAGGCGCAGCGTGGAGGCGCGCAAGGCTTCCTGAAGGTGCGCGTCGCGGAGCGCTTGCGTAGCGCGCTCGTGGATTTCGCCGCTTTGGACGCCCGTTTCACTCATCGTGTCACGAAGTAACATCGCTGTAGCGCCGCCGTCCCGGCGGCATCGAGCGAGGCCAGCGAGACGCTGGCGTTACGGCCGCCGACGCCGGTCCCAGATGTTGTAGCGCCGATCGGATTTTACCCCGGCGGGGCCGGGGACCGGCGGTTTGCCAATCGGCGGTCATAGACCGCCGCTACAGGCGGGCGCGGTTAATAGGTCGCGCGCCCTCCCGAAATATCGTAGCACTGTCCGGTGGTAAACGACGCCTCGCGCGAGACCAGATAATGGACCAGCGCCGCGACTTCTTCCACACGTCCCGTCCGGCCCATCGGAATCTTGCTCAGCATGTAATCCACGGTGGGCTTCGGAATCCCATCCAGGATGGGCGTTTGAATGACCGCGGGCGAAATACTGTTGACGGTGATGTCGCCTTTGCCCGCAACTTCTTTCGCCAGCGCCTTGGTCAGAGCAATCACGCCGGCCTTGGTGCTCGAATAGGGGATGAGCGAGGGATTGCCTTCCTTGCCCGCAATCGAGGCCACGTTGACAATGCGGCCGTAACCCCGTTCGAGCATCTCCCCGACCACCGCTCGGCACATCAGAAAGACGCCCTTGAGGTTTACGGCATAGACCGCGTCGAGGTCCTTTTCCTCAAGCTCCCACAGCACCGCAGTCTTGCCGGCGATGCCGGCGTTGTTCACCACAATATCAATCGGGCCGAGCCGGCGACGCACGTCGGCCACCGCCGCGCCAACCGAAGCGCCGCTCGCCACATCGCAAGCGATGCCGACGCCGCCGATTTCCTTCGCCACAGCCTGCGCCGCGGCTTCGTTGATGTCGCAAACGGCCACGTGCCCGCCCGCCTTGGCCAGGCGGCGCGCAATGCCCTCGCCGATCCCCTGAGCGCCGCCCGTCACCACCGCCACCTGGTCCTCAAGGCTGAAAAAGCGAGGTTCAGGCATGGTTTTGGCCCGTAGGGGCGACCCTCGTGGTCGCCCCAGGGCGGGCACAAGGCCCGCCCCTACTCGACAATCGCAAACTGCTTGAGCAATTCCTCATCAATGGTCAGTCCAAGCCCGGGCGTGTTCTCGTCGAGCTCGATGAAGCCGTTTCTGGGCACGGGCTCGCCCTTGAAGATGTACCAGAAAAGTTCGTTTCCGATTTCCACGTCCACTTTGGGGAAAAATTCCGCCATGGGCGAGTTCAAATTTGCCTGCACGATGTGGTAGTTGTGCATTTGCCCGGCGTGCGGAATGACGGGGACTTCGTGGGCCTCGGCGAGCGCCGAGACCTTGCGCGCCTGGGTGATGCCGCCGACGCGGTTGGTGTCAAACTGAATGACATCGAGAGCCCGCGCGTCGAGCAGCTCGCGGAATCCGTACACCGTAAATTCGTGTTCACCGCCGGCGATCGGGACGCGGTTCATCGCTTTGAGTTCCGCGTAGCCCGCGATGTCGTCGGGGATGACGGGCTCTTCGAGCCAGCGCAGGTGATAGGGCTCGAGCAACAGAATCATGCGCCGCGCGTAATCGAGCGTCCAGCCCATGTAAGCGTCGGCCATCAAATCAATTTCGTCGCCGAGCACTTCACGCGCCGTGCGCACCAGCTCCAGGTTTTTTTGCATGCCGGCGGCGCCGTCCACCGGCCCCCAGCCAAAGCGTATCTTCATCGCCCGGAAGCCTTCCTCCTTGTAGCGCCTCGCTTCTTTCGCCAGCTCTTCCGGCTTCTGACTGTAAAGGCGGCTCGCGTAAACTGGAATCCGTTGCTTGGTCTTCCCGCCGAGAAGCCGGAAGACCGGCTGGTGCGTGATTTTTCCCATCAGGTCCCAGAGCGCGATGTCCACCGCGCTGATCGCCACCATGCCGATGCCTTTGCGGCCAAACGCTATGGTCTTGCGATACATGTGCTGCCAAAGTATTTCGTAGTCAAACGGATTCGCGCCGAGAATAATCGGCTTGAGGTAAAGGTCAATCACCTGCTTCGTGACGCGCGGCGCGAGCGCTGCATCTCCGATGCCAATGAGACCCTGGTCGGAGAAAAGCTCCACCACCAGCCAGCCGTGAAAGCGGAACGAGGCCATCGGATCAATCGGCAAGTCAAGCAGGTCCATGGGGCTGGTGCAGAAGTGCGGCTCCGGCGGGACCGTCTTCCCGCGCCACTCGACCACGCGCGCCCGCACTTCCGTAATCTTCATTCCGAATCTCCCCGGCTCATCCGCCCCGCACTCATTCGCCCATTCGAGGGCCAACACTCTAGCTGAGTCTTTTTGAGTTTGCCAGAGGGAGTTTCGAGGCTTGTTTGTATCGGCGGCCTATCCCTCGACACGCTCGGGACGGTGAGTCCGTCGGCTGACGGATGTTGCCATCCGTCGGCTGACGGATCGAACCGCGGCCGCCATCCTTGATTTCTCCGTATTTACGGCGCTCCCCGCTGAGGGGGGCAGGCGCCGAGACGCAGCTACAGCGTACTGAGTTACCACCGAATTTGCCTGTTCGTTGACTTGCCTTGGTATGAAACCTAAGATGAAACTTGTTCGGTTCGTCCCGAGAACATGATCCCAAAAGAAGTGGCCCACTACCGCATCCTCGAAAAGCTTGGCGCCGGAGGCATGGGCGAAGTCTATAAGGCGGACGATACGACGCTCGGCCGCGCGGTCGCCCTCAAGTTCCTGTCGAACGTAGGGGCGATTCATGAATCGCCCCTACAGGACCCGCAGGGGCTCGAGCGTTTCCGGCGCGAAGCGCGGGCCGCGGCGGCGCTCAACCATCCGAACATCTGCACGATTTACGAAATTGGCGAGCACGAAGGCCAGCCTTTCATTGCCATGGAGCTGCTGGAAGGCGAGACGCTGAAACAACGCATCGCCGTAGGGGCGGGCCTTGTGCCCGCCCTCCGACGCCCAGAGGGCTCAGGAGGGCCCGCGTCCATTCCATCGGGGCCCGCCCAAGGAGGGCGCCCACGAGGGGCGCCCCTACAAATTGACGCGCTGCTCGAGCTGGCCATTGAGATTGCCGACGCCTTGGATGCCGCCCACCAGAAGGGCATCGTCCATCGCGATATCAAGCCCGCGAACATCTTCGTCACCTCACGGGGACACGCCAAGATTCTCGACTTTGGCCTGGCGAAGATTACGCCTACCCTCACCCCCGGCCCCTCTCCCGCAAGCGGGCGAGGGGCGCAAGGGTCGAACAATATTTTCCCCTCTCCCGAAGCGAGAGGGTGGCCCGGAGGGCCGGGTGAGGGAGAAGCCGCGACTGCGACGATTGAGCCGGAATACCTGACCTCGCCGGGTACAGCCATGGGCACGGTCGCTTACATGTCTCCCGAGCAGGCCCGGGGCGAACAACTCGATGCGAGGACGGACCTCTTCAGCTTTGGTGCAGTCTTGTACGAAATGGCCACTGGGCGGCCGGCCTTCAGCGGCACCACTACAGGCGTCATCTTCACCGCGATTCTCAAGGAGAGTCCGCCCAGCGCCAGCCAACTCAATCCCGACCTCCCGCCGAAGCTCGAGGAAATCATCCACAAGGCGCTCGAGAAAGATCGCGATCTGCGCTATCAAAGCGCCGCCGAGGTGCGGACCGACCTCAAGCGCCTGAAACGGGATACGACGTCGGGGCGCGTGGCGACTGCTTCTTCTTCTGGTGCCGCGGTCGCGGAGCCCCAATGGCCCGCGCGGCCGAGGGCGGCAAAGTATGCGGCTCTGGCCATTGGCATCGTGACGCTTGCGGCCATCGGCGCATGGCTTTGGCTGCGCTCGAACAAACCGGGCTCGCCGGCTTCCGCCGAATGGGTCCAGCTCACCGATTACACGGATTCGGCCACCTCGCCGGCGCTCTCCCCCGACGGGCGCATGCTCGCCTACATCCACGGCCCTGATACGTTTGTCACGCCAGGACAGGTCTTCCTCAAGCTCCTTCCCTCCGGCGAGCCCAAGCAACTGACGCACGACAATATGATGAAGATGAGTCCGGCGTTTTCTCCGGACGGCTCCCGCGTCGCCTACACCACCGTAGACCCCAAGTTCGGCTGGAACACTTGGGTTGTTCCCGTGCTCGGAGGAGAAGCGCAGGAACTGCTCCCGAATGCTTCCGGCATGTCTTGGAATGGCAACAATCACGTGCTTTTCTCCGAGTTCAAAATCGGCATCCACATGGCGCTGGTAACCGCCCGGGAGAGCCGCGAGGGCGAGCGGGACGTCTATGTCCCGCCGCACGAGCGCGGGATGGCCCACCGCTCGGCGCTCTCGCCCGACGGCAAGTGGGTGTTGGTGGTTGAAATGTCGAACGGCGGTTGGCTGCCTTGCCGCCTCCTGCCCTTTGATGGAAGCTCGTCTGGGAAACAGGTGGGCCCTCTGAAAGCCGCATGCACTGCCGCGGCTTGGTCGCCGGACGGCCGGTGGATGTACTTCTCCGCGGATGCCGGCAAGGCGTTCCACATTTGGCGGCAAGAATTCCCGGACGGCTCGCCGGAACTTCTGACCTCGGGCACGAACGAAGAAGAGGGCGTGGCCGTGGCGCCCGACGGGCACTCGCTGGTCACCTCGGTGGCAAGTCAGCTCGGAGGGTTCGGCCTCCGCCCCCTCGTTCTCTCCGGAAGGCAAAAAGCTCTTCTTCCCGGTCAAAAAAGGAGCGGCCGGATTGTTCGAGTCCGGCGAGCTCTGGGCCATGGACCTTCGAACCGGCGAGACCCAACGGGTCCTGCCTGGGTTTGAGATGACGGGCTATAGCGTTTCTCCCGACGGAAAGAAAGTCGTTTTTGCCGCACAAGGGGCCGACGGGAAGTCCCATTTATGGGTGGGCTCGCTCGAACGGCGGTTTGCGCCGCGCGAAATGCCAACTCCAGACGAGTTCGATCCGGTATGCTCACCGAACGGGTTGATATACGCGCGGGCCTCCGAGGGCAAAGACAATTACTTGTACTGCATGAAGGACGACGGGACAGAACGGCAAAAAGTGACCTCGACACCCGTGATTTTCTCAGGAACGGTTTCCCCCGACGGGCGGTGGATTATTAGCGTCGTGGCCTCTGGCAGCGAGGACCATCCCCTCCGTGTGATGGCGATTCCGACGGCGGGCGGAAACCCTCGGCCGATCTGTGACGACTGCCGTCCGTGCTGGTCGGCTGACGGAAGAAACTTCGTCATAACCAATACGGGGCTCGCGGTGATGACCCAACAGAAGACCTACGTTGTCCCGCTTCGAAGCGGCCAAGCCTTCCCGCCGCTTCCCCCGGCCGGCATCACTTCCGATAAAGACCTGGCCAGGCTCCCCGGCGTTCGGGTCATTGACCGCGCCAATTTGATAGTTGGCGCGGACCCGGCTACCTACGCCTTCTCCAATTTTACCGTCCATCGCAAATTGTTTCGCATTCCGTTGCCCTAAAGGCTCTAGCGGCGGTCGGAGTTTATCCCGGCAGGGGGGGACCGGCGTGCGAGTTTTGGAGTGCGGGAGCTTGCCCCCGCCATGGAAAGCGGCGGCAAGGCGCCGCACTCCAAAATCGGCGGTCATGGACCGCCGCTACAGAGCTATTTCTGTTTTGCGACCTGCGGTCAAAGGCTAGATGACGAGGCTAGGTTCGAAATCAGCCCATTTTATGCGGCTCGGACGCCCTCGGGCGTCTGGGAAACCGCGGCTGGTGCTGCCCTAAAATTGTGCAAAACTCTCAGACCGTTTCAAGGGGAAGTATTCTTCTCCTTGCAAACGAAAGGCCGCGGCTTAAAAGGCCAAAGTCGCAATAAGTGCCGCTTTTTCAATGGAATAGCGAAGCCACCTGCACAGTGCCCGCGATTCATGCTGCTTCGCTGCATAAAGTAAAACTAGTTCGGTTTGTGATGATTTCCACAGTCATTTCCACAGCGCCAGAACCCGCGAAAATACTGGCTTCAGGGCTCTTTTTCGGGTACGGAAACCAGCGCATCGCGGAAGCGGTCTCGCAAGGACTCCGCGACGCGCGCGTGGACGCGCAGCCGGTTCTCCTCGACGCGCGTCGAGACCACGGTGCCTTGGCGGTAGAGCAGCGCCAGCCGCTTGCCGTCGTCGAGAGACAGATCGAAATCGGCTTCAACGACCGGATCGGCGACCAGCGCTTCGTCAATGCGCCGGCTGAGGCTCTCCATTCCTTCCCCGGAGAGCGCGGAGACGGCGACCTCGCCGGGCCCGAGGGCGGGGCGCATCATTCCTTGGCAGTCGAGCAGGTCCACCTTGTTCCACACTTTCAGGCGCGGGCGGGCGGCCAGACCGAGCGATTCCAGAAGGCTTTCAACCGCGGCGTCTTGCCTGGAGTGCCGCGGGTCAGCGGCGTCCGTGACCTGGAGCAAAAGGTCGGCGGCTTCCAGTTCTTCGAGCGTGGCTTGAAACGCCGACACCAGGTGCGCGGGCAACTTCCGGATGAAACCCACGGTGTCGGAGAGAAGCGCGGCGCGGCGGGATTCGAGGGGGAGTTGACGGACGGTGGGGTCGAGGGTCGCGAAAACTTTCGCAGAAGCCGCGACGTTCGAACGCGTCAGGGCATTAAACAGCGTGGACTTGCCGGCGTTCGTGTAGCCCACCAGCGCGACAATCAGAAAGCGGCGCGCCTTCCGGCGCTCGCGGTGGAGGGAGCGCTCGGAGCGAACGCGTTCGATGCCCTCTTCGAGCTTCCGGATGCGGGCGCGAATTCGCCGGCGATCGAATTCCAGTTGCTGCTCGCCGGGCCCGCGGGTGCCGATGCCGCCGCCCAGGCGCGAGAGCAGCGTGCCGCGGCCCCCCAGGCGAGGCAGAAGGTAGTTGAGCTGCGCCAGTTCGACTTGCAACTGGCCTTCCCGGCTGCGCGCCCGGGCCGCAAAGATGTCGAGGATGAGCTGCGTGCGGTCGAGAACTTTAAGGTCGAGCGCCTGTTCCAAGTTTCGAAGCTGTGTGGGCGTGAGGTCGTGGTCGAAGATGACCACCTCGGCCCCCAGCGCGCTGGCGCCGGCAAGAATCTGCTGCACTTTGCCGCGGCCGACGAGCGTCGCGGGATCGGGTTCGTGGCCGCGCTGGGCGTCCGCGCCCACCACCTGGGCTCCGGCGCTGGCCGCGAGCTCCCGCAGCTCTTCGAGCGAGTCTTCGGCATTCATTCCGGGCGCCGCGCCGAAACCTTGCGCGCGGCCGGGCACCCAGCCGACCAGGTAGGCTTTTTCGCGAGCTTTGACGCGGCGAATGTGCTCAACCCTCCGGGGGCGCTGGCGCATGAGGAGCGGTGGAGGGCCGCGGCAGAACGACCGTCGCAATCGAGTGTTTGAAAACCAGCTGCTCCTGGCCGTTGCTTTCGAGCACCACGGAATACTTGTCGAAACTGCGGATGCGTCCTGCCAGCTTGACCCCGCTCAACAAATAGATCGTGACGTTCAGCTTTTCTTTCCGCGCCGAGTTCAGAAATCCATCTTGAATATTCTGCTGCTTCTCGATGGGCCTGTCCTTGTGAGTGTCAGTTGGATTCATGCGGGTTCTCCCTCCGGAGGTCGAGTGGGCCGGGCGACGGACGTCCCGTTCCGAACACGGTCGCATCGCTCGCGGAGCCAGGCAAGGGCCTGCGTTTGGATTCGAGGATCATCGCCGAAGCCTCGGAACCAGGCTACTTTCGGCTCGCGGCGGAACCAGGTTAACTGGCGTTTGGCATAGCGACGGGTGGCTTTCTGAGTCTCGGCGATGGCTTCGGCGAGCGTCGCATTGCGACTCAAATAGGATGCCGCCTGCTTGTACCCGAGCGCTTCGAGAGCCGCCGGCGTCTTCGCTCGGAGCCCTTGCAGCCGGACACCTTCAATCAAAGCGCGTGTTTCTTCCACGAGGCCCGCGGCAAACATACGCTCCACGCGGGTGTTGATCCTCCGAAAAAGCTCCGCGCGGTCGGGGTCAAGCCCGATCTTGAGGGCGCGCACTCCGGCCAGCGGCTCGCGGCCGCCGTCGTGCATCCGTGAGAGGGGTTGCCGCGCCAGGATCGAAACCTCCAGAGCGCGAATAATTTTTTGCGTGTCGCGCGGCTGGATGCGGCAGGCGGCTTGCGAGTCGAGCCGCCGAAGCATCCGGTGCAAGAATTCGCGCCCGCGTTTCTCCGCGAGGTGCCTCAATCGCGCGCGCAAGGCCTCCGACCGCGCCGGGCCTCGAAAGAGCCCCAGGAGCAGAGCCCGCAGGTATAGGCCCGTGCCGCCGACGACGATAGGGAGCTTTCGCCGCGCGTGGATGGAAGCGAGAACTTGCCTCGCTTCGCGCATGTAATCGCCGGCGGTAAACGCTTGGCCGGGGTCAACCCGGTCGAGCAGGTGGTGCGGGATGCCGCGCCTTTCGTGCGGCAAGAGTTTCCCCGAGCCGACGACAAAGCCGCGATAAATCTGGATCGAATCACAGTTGACGATTTCACCGTTCAGCCGTTCTCCAAGCTCCAAGGCGAGCGCGGATTTCCCCGACGCCGTCGGGCCGACGATGGCCACGAGCGATAGCTCTTCCGAACAGCCCGTCGTAGGGGCGGGTATGAAACCCACCCCTACAAGAGCAGACGGAACAGCCGGGCCGCGAGCAGGAGCAGCATCACGGTCAGTAACAGCAATGAACCGAGAAGTTGGGCTCGCGAAAGTCGGAACATCGGCGAAGTCTTTTATTGCGGATTTCAATCTTGCAGTGGCGAAAGGGGATAGCGAAAGCCGGTTGCTCCCCCTCGCGCAAAACCTCCTCCTCCCCACCAGATTCTAACCTTCGCACCCACCTTCATCAAGGGGCATAGCCCAGGTTGTATAAGAATATGAACTCGAGAACTAAATGGTTGCCCGTAAACTCTTGCGGCAACGGCGGAAAGGGATTGGACATGTTGATGGAAGCCAAGGCGGCGCGGTCGAGCGGATCGGCGCCGGAGGAGCCGACCAGCCGAAGAGTTCCGACCTTGCCGTCCTTCAGGATCTCGAAAACGAGGGCCACTCGACCTTGCTGGCCCAGCCGCGCGGTCTCCGGGATGACCGAGTACCAATTTTGCCTCACCACGTAAACCACGCGCGCCAAGTAGGGGCCGAAATCCACCCCTTTCGTATCCGAAAGGATAACGGGGCCTTCTACGTTGAAATTCGGATTGAGATTGTTGAGCTGGGAAAGCGAGTCTCCCGGTCCCGCGATCCCGCCCGTCGCGCGGCCGCGCGCCGCCGAGTGGAGCGACTGCTCGATGGCATCGCCGGGCGTCCCTGTGGAGAGATTCGCGCGCCTGCCCTCGCCTTTCTGTGCAGCCGGGGGAACGTTCTCGAGATGAAGCTGAGCTACTTCGGGCTTGGACTGCTGCTGCGGCGCGGCGCTTCCCCCTGGCTCTGGAGATTTCGTCTCGCCTTGGCTCTTCGGCGGAGTGGGAGCCGGCGATGGGGGCGGCGAGGGAGGCGCCGAAGCCGTGTGGCCGCCGCCGGCAATTTCCGGAAGCTTCGTGTTTCCTTTCAGGTACGGCATCTTCAGGCCGTTCGGATCCACGGTCCGTGAGGGGCCGCGCGCTACACGGTTTTTGTCGGAAAGGTTCGGAGTCCGCGGCGCGATCTTGGGAGCTTTTTGGAGGTCCGGCGGAAGATAGAGAAAAGTTGATTGGTTCGGAGACTTTTGCGGTTCACTCACGATGCCGAGCACGCGTTAGCCGCGCGTAAAGAGCTCGGGCGAAAGCACGAGAATAAGCGCCAGAAGGCCGTGCAGGAGGATGGATAGCAGGAACATGGAGCGGCTAGAGATGGGGCTCCACAAGCGGTGGAAGCTTTCGGCTCTCCACGACTCCAACCTCCGGGGCTCCTGCGGGGCTCATAGCTCGCCAGCCCGTCCCGCCGCCCGGGCAAGTGGATAATTCACCCGGGCCGCGTGTTGTTCGATGCAATTCATGACTTGGTCGGCTAAGGCCAAAGCCTCGCGCCCCTCGCGGCCGCCGACCAGGGGAGGACGGCGCGTGCGCACAGATTCGACAAACGCTTCAAGCTCCGCCCGGAGCGGCTCACGGGTTTCCGTTTCGAGCTTGCGAAAACCCACGCGAGGTCCGTCAGCCGACGGATCGCGCTCAACGCTCAACACCAGCGCGTCGCGGCGCGTGAAATCAATCGAAACGTATTCGTAAGGCTGAAAGTACCGGAACTTGCGCACCTTCTCCGTGCTGACGCGGCTGGCGGTGAGGTTCGCCACGGCGCCGTTTGAGAATTCGACTCGGGCATTCGCAATATCCACTTTGTCCGAAAGTACCGGAAGGCCCACCGCGCGCACCTCCGCCGGCCGAGCCCCGGTCATCCAGAGCACCAAGTCCAAATCGTGAATCATGAGGTCGAACACCACGTCCACATCCAGGCTGCGCGCGCTGAACACCCCCAGCCGATGAACCTCGAAGAACAATGGGTTGCGCGCGGCCGCCTTCGCCGCCACCACACCCGGGTTAAACCGCTCGACGTGCCCGACCTGAAGGATGCGGCCCGCTTCTTCCGCTTGGCGGATGATCCTGTCGGCTTCTTCCACGGAACGCGTGATGGGCTTTTCGAGCAGCACATCCACGCCCCGCGCGAAGGCGCGCGAGGCCGTCTCCGCGTGCAACGCCGTCGGAATGACCACCGAGGCCGCCTGAACGGCGCCGAGCAATTCGTCAAGGCTCTCGAAGGCACGAACTCCCAGCTCCGCGGCGAGGGCCCGCGCCCTGTCCGGGTTGAGGTCATAAACGCCGACCAGTTCGGCGGATTCGACCTCCTTCAGTTGTCGCGCATGATTCGATCCATACTCCCCGACCCCAATCACTCCGACGGCAATGCTTTCGCTCAACCTTCCCTCAGCGTCTGTAGCGGCGAGCTGAGTCTCGCCGCCCTTGTAGCATGTTAGCAGCGGCGGGACTCAGCTCGCCGCTACAGCCCACACTGAGCGGCCCCGTCGGCGACCCCGACCAC
>QHZO01000015.1:45951-46951 GCA_003224695.1 Acidobacteriota bacterium
TCACCGGAACATCAAAACGCATATCCTGGCGCGGCTTGCTCACTTTGACCACCACCAGCCGCCGACCGTTGCTCAGCCTCGCGGCCCTCTCGATCGCGGCGTCGGTGCCTTCCATGGCCTCCACCGCCAGGCAGGCTCGGTCCGAGACGACGATGGTTTGGCCGATGTCGAGTTGGGCCAATTGTTTGGCAATCTCGCGCCCGTAGGCGATGTTTTCCTGTTCGGAGGGATCGGGCGCGCGCCGTGTGAGCGTCCCCGCCTCCGCCAGCAGCGGTTTCAGGAAAAGCGTCGAGTCCACGACCTCGATTCCGCGCTGCTCGAGCATCCGGACGAATGCGCCCAGGAGCGAGTCCGTATTCTTGCGCTCGAGACTTCCGAGCGCGCGGCGAAGCGTGGAGTCCGGCTGGATGGAGCTGAACAGTTGCACGTGTTTCACCTGGCCGGCGAGAAGAACCTTGTTCACTCGCTTCTCGGATAGCATTTCGAGCAGCTTGGCGATTTCGCCCAGGCTCAGCCAGTGGATGCTTCGCGCGACCCCGCTCAATTTTGGCGACGCTTCCTCCTTGATCGCGAAAACCTCGGGCTCGATCGCCTGCTCGCGAGCGGCTTCGAGGACCAGAAACGGGAAGCGCCCATTTCCGGCGATGATCGCGTAACAGTCCTTGCCGTTCGGATTCAAAGTCATAGGTCAAAAACCGGGAACGCGAAATCTCTGGCGCATCGGTACCGATGTCATTTGCCAGAGATGGGCGGCCCAAACCGCAGTCATTGCCGCGAAGGCGGGAATCAATCCGCCCACAGCGCATTTCCAAACACCTTCGAAGTGGATTCCCGCCTTCGCGGGAATGACGGGTCCTCCGAAAGGGATCCCATCCCAAATGACACAAGCACCCACCGCATCATTTCACCACCCCACGCTCCGATGTCCTGATGAAATCCACCATGGCTTGGACGTGTCGTGATTTGAAGCTCTTTGCTTCGATCGTCTCGAGCGCCTGCG
>QHZO01000133.1:0-10599 GCA_003224695.1 Acidobacteriota bacterium
GATGACGCTGGAGGTCGAAAGCGTCAAATTCGCTGGAGATTCCGCGCAGGCCGACGTCAAATATCGCAGCAAGGACAACGCCGACCTTGCCGTGAGCGTGCATTACTCGCTGCGACTGGCGGGAGACCACTGGGAAGTGGTGTCAAGCTCTTCCGCCAACGGGACGGCACCCACTCCGCACGGCGCCGGAGCCGCACCTTCGCTCGGAAACCCGCCCGCCGCGCCCGCTCCCGCGCCCAGTCACTGAACGCTCTTCCGCATGGCCTTGAATTCGTCTTGAATCTTCTTCACCTCTTTTTCTTTAGCCTTATCTGGATTTTCCTTGAGCAGGGCGAGCGCGGCTTCCGTGACGCGATCGCCCTGATCGCACACCAGAGCGAGGCGCGTGGGATCGGCCACGTGCTTCATATCGAAGAGGCTCGCGGCATCCACCAATTGATGGTCAAGGAACAAAGCAAAATCCAATTCCTTGATGGGGACTGAAGCTCCCTGGAAGCTCGATCGCGCCTTGGAGCGGTCGCCCCCGGCGAGGGTCGCCAGCACGTCATCCACTCCTTTGCGGACCGCGTCGCGCACGGCCCGCTCTGAATGGAGCCCGCGATTGCCGCAAGCCGACAGGAAGATAACCAGCCCGAGGGCGCCCACCTGCATGGCCTCCATTCTTCCCATCCCGGCTTCCGAGACTAGCCGAACCGTTCGTCGGCGTCAAAGCTCAGTATAATTTATCCGGGTGTGCACCGCCGCAGGGCAAGGAGCCATGCTAATGCCAAAGATAACTGCATTCGTCGCTCGGAGTTTCGCCTCGGAGGATGAACCTAAGATTCTCCCTATCATAAATTTTCTTGACTCTTTTCGGCCCTTGGGCTTTGTCTGGGAAACAGCCGAACCCGCCGAGGTCGAGTCGGTCTCCGAAAAGGTCCGCCAAAAGATTGACGAGTGCGATGCATTTGTTGGCATCTTCACCAGGAGACACCCTATTTATGCCACCCGGGAAGGCTTGAGAGCAGCGTTCGACGTTCTAAGGGGCAGGTTTACGCCGACCGCGTGGAGCGCTCCTCCCTGGGTGCTTCAAGAGTCCGGCTACGCCCTCAAGGCCGGCAAGAGGCTAATTTTGCTCCGTGAGTCCGGCGTGGAGATACCGGGGCTGCAAGGCGACCTAGAATACATCCCCTTCGACCCGTTTAGCTTGACAACTACGTTCCAGAAGGCTAGCGAAATGGTAAACAGGCTGGTCGCGAGTTCTGCTGGAATTGCAGTCGAAACGGTCGTGAGCGCTGTTGCACAAAGAAAGGACGTGGATGCCGCCCCTAGCCCCGCAACCACCGCGGAGGCGGCCCGTGAGAGCGGTAAGGAGGGCGACTCCTTCCTGGAAATGATTCTTCGGATAGAGGAGCACGACTGGCAAGGCGCTGACGAGGCCTACCAAAGTGGTCTACACATCGCTCGTGAAAAGGGGCGAGACGAGGCAGTCCACTGGGAGGCCCTCTATGACTTTGAGCGCGCTATCACGGGGCATCCGACGGCGCTGAACGAATTAAGAGCCCTCGCCGAGAGCAACCCAGAGAATCCCACCCCTCTCGCGTTCCTGGGATCCTGCCTTTTTGACTTCAAGCAGTACACGGAAGCAGCGGACTGTTACAGGTCAGCTTCACTGCTTTGCAAGTCCGATGACGCTACTGGACATCTGATCCGGGCAGCAAACTGCCTCAGGCTGGCCAAGAAACTTGACGAAGCTCGGGAAACTCTAATCAACTCGTGGAACTCCACGCCGACGGCCAAGAGAGAGCTGAGGTCCAAGATACTACGTGGCTTGTACAGCGTTCTGAAGGATTCGGGGGATTCCTTCCAGGCGTTTGCAATCGGCGAGGCTGCGTTACACTATAACCCGTCTCAAAGCGACCTCCGATTTTCGTTGGGGTTTGACTATGAAACAGCGGGGTATTTCGAGCTCAACGTACACCATTTCAGATTGATATGCGAAAAGGACCCCCGAAATGCAGGTGCCCTTAACAATCTCGGGGTGGCGTATTCAAACCTGGGCCTTGCGATAAATTCCGCGACTAGTTACAGGCTAGCGCTTCAGTACGAGTCCACCTTGGCCGCGAGCAACCTTGGGTATAGGTACTTGAACGCGGGGATGGCGGAGGACGCCGCCGAAATTCTCCTGGAGGCCCAGAAAAAAAAGGACTGTGTGCCAGAGGTAACCCGGTGTCTGTCAGCGGTCGACGAGCGTCGCAAGGAAGAGGACGAGAAAGCGGCGTCCGCGCTGGAATCAGCGAGGAAACATCAGGACTTCCTGGTGTCCTTCGGGATGGGGTACATTTCGGGAGTGTCGCCGGCTCTCGCGGGTGATTGGGCTTTTCCCTTTGGCAAAATCACACTCAGGCTCGGATCCGGCAGGCTTGAGGGGGAGGTCATGATCAAAGTGCCAGAGCCCCCGAACGTCGGCCTTGGCAGATGGTTGGGGGGCCTGTCCGCTCCCACCTCCGACCCGCGAGTTGAAAGGGTGCAATTCTTGGGCGAAGTGTGCGGCCGGACTTGCAAATACAAGATAATAAGGAAAGACGTCAGGGTCCTACCTCCGGGCTCCGGCATGACGTTGTTGGCGGCCGCCGCGGCTCTAGGGGGCCACCCCTCGTCGGTCACGGAAGGCTATATCTTTTTCGGTAATGACGGCTGCTCAGATCGAGCTGCCGAACTCAAGGACGGCAAGCCCAGCGAGTACTACGAGATTAGAAAGGAGGCCTAGGTATGCGGGCCTCCTGTCATAATCCCGAACGTCGGTATTAACTTAGTGGCGGTCGCTGCGTGGATTACTTGGCCGTGGCAGACACCTGGTTCGAGAAGCCGCTTTGGCCTGCACTATTCACCGCGGTGACCACGTAATAGTAAGCTCGACCTGAGCTGACATTCGTATCTGAGTAGGCAGTCGTCGCGGAGAGTGTGGCGAGCAGAGTATAGGGCCCGCCGCTGGTTGTCGAGCGATAAACTTTGTTCTGGGTCACGCCTGAGCTTGTGGACTGAGTCCATCTCAGGCTGATCTTCCACCTGGCCACCGATGATGCCGCGAGGCCGGTGGGCGCGGCCGGCAGTGCGGCCGCCTGCGGCGTGGCGCTTGCCTGGTTCGAGTGGGGGCTGGTGCCGACAGAATTCACCGCGTCCACGACGTAGTAACAAGCCTGTCCATTGGTCAAGCCGGTGTTCGTAAAACTCGTGGTCGTCAAGGCCGTTGCAATCTGGGTGTACGGGCCGCCGCTCACGCTCGCGCGGAGGACATTGTAACTAGCAGCGCCCGAGGACGCGCTCCAGGTCAGGCCGACTTGCGCGTTTCCCGGTTTAGCCACAAGGCCCGTGGGCGCAGCGGGGGCCGTGGGCGTCCCGCACGACGAGAACTTGAACCAGGCGATTTGCGTGCTCCAATTGAACGTGCCGCTTGACGGGAGATACTCGTTGACGTACCAGAACGTGCAGTCGTCCACCGGGTCCAGAGATATGCTGGTGTAGTCACCCCAGCGGCTGAGGCTGTTGGTCTGGGAGCCGGTGCCTTCGAGGATGCTCACCTCAGCTTCCATCGTGCCCAACGGGTCTACCGACGTGTCGGCCACACGGCCCGTATAGCGAATTGCCGGGTACGTATTGCCGCTTGAAACGCTATAACCCAGAGCGATGTCGCCCGCCTTGTCCATCGCGATTGATCCCATCCAGCGGTAATTCCCGTCCGCGGGCGCGTAGGTCCCCTGTTGATAGATCACAGGAGTGCCGCCGGGACTTCGAATTTCATACCAGCGCACACCGACCGCGCTCCCGGCGTCCACAGAATGGTTTACAACCAGCGCTTCGTGGCCGCCAAAATTGCGGTAAGCCAGCCGGTACATCAAGCGGTCGCTCAGCGAGTCAAGCTGCTGGGAAGTCCCGCGTTGAGGAATGCAGGTCAAGCCGTTGGGGCTCCCGTCGCAGCCTTCGGTGAATCCAGCCACGGTCAAGGCCGTCGGCCCAGTAAAGGTGGAATTGGCCGGGGTAGTCCAATCCACGTGGAATTTCCAGAAGTCGAGCGTATTGGAGCCAGGCAACTGGAGGCTCATGTAGTAGTTGGGAGAGCCTGCGGGGGGCGCAGTGGCTCCGTCGAGGTCGGACGGCAAAAGGCTGAAGTAGAAATTGCTCAGTTGAACGCATTGGGCGGTTGCTTTGTTGCCCGCCAGCATCGCGTTGCGGTCGAAAGCACAGGCCTGCGGGCCGACGAAATTGAAGGCGCCGCTCGACTGCCTTTGGAACATGTTGGCTGAAAAATAGTAGCCGTCGGGCCATACGCCGAATTTGGGGTAGTCGTTCAGGTTGCTGAAGCTGAATGCATAGCGGTTGTAACTCCCCGTGGCGTCTGAGGTGGTCGAGACGGCGACGCATTGATAAAAGGGCGGACCGTAGGAAACATTGGCGAGTTGCGACATCACCCAGCGGTTGGCGGCCTTGTCGTATTGCGCGATGGGGTCACCATCGTTGGTGCTTTCACACGGGCCTCCGAAGCCGCTCCACAAGCTATTCCCGGCAACGGGACCGTAAACCTTTGCCCCTGTCGTCTTATCGTAAACAGCAAATTCGGCGTTGACCCACAAGACGTACTGAGTGGCGCCCGTGGCGCCATTCGTGTCGGGTGGGGCTACCCCGTTGGCTCCGAGACCAGTTGTGGACGTCGAGGTGGTTGAAACCAATGCGCCTGTCAGTGTCTGAACGACCGGGTCTGATAAACCCCGGTGGGCCGGATGAATGAACTGATGCAAGGGAATCTGGCGCGGCTCGCGTCCGTCTTGGACAGGAGAAGCTGACATCCCGACTAAAGCAGGCGATTGATCGTGGTTGGCTTCATTGATGACTCGCGCGCCGCTTTGACCTGACGGAACCGCCAAACAAACAGCTAAGAGAAAGGTTTCTGGAACTCGAATCATCCACTTACTAGGCATAAGGTTTCCTCCCGAGTGACCGTCAGGTTTAAAAGTCAATACACGAGCAACGGCTAAAGAATCTGCCTTCGGATGCGACTTCTCTGCGACTACCCGATCATGTCCAGGCTTTGTGCACATCGAGTTCCAGTGAACTGAACCGCCTTGACCAGGAGCGAAAAACTTGGCAAATTTATCTGGTTATCTTTCAGTGACATATCCCTTTGGTGGTTATGAACTGAATTATTTTGCGTGAGAAATGTCGTTCCAGAGGCGCGAAAAGTTTGCAGGTGCAGAAACTTGCACTGCAAGACTGGCCCGAATTGTGGCTTCGAGCCCTGCGCTGCGATCCGTTTGACACTATGATTGGGCTCGATTAGATTGACTTTTCGATTTTTGAAGCTCGGGACAATATGCTCGACCTCGGATTTGTGCGGCAAAATTTGGATCTCGTGAGGCGGAAGGTCCGCGACCGGGGCATGCCGGACGCCC
The DNA here is from genome assembly GCA_003224695.1 of Acidobacteriota bacterium. Taxonomy (GTDB): domain Bacteria; phylum Acidobacteriota; class Terriglobia; order UBA7540; family UBA7540; genus Gp13-AA74. The sequence goes on from QHZO01000133.1 coordinate 5,427, forward strand.
TTGATAATTTCGCTCGTTTCGACCAGGAGCGTCGCCGGCTGATTTCTGAGGTTGACGAGTTGAGAGCCGTCCGAAACAAGAATTCGGACGGCATCGCGAAATTAAAATTGGAGCAAAAAAAGGGGATGGTGCCGGCTGGCAGCGCTTCGGAAGCGAATATCAAAATCGCTGAGAGGGATAAAAAGGAGGCGGAACTTGTCGAGCAGAGCCGTCGCCTCGGGGACGAAATCGCCGATAAGGAACGCGAAGCCAAAGCCCTGGACGAACGAGTCCGCCAGATTCTGGAACAGGTTCCGAACCTTGCGCACGATTCGGCGCCGGTCGGAAAGGCTTCGGCGGACAACCGGGAGGTCCGACGCTGGGGTGAGCCGCGGGAATTCAATTTCCAGNNNTGGATTTTGAGCGGGCGGCCAAAATATCCGGCGCCCGCTTCGCCGTGTACAAGGGTGCGGGCGCGCGCCTGGAGAGGTCGCTCGCGAACTTCATGCTCGATCTTCACACCCGCGAGCACGGCTACACCGAAATCCTTCCGCCGTTCTTGGTCAGTTCCGCGACGCTGTACGGCACGGGCCAGTTGCCGAAATTCGCGGGAGACCTCTTCAAGCTCGAGGGCCACGACCTGTGGCTGATCCCCACGGCGGAAGTGCCGCTGACAAACCTTTTTCGCGACGAGATCCTCGATGCCGAAAAGCTGCCCGTCAAATTTTGCGCCTGGACGGCCTGCTTCCGCAGCGAGGCGGGCTCCTACGGCAAGGACACGCGGGGCATCATCCGCCAACACCAGTTTCAGAAAGTCGAGCTGGTTAAATTCTCGCTGCCCGAAAACTCTTACGAGGAGCACGAGTCTTTGACGCGCGACGCTGAGGCGGTTCTTAAACGGCTCGGCCTCCCATATCGCGTGGTCGAATTATGCACGGGCGACCTCGGTTTCAGCTCGGCGAAGACTTATGACCTGGAGGTATGGCTGCCCTCGGCGGGAGAGTACAAAGAGATTTCGTCGTGCTCGAATTGCGAAGCCTTCCAGGCGCGGCGCGCCAATCTGCGTTTTCGCCGGACCGCCCCCAAAGGCCAACCCGCGAAAGGCCAGCCTAAGACCGAATTCCTCCACACACTCAACGGCAGCGGCTTGGCGGTCGGCCGGACGTGGCTCGCCATCCTCGAAAATTATCAGCAGGCCGACGGCTCAGTCGTCATTCCCGAAGCCCTGCGCCCTTACCTCGACGGGTTGGAGCGGATTGTGCCGCCACAAAAAGCAGAAGGCAGAAAGCAGTAGGCATAAGGCAGAAAGCAGAAGGCAGAGTAAGACAAAGAGTAAAGACGCTTGGATACCGGGTGCTAATCTGTCGGCAATGCGGACACTGAAAACGCCTGTTAGCGCGGCAAAAACTTCTCTGGTGCTGCGACCATGCCGTTCAGCATTCTCCCCACTTCATCATAGCCGGCGGCGAGCCGCCTGTGCTCTTGCACCGGCAAGTAGCCGCAGCCCCGACAGAAATCCAGCCAAACTTGAGTCTCGGTTGCCTCCGCATCTGAGTCGGCCAACTTACTGACAAACATATTCGGGTACTGCCGTTTTCGAAATCATTCCGCAATATTCGCGGCAACGCTTCGAGATGAGCGCCGAATCTGGCTCGTGAGTGAATACCGCTCGTCGGAAGGGAACATCTTGGAATCAGTAAAGAACTCCATCGCCAGCTTGTAAGCCAGTTGGAAAACCTTCAAGTCTCTGTGCCCGCGAAGCATGCTCTTGTTCCCCTCACTCTCCCTTCTGTTGCTTTCTGCTTACTGCCTACTGCCTACTGCTTTCTGCCTACTGCCTACTGCCTACTGCCTTCTTTCTTCGCAGCGGGCTCGGGCATGTAGCGGTGGAACTCACCCGCGGCATGCGTGTGCTCGAACTGAATGGTGGTGTGGTGGATTCCAAACCGGGCGGCGAGGAGTTCGCGGATGAGGTGCGCGATCTTTTCCGACTCCGATGTCGGCATATCGAGGATCAGAATATGGCAGGAAAGCGCGCGCGATTCCGGACCCAGACTCCAGATGTGGACGTCGTGGACCTCGCGGACGCCGGGGACTTCGAGGATGGAGCCGGCCACGGCTTCAAGCCTAATTCCTTTGGGCAGGCTTTCAAGCAGGATGTTGGTGGAATCGGCGAAGATTTCGACGGTGCTCCACAAGATCAGGCCGGCGATCAGAAAGGCGATCAGCGGGTCTATTAATGTCTGGCCCGTCAGACGAATCAGCCAAGCGCCCGCGATGATGCCGAGGTTCGAGAGCGCGTCCCCCAGGTTGTGAATGTAGACCGCGCGCAGGTTCAGGTCGCGGCGATGGCCGGCGAGCGCGAAAGTTATTCCGCCGTTTGTGACCAGCGCCACCAGACCCACGGCCATCATGACGCGCGTTTCGACGCCCGACGGATGGATAGTTCGCTCGTATCCTTCATAGCAAACGAAGATGGCGACCGCGACCAGAATCAGAGCATTGACGAACGCGGCCAGCACTCCGGCGCGCTGGTATCCGAAGGTCTTGCGCTCGTCGGGCGGGCGGCGCTCGAAGTAAAGCGCCAGCCAGGAAAGCGCCAGGCTGGGGACGTCGGAGAGGTTGTGCCAGCCGTCGCTCACCAGCGCCAGGCTGTGCGCGAGCGTCCCGGAAATGAACTCCAGGGTCACCAGCGCCAGCGTGACCGCGAGCGCCGCTTTGACTTTCCAGCCCGCGGAGGAGTGCGCGTGGAGGTGCAAGACCGTGCTCCGGCGCCATTTTATTCCAATGCAGAACAGGCCCGCAACCGAGCTCTCCGTAAAATCGAGAAGAGTAAAGGGTGAATAGTGAATGGCGCATCTCGCACGCCCGTCACGGATCGAAGGTCGCTATCCCCCTTTCGCAATTTACTTTTCACCATTTCCTGTTCACCGTGAAGGGGGCTTGGAGTAAAATAAGCTTCTAGTTGGACAGGTTATGGGCGCGGAAATGAATCGCCGAACGTCTCAGTCCCCCCGATCCCAAGCCTCGAAGGTCCAAGACCCGAAGCGTCTCGGCCACCGGCGGTCGGCTTGGGGACTGGCCCGCCCGTGCCTCGCGCATGCGGCGCTTGCGATTCTCGCCGCCACACTGTTTCTTGAGGCCTCACACGCGTGGCCGCAGGAGGCCAAGGCACCCGCCCATCCCCCTTCCGTGACGCAAGGCGCTCCGGTGGCAGGGGAGGAGAAGAAACCTGAGACGCAGCAGCCGATTCGTGTGCGCGTCGAAGTGGTCAACGTTCCGGTCTCGGTGCTGACCAGGCAAGGCCAGCCAGTCATTGACCTGAGCAAAGAGGATTTCCAGGTTTACGAGAACGGCCAGCCGCAAACCATCAAGTACTTTTACCGCGGCACTCGTCCGCCGCTGCGCATCGGCGTCATCCTCGACACCAGCAACAGCGCGCGCACGCAGTTGGCCTTCGAAAAGGACGCCGCCAGCGAGTTCATCTTCAACATGCTGAGCGGAACGAACAGCAAAAACCAGGTTTTCCTCCAGACGTTCGACGCCACCAGTTCCGTCATTCAAGACTTCACCAACGACCCGCAAGCGCTCAATGAGAAGGTGCGGGGCCTGAAGGCGGGCGGCGGCAAGGCTCTCTACGACGCCATTTTTTTCGCCTGCATGGAAAAGATGTTGAAGCTCGGCGAGCCGGAAAACATGCGGCGCGTTTTGGTGGTGGTGAGCGATGGACTGGATTACCACAGCGAGCATTCGCTCGACGAAGCGATTTCCATGGCGCGCCGCGCCGAGACGGTGATTTACACGATTGGGAATACCGCCTACGGATACGATAATCCGGGCGAAAAAGTCCTGAGCCGCATGGCCGAGGAGACCGGCGGAGCGGGGTACTTTCCCCTGGAACAGAGCCCCGGAGCCGACCTCGGCACCGGATACCTCTCGCACGGTCAAATCGGCGATACCTCCCAGAACAAAGGCCTGGGCGCTTCGACGGGAATTTATTCCGCCGAGCGCCTGATTCACCTGGCCGATTCCCTGGAAGCGATCAGCGGCGAGCTGATCGAGCAATACAGCCTCGGCTACACGCCCCACAACGGCGCCATGGACGGCACGTACCGGGCGATTCGAGTTGTCGCCATGCGAAAGAATGTCCTGGTGCGGTCGAAACCGGGCTATTTCGCCATGCCGGAAGACGCCCGCTAAATCCTTCTCCCTTGGGCGTTGTGTCCCGTTCATCTCCGGTAGGGGCATGGCGTGGTTCGACTATGCCCACCAGCCTGAGTCCGTCAGCCGACGGATCGAAGGGCGCCGTGCCCCTGCACCGGTTTTCCCGGTTGACAACCCGCGCCGAGTCGAAGACGCTGAGCGGAGTCGAAGCGCGGAATCTAAGTCGCGGCGCGAGGTGAACCGATGGAGGTTGAGAAGCTCGTCGAGGCGCTCCGTGGGTCGCGGCTCGTAGACTTGAGCCAAACGCTCGAAGAGCACATGCCGAGTTTTCCGACGCACTCGAAATTCTTCCACAACATGTGGGGCTCCTATTGGCACGGCGGGCGGTCGCTCACCTATCAATTAGTAATGAACGAGCACAACGGCACGCACGTGGACGCGCCCGCCCACTTCATCAGCGACACCGAACCCGCGGCCCACGCCACCATCGAGCGCGTCCCGCCCGCGAAACTCATCGGCCGCGGCGCGCGCTTGGATTGCCGCGAGACTCCCGCCGGCGCCGCAGTCTCCCGCGCGTTCGTCGAACAGTGGGAGGCCCGGCACGGCGCCCTTCGCGCCGGGGACATCGTTTTGTTCAATTTCGGCTGGTCCCGCTATTGGGGGCTGCGGCCTGACGATAAAGCTTATCTTGAGAACTGGCCTGGTGTAGGCATGGACGCCGCCGAGTATTTGATCGGAAAGTCCGTAGCCGCGCTGGGCGTGGACTCACTTTCGCCTGACTCGCCGGAGGCCCTCAAAGCCAATCCCATTCATCCCGTGGTTCTCCGCAAACAGGTGCTGATTATCGAGAACCTCTGTCACCTCGATGATTTGCCGGACTTTTTTCTCTTTGTGGCCTTGCCGCTCAAAATCAAGAACGGTTCCGGCTCCCCCATCCGCGCCGTGGCACTTTTCTAGTACTGTGAGCCGCAAATCGGCTTATTGTAGGGGCGACCCTCGCGGTCGCCCCAGGGGCGGGCACAAGGCCCGC
>QHZO01000133.1:10672-20733 GCA_003224695.1 Acidobacteriota bacterium
TCCGATGTGGAGTTCGCCGATTATACCAAGGCCCTCTTCAAGCTGACGGCGAAGTCCGACCCTACTCCGGAAGAGGAGGAGGCGGTCGAACTCTTGACGCTTCTCATCGAGCGCTATGAATCTCATCGTTACCCGTCTCCGGATGCGGAACCGGTGGATGTGTTAAGGTTCTTGCTCGAACAGAACGGGCTTTCACAGCGAGACATTGCGAAGGAGTTGGGTTCTGAAAGCACCGTGTCGCTCGTGCTCTCCGGTAAGCGTCGGTTGACACGCAACCACAGCGAGCGCCTTATCCGGCGGTTCCACGTTTCGCCGGCGGTCTTTTTCGGCAAAGGCGAAACAAATCGTCGTAGGCACTGAGGCCAAGCCCGCATGGGGAGAAGGCTGCCGCCCGACCAATTGGAAATCTACAAGCGGGTCGATGAAATTTTGCGGAGCGACTGGGATCCAATCGGAGTGCACGGAATCAAGGAAGCCCGCGATGAGTATGACGGGTACCTTTCACAAGTATTCCAGATGGTTCTTGAAGGTGCCTCAACCGCTCGGATCGCCCAATACCTTCATCACATCGTCACCGAGAGAATGGGCTTAACAAGCTCTCTTAGCGACCATACGGCAGTCGCGGAAAAGATCCATGGTTTAGAGAAAACACGATGACGACCGCCTGCTCCCATTTTGGCATTACACTCGACCCGGCGGAGAGACCCATCAGCTAAACCAGTGATATTTTCCCCCGTTAATCGCCCTCTCGGGCGCGGCTATTCCAACTCAATGGTCAATCCGCCGTTTTCGACGCAGGCGCTGCGGACATTATCAGGGAGCGCCAAAAGGCTTTGCATATCGGGGCTGTTCAGCCGGTCGCGGAGGGCCGGCCCGACCAGCGCGATAGGCACGGGAAGGCGTCCAAGCGCCATCTCGGTGGGGTTGAAAACCAGCCGGTGATTGGCCACGCTCAAAGTTCCTCCAATGAGCAAGTAGAGGCTCACGCCGACAGCGTCCACGCGAAAGACGCCCTCCAGCCGATTCCCCGTCAGGTGGATGGTAAGGCTCTTCAGCGCCACCGCGCCGCTCGTCCCGCCCATGTCACCGAGGCTTTCCTGAACCTTTGAATTCAGTTCCGTTTCCGTGAAGCGGATTTCTCTCGCGCCGTTCCCCCCGGCGTTGAGCTGGAGCATTTTCTCGTCGTACGATTTCGCCGCCTCGGGCGTGGATGAAACGTCGCCAAGCGGCGGCGTGAAGAAGATAAGAACGAGCGGGAGCGTCGTCACGATTACAAACGCCCAAAAAACGATACGAAATATTTTCTTCCGCATGATCATTCGATGCCAGGTAATCGAGGGCTTGGATTCAATCCGTACGGGCGAAATCGGTGTTAGGAAATCGGGGACCTGGGTTCGACTGCTTGCCGAGGCCGAGATTTTGGAAGGACCATGGCAGCCGTAATCCCGGCCGTGAGCAAGCCCGCCCCTAACACTCCAAAAGCCATGACGAAGTTTCCCGTGCGCTGGTTCAAGTAACCCACCGCCAGTGGTCCAAAGTAGCCGCCCAGATTGCCGAGCGCGTTGATCAGCCCCATGGCCGATCCCGCGACGCGGGACGGCATGGTCTCCGTGGGAATCGCCCAAAAGGGCCCGAGGGCTCCGTAGGAGCCGCCCTCGGCGAGGCAAAGGCAGGCAAAGCATAGCAAGGGGCTTCGTTGGCTCAAGCCCACACCCGCGAGCAGCAGCAACCCGCCCCAAGCCAGCGCGCCTGCCACGTGACCGCGCCTCTCGTGGTGACGGTCGGAGTGGCGCGAAACCAGCACCATGCCAATTCCCGTCGCGATGTACGGAATGGCGAACAGAACACCGCTCCCAAAGCTGCTCATTTGGCGGACGCTCGCCAGCGCGGTCGGAAGCCAAAACAAGTATCCGTAGTTTCCTGCGTTCAAGAGGAAATAAACAAACACCATGATGAAAACCTGCGGTCGGGATAGCGCCTCGAGAATGGACCCGCGGCGGAAAGCGGTCAATTCCGCGCCTTCCCTCGCGAGCGTGGTTTCAAGATACGAGCGCTCTTCGGCCGATATCCAACGAGCTTGGCGCGGGTGGTCATCAATGAACCAATTCCATATGATGAGCCACAGGAACGGCAGGAGCCCTTCGGAGATGAGCATCACGCGCCATCCCCAGCGGCCCAGGATCCAGCCGGCGATGGGTGAAGACGAAGCCAGCGCCACCGGCAGGCAGAGCATCCAGTAGGCGTTGGCGCGTGCGCGTTCCCCGCGCGGAAACCAATGGCAGAGAAGGACCAGTGTAGCCGGCCAAACGCCTCCTTCGGCGATGCCCAGCAGGAAACGCGCCAGGCGAAACTCGCCGAGGGAGTGAATCAACCCGGACCATACCGCGCACGCCCCCCAAAGAACCAAGAGGATGCTGACGAATCGTTTGGCGCTCCAGTGTTCGGCGAAGTAGCCGCCTGGGATTTGCAGCAGAACGTAGCCCCAGAAAAAAATTCCCGCCGCGCCGCCGGCTCGAGTGGGGTCCATGTGCAGCTCGCGGCTCATGGGAGCCAGCGCCAGCGCGATATTCGTCCGGTCCACGAAGGCAATCGTGTACATGATGAACGCGACGGGAATGATGCGGAACCAACGATCGCTCGGAACCAAGGCTCGGGTGGGCTCGGTCATAGGCGCGCGCGATTATAGTCTCGCCGCTCCGGCAAGTCTCGTGAATTGACAACGCCTCGAACCTTATGTTACCTAAAGAGGCGAGGCCAAAGTCGTGAGCGGGGAAAATCTTCAGGCTGCTTGGGAATTGCTCAAGGAAGCCTATCAGTATCAGGCGGGCGGAGATTACGAAATGGCCGTCGAGCTTTATCGGCGTTCCCTGGACCTTCATCCCACTGCCGAGGCCTACACCTTTCTCGGCTGGACTTACCGCTATCAGGGCAAGATCACGGAAGCCATCGCCGAGTGCAAGAAAGCCATCCAGGTGGACCCGGAATTCGGGAATCCCTACAACGACATCGGCGCTTACCTGATTGAGCAGGGCCAGTTCGACAAGGCCATTCCCTGGCTCGAGCGGGCGCTGCAATCGCGCCGCTACGAGTCCTACCACTTCCCCCACTACAACCTGGGCCGCGCCTATATGGCCAAGGAGTTGTACTCGAAGGCCCGCCACCACTTCGAGCAAGCCCTGAAGCTTTCTCCCGAATACACTCTGGCCAAGGAAGCCTTAGAAAAAGTCCGCCGGAAACTTCAATGAACGTCCATTGATCGCACGCTCTTCTATGCCTTGATCCGCCGGCGTCAATGGGCTAACCTCTGTCGGTCGAAAAGGTCTCCCTCAGGGGCCTTTCAGCAACCATGTGCGATAAGCATAATTTCTACTTCGAGTTCGATAAGGCCTTTACTCATCAGCTCATAGAGAAATTCGAGGTGAGCCCGGCACACCCACTGAGCGAGAATGTCGCCCCTGCGTAGAAGGGCGTCTACGCCCTTTACAGAGGGGGTAGTATCGTCTACGCAGGGAAAGCTTTGGACACAACGCTGAAGCGTCGACTGGCCGAACATATGAAGAAGATTTTGGGCAGAAGGAACATCAAGATCAATGAGATGAGTTGCCGCTACCTGATCATCAGCAGTGATTGGTTCGTCCGGGCGGGGGAGCACGCGCTCATTGAGAGCTATGAGCCTGCGTGGAACCTGAGCGGGTTCGGGAGTCACGTGCCGGGAAGGGGAAGGCCCGGGATACGGCGCTCAAGGTGGGACACAGATTTTCCCCTGAAGAAGGGGTAACGCCTAACCGCCAAAGGTTCTCGTAGATCGAGCCGTTGTCTTCTTCCTCCGCCCGCCCAGGCTGTTGTGCTGAACGAGAAAATCGCCGATAATCCTCCTGCGGATTTCCCCCACGTCTTCCCTGAAAAGTCGATCCGCCGGGAAACGGCGCTCCATTTCCTTTCGAATTTCGTTGAACTTTGACACCGCTAACCTCTGAGACCGCGTCCGCAGGATAGTTTCGCGCCGAACGGTGACCGAGAAATACCCGGAATCATCTCTAAGCATATGGAGATTGCCAGGCAAAAAAGACAGCTTCATTACCTTTTCCTTAGGACAATGGCAACCTCATATAGTACAGCTCTTTGGGCTGCCCTTTCAACGCGCACCGACGACTGGATAATGCTTGTGCCAGTTCTTTTCTTTCGGAGCTGAACCGTCTCGCTAAATTCCAGACCGCGTAACTCAGCAATTCTTCCAAAGAATTGGTCAGTGCATACCTCGACGCCCTGGATTATACTGTTGCCTAGCACTATTACAGCCTTTCCGCCCCTGCGAAGCAGTTCCGCGAGCACACCGCAGAAGCGAAACGTATCGTTAAAGTAGGTCGCAACGTAATTGGCCCAGCCGGGCCCTCCGTACTCTGCCTTGTCCATGTTGGCGGAACGAATCAACTCGATGGTACCCCTGAGCCCAGGCAATCAGAAGTCAAGCTTGACCGGCTCGCTGCCCCGTACCGTCTGCCAGAATTTGCCGAAGCTCTCATCCTCGCGTGCGGCCTTGTAGCCGGGCCCCCCGGCCATCCCCAGCCAATGCAGTTGCGGACGTGTGTTTCGCGGGTAATGGTAATTGTTCAGGTATGGCGGCGACGTGACGACGAGGTCTACGAAGTTCTTCCGCTCGAGCATGCCCCGAGCCCTGAAGAAACTTTCTGGAATTATCCAGGATTTCGGTGTCGGGCTGAGGCCACGCATTCGTTCTTTCAACCAGATGATATCTTCCAGCATCAAGCGAAGTTTGCCGGCGACTACATGTGAGACAGGGGCGTCGTCGATAGGAGGTTTACCAACGGCGATACGTCGGGTGAGGCTGGCTCGTAGGAGTAGTTGGACATGCTCACCATCACCGACCCGAGCGCCAGCCGGAATAGGTCTCTAATCACTGGGTTGTCTATTGAGCCGATGAAGTCGAGTGCAAAGAGAACTTTTGTCTGTACCTTAGGGCTGAAAAATTCCGTCCGCCCGGAAAATCCATCAGGGGCCTTAGACATGGGTTCTCCCAAGGATCTCCCCCCATCAGGGCATTGCTTGTTCATGAAGGCCTCAAATGCCACGATGTGGTCCGTTAGGCCGTCGATAGGGATGCCACGGGCCTTCAGTTTCAGGCGGGAGGCCAGCGCGGCGTATGGGTTGATTTCAAATCCTACGACATTGTACCGATGAAGGAAACCCTGGACCAGAGTTGTTCCGACGCCTGCGAACGGGTCAAGAATCCAAATCTCCTTCCGTCGAATCCTTCCCAGGTGTCTGCAAAGGCAGTCGTCCACGAATTCGGCCGAAAACCCTGCGATCCACGGCACCCACCTGTGAAGAGGATAGCCCCTATTACTCGCAAACGCAGAGTCGCGGAGCCCATTGCTTAACCGAGTTGCAGCGTCAACTTCCAAGGACGTCCTGAAAAGCGTAGTTTGCACAGGGGGTAATCTTACCAGATAAGGCCCATCGCGGATTGGACACACCGAGGTGTTCACACCCTGTTTATCGCCTCCACGACCGGGGAACTTGAATCCTGTTGTTTTATTCCGCAACCCGCGAGAGCGAGAAGCGCGCTTGAGCGCAGCGTGATATTGACGCTTGGCAACTTCGGGTGTACAAGTCCTTGCGAAGCCTGAGCAGCGGTGGCAATTCGCATGGAACTCTACAAGAACGTTTATCAAATCCAGTCCCTCTACGGCGGCCGCAACCTCTTTCAATACCTTTTGGTCGGCGCGAACGTCGTGCTGGTGGACACTGGGATCGCCGAGACGCCTGAAAAAGTGATCTTCCCTTATATGGACCGGCTGAAGCTCCAGCCCAACCGGCTCACTTTTGCCGTCACGACCCACGCGGACCTGGACCACCAGGGAGGGAATGACGCCATTAAGCAGTCTTCGCCCGGAACATTCCTCGCCTGCGGCGAAGGGGACCGCGCCTTGGTGGAGGACCCGCGCGCTCTCTTCGACGCTCGGTATAACTTTATGCGCGCCGAACACGGCGTGGGATTCGAAAACGATCCGCCGCCGGACGCGGGCCGCAAGCGCGCCATGGATTTCTCGTTTTCCGGGGGCGAGCGGATCCGTTTGGGTGACGGCTGGGCGCTCGAAGTCCTTCACGTCCCAGGCCATTCGCACGGCCACCTGGCGCTCTACGATCCCACGCATCGCGCGGCGTTTGTGGGCGACGCCATTCACGGTCGAGGCTGTCCCAAGGCCGCGGGGGGAATGGGAATTCCGGTGACGTACTACTTCGTGGACATCTACCTCTCGACGCTTCGCTACTTCGAAGGCTTGGCGATGGACAGTCTCTACTCGGGCCACTGGCCGGTGATGCGCGGCGAGGAAATCCGGGATTTCATCGCCGAATCGCGGCAAACGGTCGAGCTCCTCGACCGGGTCATTCTGGAAAACCTTCGGAGAAATCAGGCAGGGCTCACGCTGCGCGATTTGATAGATGCCGTCGCGACGGCCGTGGGCGACTGGCCAAAAGAGTCCTGGAACCTGGCCATGTTCCCCGTTTGGGGGCACATGAAGCGTCTCGAAGAACGAGGCAACGTCCGGGCACTTAGAGGAACGAAGCCGGTGAAATGGCAATTGGCTTCTTGAGGTTTGCAAATTGCGATGACAAACCCTTACGTGGCGACAGGCGCCGCCTGTCCCGGCCGGGCGAGCGGGCGGCTTGCGGAATATGGAGTGCTGGAGCTTGCTCCCGCTTTGGAAAGCGACGGCAAGCCTGCCTGCGCAGGCAGGCCGCCGCACTCCAAAACCGGCGCTCGGTGAGCGGCGCTCGAGAAAATTAATCCCACATGGCTTTCGAATGTCCAACAATTCTTGACTCATGCAGATTAGCCAGCCCCAGCTTCGAGTGTTTGACGCATTGATCGTCGGTTCGGGCGCGAGCGGCGGTTGGGTGGCCAAGGAACTGACCGAGCGCGGGATGTTGGTCCTGATGCTCGAAGCCGGCCCGCCGCGCCTCCCCTCGCGCGACTTCACGGAGCACGTCTGGCCCTATCAGTTGAAGTTCCGCGGCTTCGGTGACACGAAGGCGCTCCTCGAAAACCAGCCCGTGCAGCGCCTGTGCTACGCCTGCGACGAATACAGCCACCAGTTTTTCGTGAACGACCACGAAAACCCTTACACCTTTCCAGACGACAAGCCTTTCATGTGGATCCGCGGGCGTCAGGTGGGCGGGAAGACTTTCTGCTGGGCGCGTGAGAGCTACCGCTATAGCGACAACGAATTCAAAGCCGCCAGCCGCGACGGATATGAGCAAGACTGGCCGTTCAGTTATCGCGACTTGGAGCCGTATTACGACAAAGTCGAAAGTTTCATCGGCGTGAGCGGCGCGGCCGAAGGGCTGCCGCAAATGCCCGACGGAAAATTTCTCCCGCCCATGCGGCTTTCCTGCGGGGCGCTTGTCGCCAAAGAAACCATCGAAAAGAAATTCGGCCTGCGGGTGACGCCCGATCGAGTGGCCAACCTGACGGTGCCGCACCACGGCCGCCCGGCGTGCCACTACTGCGACCAGTGCCAGCGAGGCTGCTACACCGCGTCGTATTTTAACAGCCCTGCCGTTACACTTCCCGCCGCCTGGCGTACGGGGCGGCTGACGCTCGTGAGCGACGCGGTCGTAAGCCACGTCGTTATAAACGCCGAGGGAAAGGCCGCAGGCGTTCATTACGTGGACGGCGCCGCGCACAAACACGCCGAAGCACGCGCTCGCGTTGTAATCCTTGCGGCAAGCGCGCTTGAATCCACGCGCATTCTTCTGAACTCCACCTCGCGAGGCTTTCCGAACGGCCTCGGGAATTCCTCCGGCGTGCTCGGCCGCTACCTGATGGACCACTTCACGCTCGAGGGCGCAGGCGGCATTATGCCGGCGCTCACCTCTTCCAAGCGCCAGCCGACGGGTAATCCCTGTGGCTTTCTAATCCCCAAAGTCCTCAACACCGCGGGCGGACCCGTGAACAAGAATTTCCTGCGCGGCTACCGCTTCGACGGCGATGCGAGCCAGTCACTTTACGGTCATGCCTTCGGCATTCCCGGCTTCGGGAGCGATTTTCGCCGCAAGGTGCGCGAAGAAATTCCCACTTACTTCGGCCTGATGGCGCAAGGCGAGTGCCTGCCGCGGTACGACAACTACGTCGAGCTCGACCCGGAAAAGAAGGATGTCTGGGGCATTCCCGCGCTGCGCATCCACGCGAGCTACGGAGAAAACGAGCACCGCATGGCGAAGGCGATGCGCGAGGACGTCGCGGCGATTCTCGACGCCATGCAGCTCGAAAACGCGGAGATGCCCCGCGAAGAGTTGAGCATGTTCGGCAAGAACATTCATGAGTGCGGCACGGCGCGCATGGGGAAAGATCCAAAGAAAAGTGTACTTAATGCTTTTAACCGGCTTCACGACGTCAAGAACGTTTTCGTCACGGATGGCGCGTGCTTTGTGACTCAAGGTTGCTACGAGCCGACGCTCACCATCATGGCTATTTCGGCGCGGGCGGGGGAATATATTGCCGAGGAGTTCAAGCGAGGCAATCTGTAGGAAATTGTGATGGGCCGGGATATGGCCGAAGAAACGTATTCGGCAAGCGACGCAAAGAAAGGCGAAGTAAGCCGACGCAAGGCGCTGATAAAAATCGGCCAGGCGGGCGCGGTGGCCGGCCTTTTAGGCATTCCTAATGAAGGCACGGCGACAAGGCCCGTACCTTCCGCGGAGCAGACCGAAGCCGCGCTTCCGCCCGGGCTATACTCCGCGTCGAACGATCACCTGACCCACGCGCTCGGCGCTGACGGCTTGTTCCATCCCATACCCGCCGGCTCCGAGACCGATTTTCGCCAGCCGCGCTCCGGGCCTTTTGAGCCGCAGTTTTTCGCGCCGGAGGATTTCAAAATCATCGCCCGTCTCGTAGAGCTCATGCTCGGCGAGCCCGCCGGCTCCGCTCATCTCCCGGATCGTGCTGAGGGCGGCCCGGGAAGCGTGGCCGCTGACGTTGCCGCGTGGGTGGATTTCGTGGCGGCGAATTCTTCGGGGGTGCGCGAGGCCGCGCGCAATCTCGCGCCGCTTCATCGCGCCCTGGCCATCCGGTATCATGGACGGGAGGCCCTGGAACGAATGGAAAATACCGACGTCGAAGCCCTGTGCCGCGAAGGCCTGGCATGGGTGGATAAAGCCTCGAAGGAAAAATTCGGTCAGGGTTTTCTCGCGCTCCGCGAAAGCGACCAGAGCACGTTGCTTTCGGCCATGAGCGACAATCCGAGCGGCGCCGACGCGCCTGAGCCGCCGCGCAAGTTCTTCCGCTGGCTCAAAAACCAAGCCATTAACGGCTTTTACCGCAGCCCGGCGGGCCTCAAGGAGCTCGACTTCAAAGGCAATGCGTTTTACGCCGCATCGCCTGGATGCTCGGGCCACGACCATCCGGGCGAAGGCGGAACGAAGTGATCAAGCTTTCCGCAGTTTTCACGCCGACCCTGTGGTCAGTGTGGAAAGAAGGATTTAACACAGAGCGCGCAGAGAGATTCACGGAGATCGCAGAGGACAACAGCGCTGCCGAGCTGTATGGCCTCCGTGTTGAAATCATTTTTTTAGGCTGCGACCGCCGACCGCGCTAGAAAATGGATTTGTTTCGGCTTGCGAAGGCAGGCCATAGGAGGATGCCATGACTGAAGAACGGTGGACGAGACGAAAGTTCCTTACGGGGGCGACCGGAAGCGCTGCCACGGGGTTCATGCTGGGAGCAAAGGCGTTTGCCATGAAACCTTCTCCGAACGAAACGGTGACCATGGGCGTGATCGGCGCGGGCATCCGCGGCCTGGAGGACATGGGGACGCTTTTGCATGTGGGAGGAAGAGTCGCCGCGGTTTGCGACCTTTACGACGGCCACCTCCGCCGCGCGCAGGAAATCCAGTCGAACACGCCGACCACCAAAGACTATCGAGAAGTTCTCGACCGCAAGGATATTGACGCGGTGCTGGTGGCGACTTCAGACCACTGGCACGCGCCGATTGCGCTCGACGCCATGAAGGCCGGCAAAGACGTCTATTGCGAAAAGC
>QHZO01000133.1:20852-32496 GCA_003224695.1 Acidobacteriota bacterium
GACCGTCTATAACATCCAGTGCGAAATCTATCGCCCCGACCCGGTCGGCGCCTGGAGATATCCCGTCGCGCCGGACGCCTCGCCTGAGACGATTGACTGGGACCGCTACCTGGGGAAGGCGCCGAAGCGGCCGTTTGACGCCGCGCGCTTCTTCCAGTTCCGCAACTGGTGGGACTATGGGACCGGCATTGCGGGCGACGAATACGTGCACCTGCTCTCGCGCGTGCATTACCTGATGAACGTCCAGTTCCCGGCCAGCGCGGTCGCGAACGGCGGCATCTACCACTGGACCGGCGACCGCGACGTGCCCGACATCCATAACACCATGTACGATTACGGGAAATTCCAGGTGGTCGTGCTGGCGAACCTGGTTTCAAATTTCGACGGCGGAGAGATCGTGCGCTTCATGGGTGACAAGGGGACGGTGGTCCTGACGGAAGAGTCGGCGACGCTCCTTCCTTACGACGAGGTGTGGAGCTACGAATACCCGATCGAGAGCTGGCCCAAGGACCTTCGGGCGGCCTTCGTCGCCGCGCATAAGAGCGACCCCACCGCCGACATCGGCACCTACGGCAAGCAGCCGCACCGGCAGAAGAAAGTTTTGCAGCAGACCGCCGAAGGCACCGAAGACCACATGCGGAATTTCTTCGAGTGCGTCAAATCGCGCAAGCCGCCGGTCGAGAGCGTGGACTTTGGCTGCGGCACGGCCGTCGCCTGCCACATGGCGAATATTTCCTTCCATGAGAAGCAGCGAGTGACTTGGGACGCGGAGAAGGGCGAGCTGACCGGGGACCGGGTCGCGGTGGATGTCTATTGGCCGGGTCCGGAGAAGAACGCGTAAAGGGGGGAGCTAGTTGTAGCGCCGATGTGCGCTCAGCGAGTGCGCCGCTTCGAGAGCGCGACAAGACCGGAATGGCCTCATACGGCGGGGCAATTCATGTCCGATTTCCGGACTCCGATGGAGTCGATCGGACTCCAGGTATCGGAGAATTGCCCCTACGGCCTGTGGCGAGGCACGGCTCGGCCGAAAAGAGTCAACGGTTGTATTTGGGCGTTGGGCCGCGCAACTTCTTCCAGACCGCGTCGCATTTCTCGAGCGTCGCGTGGTCGAGCGGGGCGTGCTCGGAGGCAGCGAGGTTTTCGTTCAACTGCGCAAGCCTCGAGGCGCCGAGGATGACCGAATCCACAGCCTCCTGGCTCAACACCCATTGGAGCGCCAGCTCGACCAGGGTTTTTCCCGCCTCGCGCGCGACGGCGCGCAATTCCTCGACCGCGTCGAAATAGACACCATGCCAGTAACGGCCCTGATACAAAGGATTCTGATCGAAGCGCGTCCCGGGCTGCGACTGTGCGTCTCGCGTGTGCTTGCCCGTGAGCAGCCCGCCAGCCAGGGGATTGTACGGGATGACGGCGACGCCAAAGCTGCGGCAGAATGCCAGATACTCCTCTTCGATTCCGCGCGCGAGCAAGTTGTACATGGGTTGAGAAATGTGGGGCGCCCGATAGCCGTTCTTCGAGCAAATCCAAAGAATTTCGCACACCTGCCACGAAGCGTAATTCGAGACGGCGGGATAGCGCACCAGGCCCTTGCGAACCAGCTCGTCCATCGCTTCGAGCGTCTCTTCGATCTCCACGCCGTAATCCGGCATGTGGAGGTAATAAACGTCCACGTAATCCGTGCCGAGGCGCCGGAGACTCGCCTCGATGGCTTTGCGAATGGCGGCGCGGGAAAGGCCCACGTCGTCCGGCGCTTCACCCATCTTCGATCGGACTTTGGTGGCGAGAATCACGTCTTTGCGGCGCGGCCCGAGCGCCTTGCCGAGAATCGTCTCCGCAAGGCCCTGGTTGTACATGTTGGCCGTGTCGAAAAAATTGATCCCCGCATTGAGGCACGCGTCCACCATGCGGCGGGACTCGGCTTCATCGGCCTGCGAGCCGAACGTCATGGTCCCAAACGACAACCGCGAGACTTTCAATCCGGTGTGTGGCAGCACGCGATATTCCATGAGTTATGAACTCCTCATCGCCGGGCCCGTGTAGGGGCGGGAGGCGGTTCGACAAGCTCACCGTCCCGAGCGAAGTCGAGGGACCTTGTGCCGCTACGCCCCCCTTGCGGCCGGAGACTTCCTGCTGGCTTCATGATGCTGGTATCATTCGGGATGCGATCCCTTTCGAAACCCCCGTCATTCCCGCGAATTCGGGAATCCACTTCCCAGGTCTTTGGAAATGCGTTGTGGACGGACTGGATTCCCGCCTTCGCGGGAATGACTGCGGCTTGGAGCGCCCATGTCTGGAAAATGACACCAATGCTCGATTCATCACATCCCTTTCTTTCGGTTCGGCATCTGTATATAATGGGTGCCACATGCGCGAACCCTCGATGCTCCGACTTGCCCAGGAACTCGAATGGCTTGGCTGCGAGCTGGAATTCTACGGCCACAGACACGCCCTGGCAGGCTTTCCGAAAGCCGGGCCGATAAAAGACGACTTTCTCAAAAAGAAGCGCGGCGTGAAGGTGACCGTGGACAAAATCGAGCGCGAACTCAAGGCCTCGGTGCGCTTCAATCCCTCGCGCTTGGTGGGAATCGAATATCCCATGAACTCGACGCTCGAATCGGTGGCCGAGCTGCTCGCGGCCCTCGAAGACATCAAACTCTCGGCCGACGAGGCGGTCGAAGAGCTGCCCCCCAAAGTCCGCAACTTCACCCGCATGGTGGACAACTACCTCGACGCGGAGCGGGTTTCCGTGCCATGACACAACGTCGAACTCCTCGACAAGCTTCTGAATAGCCCTTGAATCTGTCATCCTGAGGAGGTCGCCTTTGCGACTGACGAAGGATCTCGGCATTTGTTTGAAGAAGCAAATACTGGGATTCTTCGATTCGCCCGCCGCCGCGGGCTTCACTCAAAATGACACGCGCGTGGATGTTATTGACAACGCCTCAGGGCTCGCGCAAAGTTCCCACCGGCATCTGCTCGTAGTCGAGCACCGCGCCGCTCACCAGCTCGTTCCGGGCAAAAAACAACGCCGCGCGCGCGATATCCGCCGGCGCGAGCATGCGTCCGAACGGCCGAGTCTTCAGCACCTCCTTCACCCACTTCTTGCCCTGCCCTTCTTCGACCGATTCCATGTGGTCTTCGCCCTCGGTGAAAACCCAGCCCGGGTTGATGAGATTGACGCGGATTCGGTAGCGCGACAGGCTGTTCGCGAGGTTCCTCGAAAACGTCATCAGCCCCCCTTTCGACGCCGCGTAGGCGACCAGCCGCCGCAGGCCGATGTAGGCGTTCACCGAGCCGATGTTGATGATCGAGCCGCTGCGGCGCCGCTTCATGTGTTTCACGGCTTCTTGGGCCAGGATGAACGGCGCGCGCAGATTGACCGCGAAGATGCGGTCCCAGAGCTCGACCGAAGTGTTCAGGATGTCTCCGCGCGGAAAGATGCCGGCGTTGTTGACGAGGATGTCGAGCCTGCCAAAATACTCGAGCGTTCGCGCGACCAGCCGACGGCAGAATGCCTCGCGCGCGAGGTCGCCCGTCACGAGCCTCGCCTCGCCGCCGCCCGCTCGAATCGCGGCGACAAGGCGCTTGCCTTCCGCGGCGTGGCGGGGAAGGCCGTGCACGACCACGCGCACGCCGTGCTCCGCAAAGGCGCGGGCGATTCCGGCGCCGATGCCCCGCGTCGAGCCGGTCACCAGGGCCACGCGCCCCGTGAGCGACCGGTGTTTCGACACAACCGCCCTTAATTGGTCTTTCTCTGGCATGGTGCTGAAATGACGCGGAACCGTCATGCTGAGCCCGTTCGCTTCGCTCAGGGTAAACTCCGCGAGGGATCGGGTCGGTGGTGCGAGTGACGCTCCGAGCATCACTCGCATGCCCGGGCCGATCCTTCGCTGCGCTCAGGATGACATCCTTTCCCGCCGGCCGCTCACGCTCACCCTCTTCCCGCCCACCCTCCCGGCCGATGAGCGGGGAAGGGTCGAGGCGCCCGGATTCGAGGAGCGCGATAACTTTTTCCCAGATCGCATAATTGTGGCTGAAGCTCCCCTGGAGCCGCGCGGCCTTGCGGACCAGCGGGTCGAGCGAAAAACCCAGCGGCGCGTGCCCCCAGCCAACTTTGGTAATCTGGCCGCCGGGCCGCACCGCCTCCAGCGCCGTCTGGAGCGCCGCCGAAACGCCCGTTGCGTCAATGACCACATCCACTCCCAGCCCGTCGCCGACGGAACGCACCACTTCGAGCACATCTTCATTGCCGGCGTTGATGGCGCGGTCCGCGCCCATGCTGCGGGCAATCGCCAGGCGCCGCGCGTCTTGCTCAAGGCCAAAGATCCCGAGCCACCCCACGCCCGAAAGTCTCGCCAGCGCCAGACAAAGCAGGCCGATGGGACCCGGGCCAAGCACCAGCACGCTCGCGCCCGCGCGGATGTGCGTTTTGACGCACGTGGCGTTAAACGCGACCGAGCAAGGCTCGGCCAAGGCGGCCTTCTCCAAGGGAATCGAATCCGGCAAGTGATGCAGGCAGCGCGCCGGGACCGCGACAAATTCCGCCATGCCGCCGTCCAGGTTGTAGCCGAAGCCCTGGCGCTCCGGGCAGAGGTTGTAATCGCCAGCCCGGCAATAAGCGCAGTGGCCGCAGATGCGCGCCGCGGTCTCCGAGACCACGGGGTCGCCCTCGCGGAACCCGCTGACGGACCGGCCGACGCGGGAAACCACGCCGGCAAATTCGTGCCCGAGAATCACCGGCACCCGCACGGGCCAACTGTGGGTGTTGTGGTATTGATGGATTTCGCTCCCGCAGATGCCGACGGCGCTCGTTTGGAGCAACACCTCGTCGTCCGCGGGCGCGGCGGGCGCCGCCACTTGGCGCAGCTCTACGCCCCGGGCCTTCAAAGCGTATTGGACAACGGCCTGCATGATTGGGTGTTTGAGCCATTGAGTGATTTAGCGATTGAGTGATTGAGCGATTTGAAAGACCTTCCATCGGTTTTTGCATTCACTCAATCGCCCGATCACGCAATCACCCCATCTCTCAATCCCTCAATGTTCCTCCGGGTTCTTGCAGCCCGGAAACTCCGACTGAAAGGGATTGGTCTGATACTTCAACTCCTGAACGGCGCCGATCTCCGAGCTGTAATAGGCCTCGACAATCGAGCCCTTGAGGATGCGAAATTGTTGAAAGCCCTGCGCGAGGTCCGGGCTCGAAGGCCGGTGGGTCACGAGCGTCAGGACTTCGTCCTGCTCGGAGCGTGCGAGCCCCGTGAAGGGCTTCGTGTATTTCGTGAGGCAGTAGCCGTCGAGCCAAGCCAGCGCCTGGAGATACTCCTTTTGCGTGTCGGGAGTTTCGGCGGCGAGATATAAATCAATGAAGCGATACACTTGGGCAGCCTTTGCGCCGGGGGTGTCGGTGTCTGGGATGATCAGGTCGGAGAGCGCCACCACGGTCTCATTCTCATGCTCGTCGAAAAACTTGGGCTTCCAGTCGGGCGCGGAAAGTGAGGGATCGGGCGGCTCGGCCGCGCCGAGGGATTCATTGGCTGTCGTAGCGGCGATGCCTGCATCGCCGGGTGCGCGTAGGGGCGAACGGCGTTCGCCCTCGTTGCCTGGGCGCGCGCCGCGCGCCCCTACAGGCTTCGCCTGGCCGAGTTGCGGCAGCGCGGAAGCCGCTCCCGCGCCCGCCATCAGCCGCTGCAACGCTTGCCGACGTCCGATTCCCCGACGCTTTTTCATAGCTGGACCTCCCTGGTTTCATCCACAAGTCGCTGAGAATATTTCACAGCGCACATTAAATGCAAGCTCTCATCAGGACTGGCAGCGGGTTAGTTCGAAGCGCTGTAGCGGCGCTCGGCGCCTGCCCCGCCGGGCGGGGACCGCCGTCTTCATTTTCCATCCATTCGGCGGTCATAGACCGCCGCTACAGCACACCGAGTCACCATTGGGGCGCCAATCCTCTTGCTTCACAAAGACACTTGGTGAGAATATCTCCGTGCTCCAAGGAAGCTCGAAATGGGGTTCCGGAATTAACCCGAGCGGGGGAATAATGGTCATCAATTATCCGGGAGCTCGTGAAGTCTTTGACGCCATTGTCGTCGGCTCGGGCGCGACGGGCGGCTGGGCGGCCAAGGAGCTGACCGAAGCGGGCCTGCGCGTGGCGCTGGTCGAAGCCGGCCGCAACTTGATTCCCGAAAAAGATTTCACCGAGCACGTCATTCCCTATCAAGTCAAATATCGCGGACGTTCGCCCGAAATCACCAAGACCCGGCCGATCCAGTCGCGGTGTTACGCCTGCATGGAATACAACTACGACTGGTTCGTGAATGATTTCGAGAACCCCTACACCACCGACCCTGCGAAGCCCGTGAATTGGTTTCGCGTGCGGATTCTGGGCGGGCGGTCGCTGGTCTGGGGCCGGCAAAGCTACCGCTTCAGCGACTTGGACTTCAAGGCCGCTTCGCACGACGGCTACGGCGACGACTGGCCCATCAGTTACGCGGAGCTTGCGCCCTGGTACGACAAGGCTGAGGAATTTGTCGGGATCAGCGGCGCGGCCGAAGGGGTGCCGCAATTGCCCGACGGGAAATTTCTGCCGCCCATGGCCATGACCTGCGGCGAGGTGCTGCTGCGGAAAAAAGTAAAAGAAAAGTTTGGCCGCACCGTCACGATCGGCCGGACAGCGAACCTGACGGCGCCGGTGAACGGCCGCCCCGCCTGCCACTACTGCGGGCCCTGTGAGCGCGGCTGCATGACACATTCTTACTTTAACAGTCCGACCACGACCATCGCCGCCGCCCAGGCGACCGGCCGCCTGACTTTATTTACCGATTCGGTTGTCAGCCACGTGACGACGGACCCGGCGACGGGCAAGGCCACCGGCGTCCGCTTCGTGCATCGCGAGACGCGCGAGGTCCGGGAACTCTCCAGCCGCGTCGTTGTGCTTTGCGCGCAGTCGCTCGAGTCGGTGCGTATCCTATTCAATTCCGCCGACCGGCAGTTTCCGAACGGGCTCGCGAACTCGAGCGGCGTCCTCGGCCACTATTTGATGGACCACATGACGGGCTACGGCGCCTACGGGCGCCTGCCGAACCTTGAGGCGCGTCCCTGGGCCGGCCCGCCGGACCGGCCGAACGGCATCTACATCATCCGATTCCGCAACGTCACCGACAAGCATCCCGATTTTCTCCGCGGCTACGGCTATCAAGGCGGAAGCCAGGCGAGCTTCAATACGTATGCCGAGGGTTACGGCAAGGAGTTCAAGGCTGCCGTCCACAAGGGCGCGTGGTGGATCGGCGTGGGCGGGTTCGGCGAATGTCTGGCGCGCTTCGACAATTATTGCGAGCTGGACAAGACCGTGGTGGACGCCTGGGGCGTTCCGGCGCTCAAGATCGTCGCAAGTTACGGCGAAAACGAAAAGAAGATGGGACCGCACATCGCGTCGGATGCGGCGGAAATGATCGAAGCCGCCGGCGGTGTGGACATCGGCACCGAAGCCCGGATGGACCCCTTCGGGCACGCCATCCATGAAGTCGGCGTGGCGCGCATGGGGAGCGACCCGAAAAAGTCCGTCCTCAATAAGTATTGCCAAGCGCACGACGTCAAGAACTTGTTCGTGATGGACGGCAGCTCGTTCGTCTCGAGCGGCTGCCAAAACCCCACGCTCACCATGATGGCCATCGCCTGCCATGGGTGCGATTATTTGGTGAAAAGCCTCAATCGCCATGAGTTGTAGGGGCGGACGGCGTCCGCCCCAGAACGCGCGGCGCGCGCCCTACGCCTACACCGAGGGCGAACGCCGTTCGCCCCTACGGGCGAAGCGAAGGAGCTGAACATGAACCGCCGTCATTTTGCCAAGCAGCTCGCCACAACTCTCGGAGCGACGACTCTCCCTAGAAATGCACTTGACGCGCGAGGCGCAGCGCCCCCTCGGCCCGCCGGGGCATTGGAAGGTGAAGCGCCCGGAGTGCCGTTCAAGCTCTCCGTGATGCTCTGGACGGTCTTCAACAAATTGCCGTTCGAAGAGCGCCTGGAAAAAGTCGCCGAGGCCGGCTACCACAACGTCGAGCTGGTCGGCGAATACAAGGGCTGGAGTGAAGACCAGTTCCGCACTGCCCTCGCAAAGAAACGCGAGCTCGGCCAGACGTTCGACGTAACCGCCGGACTCCGCCACGGCGTGGCCGACCCGAGCGCCCGCGAAGCGCTGCTCGCCGACCTCAAAGCCGAACTGCCCATCATGGAAAAGATCGAGTGCAATGCCATCATCATCATGTCGGGCAATCGCGTGCCGGGCCTTTCAAATAAAGAAATGCACAAGAGCTGCGTTGAAGGGCTCAAGGCCCTGGCGGGGCTCGTCGAAGGGAAGAATGTCCGCTTGCTGCTCGAGAACATTGACCCGGAAGAAAACCCGGAATATTTTCTGACTTCCGTCGCCGAAGGGTTTGACGTCGTCCGCGAGGTCAACCATCCGCAGGTGCAGTTTCTCTGCGATTTCTTTCACGAGCAGATTGCGGAAGGGAATCTCATCGAGAAACTCAAGAAGAACATCGGCCTCGTGGGGCTCGTCCACATCGCCGACGTGCCGGGGCGCCACGAGCCAGGCACGGGCGAAATCAACTACGAAAACATTTTCAAGACGCTCGGCCAGCTCCACTTCTCGCACTACGCCGCCATGGAATACCTGCCCACTTACGACGCGGTCGCGAGCCTCCGCACCGAACGCGAAAAGGCGCTGAAGGCGGGACGTGTCTAGATGCTCCGGCGACCGACGGGGTGCGTGCTCGGCTTCCGCCTGGCCCTGCTCCTCCTTATCTTCTTACACTCCCCGAAGGAAGCCGAGGCCCAGTCGAACACCCTTCCCCCACTGCGAGATACTCAAGTCTGGACCGACTTTTCGGCCGTTCATTCTTTAAGGGATAAAACGGATATCTTCGTGGAAGGTGGGCTGCGCTGGGGCCGAAACGCGACCGGTTTCATTTACGAACGGCTGGGGGGTGGCGTCGCATTCACGCCGCGAAAATACCTGACGCTCGGTCCGCGTTACAGCATCGTCGAAACCGAGCCCACCGCCACCCAGGAACTCGGTGAGAACCGTTTGGGATTGGAATCCACTTTCACTGCCTCTCTCCGGCGGTGGACGATTTCGGACCGAAACGTCATCGAACGACGTTTCCGCCAACCTCGGGACTCCACCCGCTACCGTAACCGTCTGCGGCTGGAACGCGCATTCAGGTTTTCGCGCAGGTCGGCGGCGGGGAATCGCCGAGCCCTCGCTGGTCGGTCGAGGTTTACTATGTGCGTCAGAAAGACTACGCCAGCCGGCCGAATGATCTCAACAGTCTGGGGCTCATGCTCCGAACGAGATTCTGAGGAAATGTTTGGCGCGTGCTCCTACTCATTCCTCCCTGCTTGCTCCTGCCCGTTCGCGATTCGCGGATGAATCTCCTCGCGCGAAAGGATTTTCAGTCCAGCGCGATGAGCATGTGGAAAGGTCGAGTCTTGCGCCAACGGTACAACTGGAAGTCCCGGTCCAGAGTAAGAATCTCGCCCGTGTTCGATTCGCTAGTGTGGTGTAACGAAAGAAGATTCACTAAGTTGTGGGCTTGTCACCCTGAGCGGAGCGAAGGGTCTCGGCATTTCTTTACAATGAAATGCAGGGATGCTTCGCTTCGCTCAGCATGACACGATCCCGCCGAGATATGTCGTTTTTTTCAGTTACAGGAGACTGGCGAGATAGACCAAGCCCTCGATGGCCTCTAGACACTTTCGATGGTGCTTTTCACTTCGGTCGAGTAGCGCCACGATGACGCCGGAGTCCAGGAGCACGGGCTTCAACGGCCGAATCCTCGAAGGTGTTTCTTATTTGAGCCAAGGTCCGGAATGCCTGAGGCGAAACGCCCGATGCCGACTACCCTCTTGCCTGCGGGTCCCCCTTAATATGCGGAAAGCAGCCGCACTCCCTCGCGCACAACGCGAGACGGGCTCCAGCCAAGCCGCCGCACGATACGGTCGAGGGCTAATCGGGACTCGCGGTCCAATCGCGCCTGAACGTTCGCTTTCATCGAGAGGATTGTACCACAAATTCAAAAGTGTATGACAGAATGAGAGAGGGCGGGTGGTTACTCGTTCCAGCCTTCATGCTCCTGCCAGTCGGTGATGCGGAGGTGGTCCTCCTCGCGGGGAATTTCGCGGAAAGTCTTGCGCATGCCCTCGTTGATGTTGCCGTCCTGTGATTGGTAAAGCCAGCCCATCTCTTCCTTGAGCGCCGCGGCCTCCCCGCTCAGGTAAATTTTCAGGGGCTCGAAATGATAAGGAGCGGGCTTATAGCCGCCGGACCCATAGGCCATGTCGGCCCAAATGACGGTCGCCGGGTCGAGGTTGTGCGTCTTGAGCATTTCATCGGCAGCCTTGACGACAAACCAGGTGGCGGTGCGGTGGTCCACGTGGCGCTCGTCAGGATGAGGCAAGGCGATGAGCGCGGGCTTGTACTCGGTGATGAGCTCTTTCACCGTCTCGATCACCGCGTCGCGCGCGTAAGGCAAATTGGGCTTCAGGATGTTTTCGTAGGGCGCGTGGTCCACGGCGAGGTAAACGGAAAAGAAGGGGTTGGAGCTGGTCTGGTGCCGGAACCAGATTTCTTCGGAGCCGCCGTCAGGCAGGCCGAGGAAAGTCAGCTTGTCGCGCGCGAGCCCGATGTGCTCGAGGGCCTCCGAGGTCTCTTCCATGCGCACCATGCCAAACTCGCGAGCTTCGTTCGGGCCGCAGGGCTTCGAGTAGTAGCGCTCGCAGGCGCCAACGTCCCCACCGGTGAAAACGATGACGTGAATCGGAATGCGTGCTTCGACGGCGGCGCGAATCAAACCGGCGTAGGCGTGTTCGTCGTCCTCGTGCGGGCAGAAGACGAGGATGGAGGAGGGCAGCTCGTTGACAGCGATTTCGAGACTCGACGAACCGACGGGCGTTTCATGTGCACCGAGATATGAAAGCGCGACTTTGTAAAGGCCCGGTTGGGCGTCCTTCGGCACGGTCCAGACCCGCGAGGTCGTGGTTTCCGCTACGATTTGGTCGCCGAAATCGGCCGAGTAAATCGTTTTTCCGTTTGAGTCTGTAATTTCGACGTGAGGTAATCCGGGCAGCGCCTTATCCTTTTTGAAATTCCTTTGCGTCGCCGTCAGCTCCACATTGTCCCCGGGGCGGTAAAGTGTTTTGTTGCGGGCAAGCTGAACGAGTGGCGACATCTCGCCCGGTGGATAAAACTCGCGGTACTTAGTGAAATCAATGTCGGAGTTGTAAGGGTGGGTGAAGTTGTAGCTGTAAGGCTTGCGCGGGTCGCTGCCGGGACTGCGGACCACCGCGAAAGGCGAGAATTGCATGTCGTAAAGGACGCTGCGGCCGGAGTCCCACAGCGCCACCGTGTAGTGATCCACTTCGGGTGGGGGAGTTTTGAAGTGGCGAGCCGGGCCGCCCGCACCGAGCACCGCCACTTGCTGGCCCTGGAGAAACGCCGCGGTGCCGGCGCTCATCATGGGGATGGTCACGGTGCCGCGCGCCGGAATCGTCAGGCCGTCGCGCAAGGTGCGGAGCGCGAGCTCGGGATTCACTTCCTCAGGTTTCTTGCCCGGCGCGTAAGTCGCAATCCATGGATAGTTGGCGTTCGAGA
>QHZO01000134.1 GCA_003224695.1 Acidobacteriota bacterium
TGCCGGCGCGGCTGCGTCCGGTGCTGGCGGTCTCTGCTGACAAGCGCACGGCGGAACAGAAGCAGGACATCGCTGCCGCCTACCGCGCCGTCTCGCCGCTGCTCGACCCGGTTCGGAAACGAATTGAGGGCCTGAAGGAGCAGCGCGACAAGCTCGGCATCGCCACGGCGCTGGTGATGCACGAGCGCCCGGACTTCGAGCGCCCTTCGACGTTCATGCACGTCCGGGGAAGTTTTGCGGCAGTCGGCGACAAGGTCTATGCGGGGATTCCAAAAATTTTCGGCTCCATGCCCGACGACGTCATGCCGGACCGGCTGGGCTTGGCGGAGTGGCTGGCGAGCGACGACAATCCGCTCTCCGCGCGCGTCGAAGTGAACCGCCTGTGGGAGACGATTTGGGGGCGGGGGATTGTCGAAACCAGCGAAGACTTTGGCACGCAAGGCTCGCCGCCCACGCACCCGGAGCTGCTCGATTGGCTGGCCACCGAATTAATGCGCCAGGGCTGGAGCATGAAGAAAATCGTCCGGCTGATCGTGACCTCTTCGGCCTACCGGCAATCGTCCGCGATCACGCCGGAGCTTGAGGAGAGAGACCCCTACAACCGTTGGCTCGCGCGCGGCCCGCGGTTTCGCGTCGAGGCGGAAACGGTGCGCGACATCGCGCTCGGAGCGAGCGGCCTGCTCAGCCCGCGAATCGGCGGCCCAAGCGACTTTCCCTACCAGCCCGAAGGGATTTGGGACAGGCCCTATAGCGACGAGAAGTGGGTGGAGAGCGAGGGCCCGGACCGCTATCGCCGCGCCCTTTATACTTTTATGCGGCGCACCGCCCCCTATCCGAGCCTCGATACCTTCGACGCGCCGAGCCGGGAGTCCTGCACGGTACGGCGTGTGCGGACCAATACACCGCTCCAGGCGCTTACTACGCTCAACGACCCGGCGTTCTTCGAAGCCGCTCAGGGGTTGGCGCGAAGAATTGTGAAGGAATCGAAGCCGGACGACCCTGACCGCGCCGCCTATGGCTTCCGGCTGGTGGTTTCGCGCCAACCCACGAAGCTCGAAGCATGGCGCCTGCTAGACTACTATCAGGTGGAACTGGCGCGCTTCCGCGCAGAGCCGAAAGCGGCGCTGGAGGTGATTGGTTACGGCGGCAAGACAGAATCGAAAGGAAGTCAGGAGGCAGGAGTCGGAAGTCAGAATCACGCCGCCAACGGCCCGCGGGGCTCAAATCCGGAGAACAGCAGTGGGCCTGTGGCGGCGGTCTCTGGCCGCCGAGCCCCAAACTCAGCGGTCAATGCCTCGCCGCCCGCAAACGCGCCGGAACTCGCCGCCTGGACAATGGTCTCGAATGTGTTGCTGAATCTCGATGAGACGATCACAAAGGAATAGGTGCTGGCATACTGATTAGAGAGAGACGTGGAATGAGCAAGCTTGAAGAAATCGAGGATCAAATCAAGACGCTCACGCCCGAAGAGCTTACCGAGCTACGCGGCTGGTTCCAAGAGTACGACGCGAAGGCATGGGATGAGCAATTTGAGCGCGATGTGAAAGAGGGCAAGCTGGATCGCGTCGCCGATCAGGCGCTCCGCGACCACGCCGCCGGGCGCTCGACGAAGCTGTGAATCATCACGCCGTCCCCGCTTTCTGGTCGCATTACCGACGGCTCCCCACCCCCATCCAACGACTCGCCGACAAGGCGTTTGCCTTGCTCAAAGCGGACCCGCGACACCCTTCGCTCCATTTCAAGAGGGTTGGCCGGTTCTGATCTGCCCGCGTCGGCAAACACTATAGGGCAGTGGGCGTGGAAGCACGCGACGGAATAGTGTGGTTTTGGGTTGGTACCCATGCTGATTATGACCGGCTCGTTGACTGAGAAAGCTGGGCGTGGTAAGAGCGAGGACTTGGTGCGACCAGGTCGAAAGAGCCTGACTCGCCAGTCAATTTTCCGACTTTACTTTGGGAATTACTGAGGCCAGAATTAGCGAATCAGCAAGTGCGCGGAGGCGAACATGGCAAACCGATATTCGAGGCGCGAGTTCTTAGGAAAATCAACCTTGGCGGGATTGGCGACGGCGGCGCTGGGCTCGGACGCGGCGGCGGCGAAGCCCATGCCCACGCGCGTGCTGGGAAAAACGGGCGCGCGGGTTTCGATCCTCGCCTTTGGCTGTGGCAGCCGGCTGGACATGTACCACACCGAAGAGGCGGCGGTCGCGGCGATCAATCTGGCGCTCGATTCCGGCATCAGCTACCTGGACACGGCTTACGGTTACGGCCAAGGCAAGAGCGAAAGCTGGGTGGGGCAAGTGGCGAAAACTCGCCGCAAGGAATTTTTTCTCGCCACCAAAATCGAGCCTCGCGATGGCTCGACGGCGCGGCGCATCCTCGAAGGCAGTCTGAAACGCTTAGAGACCGACCAGATTGATCTGATTCACGTGCACGCCTTGATGGGCGCGGACGATCTCGCGAAGATCGAGGCCAAGGACGGCGTGTTGAACGCCCTCTACAAGATGCGCGACGAAAAGCTCACGCGCTTCGTCGGCATCACTTGCCACGACGACCCGGCCGTGTTGAAAACGGCTCTCGAGCGGCACGACTTCGATTGTGTCCAGATGGCGCTGAATGCCGCGCTGCAGGGCATGACGGGAGGCGAGCACGGTATGGTGCTGAATCCCGCCATCAAGACGAGTTTCGAGCAAGTGGCTCTGCCCGTGGCACGCAGCAAGAACCTGGGAATTTTGGCAATGAAAGTTACGGGCCAGGAAATGCTCGTCGGAACGGGCGCCGAAAAAAGTGGCATGGAGAAATTGCTCCAGTACGCGCTGAGCCTGCCCGTGGCGACGGCCGTCGTGGGAATGCCCAACCACGAGATGATCCGGCAGAACGCCGAGTTCGCGCGAAACTTTCAGCCGATGCCGTCGAGCGAAATGCGCGACTTCTCCAGCCACATCGCCGGGGCGCACAAACTGGCGCTTGATCTGAAGTTCCGAGAGCACGTGGATTGCTAAGGCTCCTGGTTCCGTAGCGCAGAGTTTCGCTTTGTGAAACTCTGCGGGATTTCCGAAGAGCCGCAGACTTCGCACAACGCGAAGTCTGCGCTACCTTACGGCACCATCCACTTCAGCCAATAAGCCTGGGCGAATGCGAGGACGCTCAATCCTCCCGCAAACAGCAGGCTGTGCCAGAACGTGCTCCTTACGACGTTGCCTTCCTGTCCCACCAGTCCTACCGTCGTAACGCCCACGGCGACATTCTGCGGCGAAACCATTTTGCCGGTGACCGCGCCAGACGAATTGGTAGCCGCGAGAAGCACCGGATTCAATCCAAGCTGGTGCGCCGCCGCGACCTGGAGATTGCCGAAGAGCAAATTGCTCGCCGTGTCGCTGCCGCTCAGGAAGCACGCCATCCAACCAAGGAAGCCGCTCGCGAGCGGAAAGAGCCAACCCAGCGCGGCCAACGCGGCGCCGAGCGTGTAGGCCATGCCGGAATAGTTGTAGAGGTACGCGAGGCCCACGATCGTGACCACGGTCAGGATCGGCTGGCGCACCTGCCGCAAAGTCCTGGGGCCCGAGGCCAAAAAGAGCCGCGGTCGCACAGCGAAGATCAGGGCCGTCAGCAGGACTGTGGTAAAAGCCGCTGTCCCGGCGGCCAGAGGCTGGAATACATAGACGGCCGCGTAAGATTTCTGGTAGAGCGTAATGAAGACGCCGTTGTTAAGGTACGGAACAGCGACAAGGAATTGGCCTTTCGACAAGAGTTTCAGATATGACCACGCGACCATGACGATGGACAACAAAATCCAGGGCGCCCACGCCTCGAGCACCTGCCGAGTCGAAAGACCCGAGGGCGCGGCTGGAGCGTGTTCAGAGTGGCTCGGCCTTTCGACAGACGATTTGCCTCTGGGTACCGGCGATCCGTTCGGGCGAGGTTTCCATATGCGCAGGAAAAGGACCAGAGCCAGGATCGAGGCAAGCGCGGCAAGGATGTCCGCGGCGTAAGGCCCCCAGAGGTTCGAAACCAGGAATTGTGTGAGGGCGAAACTCGCGCCCGCGACCAGCGCCGCCGGCCACGTCTCTCGAAGTCCCCTGCCTTTCGCGACCACCCAAACAAGATAGCCGGGCAGAAGGAGCGAAAGGAAGGGGACCTGGCGGCCCGCCATCGAGGACAACTGATTGAGATTGAGACCCGTGACCGCGGCCAGCGCGACGATCGGAATGCCGAGTCCGCCAAAGGCCACGGGCGCAGTGTTCGCGATCAGGCAAACCGTGACGGCCTCCGCCGCGGTGAAGCCGAGCCCGAGGAGTAGATAAGCTGCGACGGCAACGGGCGCTCCGAATCCCGCCGTTCCCTCGAGCAGTGCGCCGAAAGCGAACGCCACCAGGATCACTTGAATGCGACGGTCGCCGGAGGCGTGCTCCATCATCCATCGCTGCAACAACACGAACTGGCCGGTTGCAATCGAGAGGTTGTAGAGCCAGAGCGCGGCGACGACGATCCACATGATTGGCCACAGGCCGTACACCGCGCCAAAGGCGATGCTCGCCACCGCGAGCTTCACCGGCATACCCCACACTCCGATCGCAAGAATGCCCGCGCCAATCAGTCCCCACGCCGCGGAAACGAGGCCCGACTTGCGCGCCAAGCCCATCAGAACGAGGAGCAGCGCCAGGGGAAGCGCCGCAACGATTGCGGATAAAGTGAGAGGGTGTAGGGGGGCAACGGGTTGAGGCCAGGGAGACATGCGGGCGCGCCTTCCGAGGGGCTTTCTGAGCGGGGCGATTGCTCAGACCATGGGTCCGCGGTCCCGCCCGAACTGCGGCCCTGACAGGAAAGCTTTGATAATCAGCTTACTTTTTCTCGGCGTCGTGCTTCAGCGTCATGTCCGACTCGCCCCACGGCCCCTTGACTTTCAACTGGATCGTGTCGCCGGAAACCGTTCCGTCATGATCAATGTCGTTGTCACCGACGTGGGTTTTGAAGGAGATCTTGTCGCCGTCAATTTTCCCGTCGCTGATAGGCTGCTTGCCGTTCGGCGTTTCGGCCGTTCCGGTCAACTTGGTTCCGTCGGCTTTGAGGTTGAAAGTGATTTTGAAGTCGCCGTTCGGCCCGCTGATCGTACCCGACCAGCGCCCATCCACGTCCGCAGCCGCGGCTACCACGGCCGCCAGTAGAAACAGAATCCCCGCTAGCATCACTCGTCGAAGCATCGGTCATCCTCCTTTGTGGGCTCGGCACAAGCCCTGAGTTTCAGGCGGAGACTACACCTCGACTCTCGGAACGTCAACGGGCGTGTTGGCGCGGCGTACCCGGTTGGCGGCGAGAGCTAATGCTCCGCGCCGGCCATCGGCAGCGCAGAGTCTCGCGAATTGAAACTCTGTGGTTTTTCGATTCTTTAACGGAAGAACCGTCCCGACGAGTCGGGGCGCTACCAGGCAATCTTGGCGGGGAAATACTCGCCGATCAAATCCTCATAATAAGGCCGCAATCGCTCGGCGTCCGGGCGCTGGCTGCTCTTGGAATAGAGGTCGTACTGGCTGAATTCCCGCACCCAGGAAAACATCTCCCGATCGTGATCGTTCATAAGATATGTGTATTCGCCCTCGCGGTGCGCCGGATAGAACGAGTGATAGCGGAGCATGTAGTGGGCTTCCTCGGGCAGGTGGTCTTTCGCGACGTGGTAGATGTACTCATCGTGTCCCCACGAGAGGTCAACCTTATCCAAGCCGCACCGCTCTTCATAAATGCCCAGGCGGGTCTCGAAGTCGGGGACGCGCGAGTCCGGGTTGGCCTGGAAGAACTCGTGGAAGACGATTTTCGGCGACCAGGCGCAGCCCACCGGAAACGTGTCCCCGACCACGGCCCACTGCGGTTCGCCCCACAGGCAAAGGATCTTTCCCAGGTCATGAATCAGCGCGGTGAGGACAAACCAGCGAGGGCGCCCGTCGCGGCGCGCGGCTTCCGCGGTCTGGAGCAAGTGCTCGATTTGGGAGAGGTCGGTGTCGGGGTCGCTGTCGTCCACGAGCTGATTGAGATATTGCATCGCCTCCCAAACACCCATCGTCATCCGGCCTCGGGGCAGAAATTCCTTTTTCTTTTGCAGGACAAAATCACGCGTCTGGTATGTGTGATTCAGCCGATAGAATTCCTTCACACAGGCGCGGGCATCCGCATCGTGGTTGCGAAATTCTTCTTTTTTCTTATTCGTGTTGCCGGTGTCCGGGGCAGACAGGCTATCCGCCGCGGTGTACCGATCCTTCACGAAGTCGTCCCATTCTTCAAGACTTTTCAAAGGGCCGAGCGAGGTTGCTTTGGCGGCTTGATCATCCATGGCGAAATCTCCAACCGACAATAATTATATCGCCCGAGAGGCACAAAACTCAAGCCTTCGAAGAGGCCGGTAGTGTCTCAGTTTGCTGTAGCGGCGAGCTGCGCCTCGCCGAGTTGACGATGCGATTGGCGGCGAGACACAGCTCGCCGCTACAAAATAATCGAACTGAGACACTACCAAGAGGCCGAATGAGTTCACCCGCAATGATCAAGCGGAGTCTATCTCGAGCCAGAGGGACGCCCAGGGTCTGGAAGGCCTCATTTCGCATCACCGATATCCACAAAGTGACCGCTTGAGCACTTCCCCTCGCCTCGGGAATTGCGGTAGAATGAATCTCAGCAGGGTGAGGGGGCTCGACATGAGGGACCTTCCGCTAAACCGCGATTACGAGGGACTGATCCAAGCCGTCACGCGGCGGCATTTCTTCAAGCTGGCCGGGTTCGGCCTGGGCGCGGCGGCGCTATCGTCTCTTCTCAACCAGTCGCTTTTCGCGGGCGATGCGGCGATGCCCGCCGCGGCGAATCCCATGGCTCCGAAGCCCCCGATGTTTCCCGCCAGGGCGAAGAGCATCATCTATCTTTTCATGGCGGGCGCGCCGTCGCAGCTTGACCTGCTCGATTACAAGCCCAAACTCCAGCAGTTGACCGGACAAAATATCCCCGAAGAATTTCTCAAGGGCGAGAAGTTCGCATTCATCCGCGGCGTGCCGCGCTTGCTCGGCTCCCCCTACGAGTTCAAAAAGTGGGGCCAGTCGGGGGCGATGATTTCGGAGCTGCTGCCCCATCTTGGCGAAATAGCCGACGACATTGCCATTGTGCGCTCGATGCAGACTTCGCAGTTCAACCACGCGCCCGCGCAGATTTTCATGAACACTGGGTTTCAGTTAATCGGCCGGCCGAGCATGGGCTCGTGGATGACCTACGGCCTGGGAAGTGAGT
Organism: Acidobacteriota bacterium; assembly: GCA_003224695.1. Taxonomy (GTDB): domain Bacteria; phylum Acidobacteriota; class Terriglobia; order UBA7540; family UBA7540; genus Gp13-AA74. The sequence continues at coordinate 7,260 of QHZO01000134.1, forward strand.
GCGTGGATCTGCCGGGCTTCGTCGTGCTGTTGTCGGGTGAAAACCAGCCCGACGGCGGGAAGGCCTGCTGGGGAACCGGCTTTTTGCCGACGGTCTATCAGGGTGTGGAGTTCCGCTCGAAGGGCGACCCGGTGCTGTTCCTCACTAATCCCAAGGGCGTCACGCCTGAGGAGCGCCGCCGCTCACTCGACGTGCTGAAGGATTTGAACGAGGAGCACCTGAAGAGTGTGGGCGATCCGGAAATCGTCACGCGCATCGCGGCCTACGAGATGGCCTACCGAATGCAATCGAGCGTGCCGGACCTGATGGATATTTCGAAAGAGCCGAAGGAAATCCACGAGATGTATGGAACCCGGCCGGGCCAGGCGTCCTTCGCCAATAACTGCGTGCTGGCGCGGCGGCTGGTCGAGCGCGGCGTGCGCTTTGTGCAGCTCTATCATCGCGGCTGGGACACGCACGGCACCTCGAGCCACGACGACATCGTCAACCGCCTCACCAGCATTACGCGCGAGACCGATCAGGCTTCGGCGGCGTTGGTCAAGGATTTGAAACAGCGCGGGCTGCTGGATTCAACCCTGGTCGTCTGGGGCGGCGAGTTCGGCCGCACGCCCATGAACGAAGAGCGCAACCACTCCAAGTTCCTCGGCCGCGACCATCACCCGCGCGCCTTCTCT
>QHZO01000135.1 GCA_003224695.1 Acidobacteriota bacterium
CCAAATTCGCCCAGGTCAGCATGGCCGTCCGTTTACGCTGATTAAATTTCGCACGATGAGCGAGGTCAAGGATGGCGGCGCGGAGCCTTCGGCCGACGCATCACGCCTCACCCGCCTGGGCCGATTTCTGCGCTCAACGAGTTTGGACGAACTGCCGGAAATGATGAATGTCTTGAAGGGCGAGATGAGCTTGGTGGGCCCCCGCCCCTTGTTGATGCAATATTTGCCGCGCTATACTCCTGAGCAGAGTCGGCGTCACGAGGTGAAGCCCGGCATCACCGGTTGGGCCCAGGTGAACGGTCGAAACGCTTTGACCTGGGAGCAAAAGTTCGCCCACGACGTTTGGTACGTGGACCATTGGAGCCCAGGTCTTGATTTCAAAATCCTGTCCAAGACTTTGCTTCAACTGGTCACACGAGAGGGCATTAGTGCTGAGGGCCACGCGACCATGCCGGAGTTTCGCGGCTCCGGACTAGACGAACAATGAATTCCAATAAGGAAGCATACGTCATCGGTGCGGGTGGCCACGCAAAGGTGGTTATCGTTACACTCAAGGAGGCAGGTTATACAGTCAAGGCGGCCTTTGATGACGACTCACAGAAATGGGGGAAAGATCTGCTCGGCATCCCCGTCGTCGGGCCGCCCAGCCAACTTGAGTCATTATCAGATCCTCAGGCGGTCATCGCTCTGGGAGAAAATACTCTCCGGAAGACCTTTGCAGGGCGGTTCCGGCACGTCAAATGGCTCACGGCCGTTCATCGAACAGCCTACGTGCACCCCACGGTCGAGCTTGGCCCTGGAACAGTAGTTTTCGCAGGAGCGGTGGTTCAGCCCGATGCGCGGATTGGATCGCATTGCATTATCAACACATGCGCGACGATAGACCATGATTGCGTATTGAAAGATTTTGTTCATATTGCCCCAGGTGTAAATCTGGCCGGTGGCGTGCTGTTGGAGGAAGGTGTTTTCATCGGGATAGGGAGCGCCATTATTCCACAAGCCTCGGTTGGAGGTTGGACAGTCGTAGGCGCTGGAGGAGTGGTGGACGGCGACCTGGCAGCGCAATTGTTGGCCGTCGGAGTTCCGGCACGCCCGATTAGGAAAAGGGAGTAAAGATGTCGAAAGAAATCCTGCCCATGTCGGCTTCCGAACTGGACGAGAGCGATATGCAAGCCGTGGTGGAGGTTCTTCGCTCGGGCCGCCTGGCTCTGGGACCGAAGGCCGAAGAGTTCGAGGAACGGATATCCGGCTACATTGGAGCAAAACACGCTGTGGCAGTCAGTTCCGGGACGGCGGCGCTCCACCTGATTGTTAAATCTCTGGGGCTTGGGCCCGGTGATGAGGTGTTGGTCCCATCCTTCACCTTCGCCGCCAGCGTGAACGCGGCCCTTTATGAGGGATGTGTGCCGGTCTTTGTTGACATCGAGCCGGAAACCCTGAACATGGATCCCGAAGATCTGGAGCGGAAAATCACCCCGCGCGCAAGGGCGATTTTGGTGGTGGACATATTTGGCCACCCCGTCGAATGGGACTCTATCCTGAAGATTGCCAGCCAGCATCACCTGCGGATCATTGATGACGCCTGCGAAGCCTTAGGGGCGGAATACAAGGGCACTAAAATTGGCCGGTTAGGGGACGCAGCAGCATTCTCCTTCTATCCAAACAAGCAGGTGACCCTGGGTGAGGGTGGAGTTATCCTAACCAACGACGACCAAATCAAGCGTTTGGCTGAGAGCCTGCGTAATCAGGGCAGGGGAGAAATGGGCTCATGGCTCGACCACGAACGGCTGGGATTCAACTATCGCCTTCCTGAGATGTCAGCCGCCTTGGGGATATCACAGTTGAAACGGCTTGAAATGTTTCTCGATAAACGCGAGCGAGTGGCCAGGATGTACACAGAAAGGCTTTCGGGCCTCGACTGGGTCCGGCCGCCCGTTGTAAGACCCTATGCGCAAATGAGTTGGTGCTTATACGTGGTGACTTTGAGTGAGGGCCTGGACCGTGATCCGGTGATGCAGGCGATGGAAGCCCGTGGAATCCCCACGCGCGGATATTTTTCCCCGGTGCATTTGCAGCCTTATATCCGGGAGAAATGGGGATGCCAGGAGGGTGATCTGCCCGTCACGGAGTCCGTCTCTCGCCGGAGCTTGGCGCTCCCTTTTTTCAATAACCTGACGGAGGCTCAGGTCGGGCAGGTGGTCACCGAGTTGGCCGAGGCAGTAAAGCAAAGGGCTTGAAACTTGCGCCGGCCGAACAGCGCGGCGCCATTTGAGCCGCCGCCCCGCCAGAACAGCTTGGAGGCAAGTTAGCTTGGAAGAGGCAAAGGTCTCCGGACTTGAAAACTTGGAGGAGAGGAAGCTCCAAGAAATCGAACACTCGCGCCGTCGTCGCACTATCCTTCAGGGTTACGAGCGCCACATTGATACGGTGGCCGAAGAGCAGGTCAAAGACCCCTCGCATTTGATTCGCGACCCCGAGGCCTTCAAGAAACATTTCTCAAATATCAAATTCTATTCCGTCACCGCCAGCAGCGAAACCTATTACCAGGACTGGCTCCGGGCACGCTGCGCCGGCAAGCGGGTGCTCGATTACTGTTGCGGGAGTGGGGAGAATGCCCTTTTTGCGACCCATTGCGGGGGTGACACCATTGGTATTGACATCTCGCCCGAAGGCATCGAAAACGCGCGCCTCAACGCGGCTCGTGAAGGCGTGGAAAAAACCTGCAAGTTTGAGGTCATGGACGCCGAGGCTACCCGCTTCCCGGACAGCGCCTTCGACGTGGTCGTTGAGTACGGCGCCCTGCACCATCTCGACCTCAATCGCGCGATGCGGGAATTGCGCCGCATCATGAAGCCGGATGGTGAAATGATCTGCATCGAGGCGCTGCGGCACAACCCCCTTATCCATTTTTATCGGAAGATGACGCCGCACCTGCGAACCGCCTGGGAGGTGAGCCACATCCTGACCGTCGACGATTTGGCGCGCGCCCGAGCGTATTTCCGGGAAGTCGACGCGCGGTTCTTCCACTTGGCCGCGCTTGCCGCTGTGCCGTTCCGCAAAACGCACTGGTTCCACCCCCTTCGCAGGTTTTTGGACCGTGTGGATCGGGTGCTGTTGAAGAACGATTGGATTGGCCGATACGCCTGGATCATGGTATTTACGCTGGCGAAACCGCGGAAACAGGCAAGCGGGCAGTCGCCAGCGACAGCCAGAGCGTGAATTCGCGGAGGCCTTTTGCGGGCCATGTATGCGTTTTTTAAGCGAGGCTTCGACCTGATCGCGGCCCTGGCAGGAGTGGCGGTGCTGGCCCCGGGGCTGGGCCTCATCGCGCTCATCATCAAGCTCGACTCGCCCGGCCCGGTCTTTTACCGCGGCGTCCGGGTCGGCTACCGGGGAAAGAAATTGCGCATTTTCAAGTTTCGGACTATGACGGTGGACGCAGAAAAGACGGGGACCACGACGTCCCATGACGACCCACGGATCACTCGCGTGGGCCGATTCCTTCGCCGCTACAAGCTCGACGAGTTGCCGCAACTGCTGAACGTGGTGAAAGGCGAAATGAGCCTGGTCGGGCCGAGGCCGGAAGTCGAAGAGCATACCAGCGCCTATCGCGACGAAGAGATACTTATCCTCACCGTCCCGCCCGGCATTACGGACTATTCCTCGATTCGGTTCGTCGAGCTGGGCAAAGAGCTTGGTTCCGAGAACGCTCACGAATTTTTCCTGACGCGACTGCGGGCGGAAAAGAACCGGTTGCGTTTGAAATACGTGCGGAAGCGCTCGTTCAGGGAAGACCTGCGAATCCTTTTTTGGACATTTGCGACACTCATCCGTGTGGCATTTGGCTCGGGAGGAGGGCGGGATTGGAGCGCGTGAGGTTCGGACGAACGGACTTCGCGGTCTCTCGGGTGGGGTTCGGCTGCGCCGCGATCGGGGGCTATGACTACGGGCCCACGGGCGATCGGGAAAGCCTGGCGGCCATCCGGCGGGCTCTTGAGCTGGGCGTAAACTTCTTTGACACCTCCGACGTTTACGGCCTTGGCCACTCGGAGGAGATCCTCGCGGCCGGCCTGGGGGAAGATCGAAACAAAGTCGTCGTCGCGACGAAGTTTGGCGTGAAATGGGACGCGCGAGGCCGCACCGAACGGGACATCAGCCCGCGTTACGCCGCGGAAGCGATCGAGGCGAGTCTCGGCCGCCTGAAACTGGAGCGCATTCCCGTTTATCAGGTCCACTGGCCGGACGGCAAAACGCCCATCGGCGATACTCTGGCTGCCTTGAAGCGTTTCCAGGAGGCGGGCAAGATCGGCTGCATCGGAGTCTGCAACTTCGCACCCGAGCAGGTCCGTGAAGCCCAGCGAGCGAGCCGGATTGAGTCCTTGCAATTGCCTTACAGCTTGGTCGAGCCGGAAAGGGGCGAAGAGGTTCACAGCGCTGTGGAAGAATTTGACCTCGCATTCTTACCTTACAGTCCGCTCGGGCAGGGGTTGCTTACTGGCCGTTACGGCCCCGGATCGAAATTCGCGGGCACCGACCTTCGGGCTCGAAGCGAGCGCTTCAGTCCCGATGGTCTCGAGGCCTGCGAGCCGTTAATCGCCAGGGTAAAATCCGTGATTGCGGGCGTCAAGCGGCCGGCGCAAATCGAAGATAATGTGGGGGCGGCCGGGTGGACACTCACACCTGTGGAACGCGAGTTTCTGGAGGGTGGAGCCCGGCTTGGCGACCGACCGAGGGCTTGAGGTCCGCCGCCCCGCACCCCGACTGCCGATGGTCTATTGGGGATGAGAAATGAAGAGATTTGGCATCTGGCTTGGGTGAAGCGCGGGCGCTCCTTGGAACTTTCGGGATCGGCAAAGCCGCTTTGCGGCGTTTTGAGTGGGACCCGTATAATGCTCGGGAAGTTTCTTGAAGGCAGGAGAAGGGCGTGACCGAACCTCTCAAACGCATGGCTCGGGAGCCGGCCAAGACGCTGGCGAAGCGCCTGCGCTGCCACGTCGTGACCATGACGCACCGGGCGCGCAGTTCACACGTCGGGACAGCCCTCTCCATCGTCGACATGCTCGCCATGCTTTACGGAGGTGTGCTGCGGGTGGACCCGCGGGAGCCGGAGTGGCCCGACCGCGACCGGTTTTTGCTGAGCAAGGGTCACGGTGCGGCGGCGGCTTACGCGGCGCTAGCGGAGGCGGGCTTCTTCCCGGTCTCCGACCTGGACGGCGTGGATGCCTCCATCGGCTCGCTCGGCCACGGCCTCGCGATTGCGTGCGGGATGGCGCTCGCCGGCCAGCGCGACGGGCGGCCCTCCCGCGTCTATGTAATGCTCAGCGACGGTGAATGTGATGAAGGCTCCACATGGGAGGCGGCCTTGTTTGCTCCGCATCACCACCTGGACAATCTGGTTGCGATGGTGGATTACAACAAAATCCAAAGCCTCGGGCGTGTGGAAGATATTCTGGACCTCGAGCCTTTGGCGGAAAAGTGGAAATCGTTCGGCTGGGGTGTGCGTGAAATTGACGGCCACCGAATTCCGGCGATCGCGGCAGCCCTCGGATCGGTGCCGTTCGAACCCACCCGGCCCAGTTGTATCATCGCGCATACGGTCAAAGGAAAAGGCGTCAGTTTCATGGAAGATAACCTGCTTTGGCACTATCGGCCTCCCGACGATACCGAGCTCGAAAAGGCGCTGGCCGAGTTGGAGGCGGCGGAATGAGGTCGGCATTTATCCGCACGCTTTTGGAGCTGGCGGAGACAAATGACCGGATTTTTCTGGTCGTCGGCGACGTGGGTTTTTCGGTGGTCGAGCCGTTCGCGGAACGGTTTCCGAAGCGATTTCTCAACGTGGGCGTCGCGGAGCAGAATATGACCGGCGTGGCTGCAGGGTTGGCGCTCTGCGGCAAAGTGGTGTTTACCTATTCGATCGCCAATTTTCCCACCTTGCGTTGTGTCGAGCAGATTCGAAACGACGTCTGTTACCACAACGCGAACGTGAAAATCGTCAGCGTAGGCTGCGGGCTGGCCTACGGGGCGCTCGGGGTCACCCATCACGCCACCGAGGACTTGGCCATCATTCGGGTGTTACCCAATACCACCGTGGTGGCTCCCGGAGATCCTGTCGAAGCCGCGGCGGCGACGCGCGCCGTGGCGGAGCGCCCGGGGCCGTGCTATTTGCGCCTGGGAAGATCCGGCGAGCCGCTCGTGCACGGGCCCCGCGTGGAGTTCCGCATCGGACGGGCAATCACCGTGCGCGACGGAGACGACCTTTGCCTTATCGCCACGGGGACAATGCTCGCGACCGCCGTCCGGGTCGCCGAGCAGTTGGAGCGGGAGGGCGTCCGCTCGCGCGTCTTGAGCATGCACACCGTGAAGCCGTTGGATACCGAAGCGGTCCTTCAGGCGGCGCGCGAGACCTCGGCAATCGTGACGCTTGAAGAGCACAGCATCGTGGGCGGGCTGGGAAGCGCCGTGGCCGAGGTGCTTGCCGAGACGAACGAGGCGCGTGGGCGGTTCAAGCGCCTGGGGCTGCCGCCGGCGTTCACGGCCCGCGTGGGTGGGCACGAGTATCTCAAAGCGGCCTACGGCCTTTCCGTCGAGGGTGTGGTCGGGTCAATCGAGCCTCTCCTCGAACGAGCGAAAAGCGCCCGATAGACGCGCGAATAGGGGCCGGCTCTATGGCGGGTCAGGCGGAGGAGCCCGGCGCAAACAGGTTGCGATTGCGAAAATTCGATCCCTACAGCCGAAAAAACCAATTGATCGTGGACGGGGTGATCTTTGCCGCGTCGTTCGCGTTCGCCTACTTGATGCGTTTCGAAGGGGACGTTCCCTGGGACTTTACCAGGCAGTTTCTCCACTGGGTGCCATACCTGATTGCCGCGCGCCTGATCGTGAATTGGCGGCTGGGGATTTACCGTTTCATTTGGCGTTACGTTTCGCTCCCGGACGCGATCATGATTGCCCGGTCGCTTTCGGTGGTGACGGCGGGGCTGGTGGGGATTCGCCTCTTCTATCCGGCCCACATGATGCTGGCTTACCGTCTGCGAATTCCCTTGAGCATCATCGCCATGGAGTATTTGTTTTCGCTCCTCGGTGCGCTCAGCGCGCGGGGGCTGCGGCGCATATTGTACGAACGGGGCCAACGCGGTTCTCTCCATCCGGCCCGCGTGGCCAAGCGAGTGCTGCTTTACGGCGCCGGGCGTGCCGGCCTCATGCTGATCAAGGAGCTGCAGAAGCAGCCGGAGTTTGAAGTGGTGGGATTCGTGGACGACGATCCGAAGAAGGTTGGCACGGTCATCTTTGGCGCGCGCGTGATGGGGGCCGGGGATTCCCTGGGCCGCCTCGTCGCTTCCTCGCGGGTGGACGAGGTTGTGGTCAGCATGGCCCGCGTGGAGAAAAAAGACCTGGCCGGAATCCTGTCGCGCTGCGAAGAGATTTCTATTCCCGCGAAAATTGTCCCGGGCGTTGAGGAGTTATTTAGGGGCGGGGCCAGGATCAGCCAGGTCCGCCAACTGCGCATGGAAGATTTGCTCGACCGGCAACCCGTCGAGATTTCCGAGTTCGACCGAGAGGTCCGCAACTTTTACGGCGGGAAGCGGATTCTTGTGACGGGCGCCGGCGGCTCGATCGGGAGCGAGCTGGTCCGTCAGCTTTTGCTGCTCGACCCGGCCGCCGTGATTCTCCTGGACAAGGACGAGAATTCGACTTACGAGCTGCAGCAGGAAATCGTATTCCGTTTTCCGGAGGCCCGCATCGAACCTCAGATCGCCGACGTGCGGCACGCGGACCGCCTGAAGGCGATCTTCGCCGAGCACAAGCCGGAGATCGTTTTCCACGCGGCAGCCCACAAGCACGTCCCGCTGATGGAAAAAAACCCGTGTGAAGCGGTGCTGAACAACGTCATGGGTACGCGGGCGCTGCTCGAGGCGTGCCGGCGCCAGGGGACCGCGCGCTTTGTCTTTATCTCCACCGATAAGGCCGTCAATCCGACCAGCGTCATGGGGGCGACGAAATCCGTGGGCGAGTTGCTCGTCCAGACCTATGCCGGCGCCGGCGCGCCGGAAGCCGCTTGCGTCCGGTTCGGGAACGTCATGGGGAGCCGGGGGAGCGTCATCCCCCTGTTCCAGCGGCAAATCGCCCAGGGCGGCCCGATTACGGTGACGCACCCGGACGTTGTCCGGTTCTTCATGACCATCCCGGAGGCCGTCCGGCTCGTCATCTCGGCAGGCACGCTCGGCCGGCGCGGCGAGGTGTTTGTTTTGGATATGGGCGACCCGGTCCAGGTCCTCGGCTTGGCCAAAGATCTCCTAAACCTGGCGGGGCTCGAACCGGGGAAGGACATCGAGATTGCCATCACCGGATTGCGGCCCGGTGAGAAACTCTTCGAAGAGCTGGTCTGGGAGGATGAAGTGCTCCGCCCTACCCGATTTGAAAAGCTCTTGGAGGTTGCCCCGCACCCGTGGGCCCTTGAAACGCTGAATGGGAGCGTGGACCGGCTCGTTGGAGCCGCACAGCAAAATGACCGCATCCGGGTGTACGACATCCTTCGAGCGATGGGCATCGGTTTCCGCCGTGGAGCTGGTTCGAAAAGTTCGGCCGCTTCGAATTGAGGGGGGTGGGGTGCCCAAGGGCTCTCGAGAACCCTGCCAGGGACTGGATTTGCTCCCTCTTCTGGAGCTTTTCCAAGGGGGGAGGTCATGGGCAAAACGGCACTGATCACCGGTATCACGGGCCAGGACGGCTCCTACCTGGCCGAGTTTCTCCTCGCCAAGGGGTACAAAGTTTACGGGCTGGTGCGGCGTCTTCAGCACAGACTTGACCTGCTCCCCGGTGACCTTCTCGACCAGAATTCGCTGATCAGCGCCATCCAGCAGGCGGAGCCGCAGGAGGTATATAACCTCGCCTCGCAGTCGTTCGTGCCTACGTCCTGGAACCAGCCTGTACTGACCGGCGAATTTACGGCTCTGGGCGTTACCCGCCTGCTCGAGTCCATTCGAATAGTCAATCCCAAGATTCGTTTTTACCAGGCTTCTTCGAGCGAGATGTTCGGCATGGTTCAAGAATCACCTCAGAACGAAAAGACACCCTTCTATCCTCGAAGCCCTTACGGCGTCGCCAAGCTTTATGGGCACTGGATCACGGTCAATCATCGGGAGAGTTACGGGCTTTTCGCCTGTTCCGGCATTTTGTTCAACCACGAATCTCCGCGGCGAGGCAACGAGTTTGTCACGCGCAAAGTGACCTATGCCGCAGCGCGAGTTAAGCTGGGCCTACAGAAGAAGTTGCCCATGGGAAATCTCGATGCCGAGCGCGACTGGGGTTTTGCAGGCGATTACGTCGAAGCGATGTGGTTGATGTTGCAACAGGATCGGCCGGGGGATTACGTGGTCGCGACGGGACTCAGCCATTCCGTGCGGCAGCTTCTGGAAACGGCCTTTGCGCGCTTAGGGATGGACTATCGCGAGCACGTGGAAACAGACCCAGGTTTGATTCGTCCGGCGGAAATTTATCACCTGCGCGGCGATTATTCCAAGGCTGAAAAGGAACTGGGATGGAGGCCTCGATTGGCCTTCGAGGAATTGATCCGCCTGATGGTGGATGCGGACCTCGAACGGCTCCGCGCCCAGCCGATTTCGGCCCGCGCGGGGGAGACTCCCCGTTGAAGGCTCTCATTACCGGTGCGGGCGGATTTTCGGGTTCCCATTTGGTGGAATACCTCCTGGGCCAAGGGCTCGAGGTCATCGCCTTGGCGTCTCCGCACGATGACCTGGACAATCTTCGCCCTGGGCTCGAACGAATCGAATTGATTCGCGCGGACGTGCGGGATTCTGAAACCATCTTTCGCATCCTCGCTTATCATCACCCTCACCGCATGTATCACTTGGCGGCCCTATCCTCACCGCAAGAGTCGCTACGGAACCCGGCCCTAACTTATGAGGTCAATTTGTCCGGGACTCTTAACATTCTCGAGGGGTGGCGGCGGGAAGCCTTTGACAGCCGACTGCTCTTCGTCAGTACCTCGGAAGTTTACGGGCCTGTCGGCTCGGAACGGATGCCGCTGCGAGAGGATTGTCCCCTCAGCCCGCGGACCCCTTATGCTGGAAGCAAGGCGGCGGCGGAATTGATTGTTGAGCAATATCAGGCCAGCTATGGGCTGCCGGTGGTGCTGGTTCGGCCTTTTAACCACACCGGTCCGCGCCAATCCGCGGGGTTCGTATGTTCCAGCTTGGCCCAGCAAGTGGCGCTTATGGAAGCGGGACTCCAACCACCCGTGCTGACGGTCGGCAATCTTAGAGTCCGGCGTGATTTTACCGACGTGCGAGACATCGTTCGCGGTTATGATCTCCTTCTGGAGCATGGACGTCCGGGGGAAGTCTATCAACTTTGCTCGGGCCGGCCGGTTTCCATCGAAGAGGTCGTCGGAATCCTTTCCTCCTTGGTTTCAGTTCCGGTGAAGGTGATTGTGGACCAGAGCCGGGTTCGACCGAACGATCCCGCGGAATTCTGGGGTGACCCCGGGAAAGCCCGGCGAACGGTGGACTGGGTACCGGAATTTCGGCTGGAGAAAACGCTTCAAGACCTGAAGGAGTACTGGCGGGGACTGGTCCCCAAGCAAGCTTAGCCGCAGATTGTGAAAAACCTCGTCACTGTTGTTCTCGTGTTCGTAATTTGCGGTTCCGCGCTGGCCTTCGGCGGAGTGGAGGCCTGGGCCTATTCCACCGGCGAAGTGTGCCTCTTCCTGGCCCTCTTCCTGGTGGTGTGGAAACAGACAAGGTCTGGCGTCCTCAACCTTCCTCTCCCCGTCTGGCCAATGCTTTTTCTCGCCTGGACGGGGCTCGCCCTGCTGCCGCTGCCGCCCTCCCTGGTGCGGACATTGTCGCCCCACCGGTGGCTCGATTTAACCCTCGTCTCTCCGGCCGCCGCCTCGAAGTGGACCGCCTTGAGCATTTACCCTCACGACACCCAAGTGGCATTATTCGAATTCGCCGCCTGCCTCTCGATCTTCGTGCTCGCTGCCTGGCTTCACGATTCGAATTCGCATCGGAACGCGATTCTCATCGCGCTAGGAGGGCTCGCCTGCTTCGAAGCGGGCTGCGGCATAATTCAATACCTGACGGGATGGCAGAGAGTTTTTGGGTACACCAAGGGTGTGAACCTCTACGAAGCCACGGGGACGTACATTAATCGGAACCATTACGCTGGATTCCTTGAAATGGTCATCCCATTCGCCTTTGCCATGGCATTTTATCAATTCCAGGCCTGGCAAACAGAAGGCTCGAGGCAGGCGGCGTGGCCGCACCTGCCTCGAAGCCCGGGGGCAGGCGCTAGGACGATCCTCTTTCTGGTTTTGCTTTCCGTCCTTATGCTCGCGGACGTCTTCTCGCGCTCGCGGGGCGGGATTCTGGTAGCTGTCTTCAGCTTGATCTTTGTAATGTTGCTCACGCAGGCTAAGACCCGGCACAAGGCCTGGACGCTTGCGATGCTTCTTTTTGTCATGGGGGTTCTTGCCTATGGCCTCTGGATTGGTCTGGGACCGGTGTTGAGCCGGTTTGAAGCGATGAGGGAGCCCGGGTACATCCAATTGGAGGGGCGCTCGATCATTTGGGCGGACACCCTTCGGCTTTGCCGGGACTTTCCGCTGTTCGGAACGGGCTTCGGGACATTCGGGTTGGCTTTCAAGCCCTATCAGACCACCTTCGTGTCCTTCTTCGTGGACCACGCCCACAATGATTACCTGGAAGTTGCGGCTGAGACGGGATGGGCCGGAGCCGCTCTGCTTTTTGTCCCCATCGCCGTTCTTTTCGTCCGCATGGTCGTATCGTTTCTCGACGATCCACGCCAATATCGTCGCGCGGTCACGCTCGGATGCATCGGATCCATTCTAGCCATGCTCGTTCACAGCCTGATTGACTTCAACCTGCACATACCTGCCAACGCCCTGATCTTTGCCTGTGTGCTGGGAATCGGATACAAGGCGTCCTGCCTGGAGAGGCGGGAGGACCGGAAAGGCTCGGGCCGTTTCGTCGCCTGAAGGCGCTATCTTCGGCGCTCGCTCAGGGCTTTATGGCCGGCGCCAACCTCACGTCATCCAGCCAAACGCGTCCGGAAATTTGGTTGTCCAGCTTTTCGCTGGGGATGCGGGCCAGCCCAACGACCAAAAGTTGGGTCCGCGGCCCGGACGTAAACGCCAGACTCTGGTGCGTCCATCCCAAGGAATCTTCCTTGAGGTCGTCCGTCAATTTATTCAGTGCCGCCGGGTCGTAGGCGTCGCGGACTTCCAGGCGCGGCCCGCTGTTAGTGGTGATGCCCTGCGTCTTCAGGAAGGCGTCGAGATTGTAGGTCTTGCCGGGTTCCACGAGGACGTATTGGAAAACGTGATGGAAGTCGAGATTTTCCTTGCCAAGGAATTCGACGGCGAGCGAAAAGCCGGGCGAATGGAACTCTGCGCTGTCCCGCCAGACTCGCAGGTCGTTTGAAGGCGCAACGCGCCAGCCGAATCCGACGTTTTCGATTTCCCCTTCGAACGAGCCGTTGACCACGAGGTTCGCCCCCTGCGGCGCAAGGTCGGCGTCCATCAACACTTTCTGCCGCAGGTCGGTCCATACGTCGAATGCTTCCACCGGGTGATGGGTTTCGATGAGGCGATTGATGAAGTCGGCGGCTTCGAGCGGGGAAAATGTGACCGGGCCGCTCACCAGACGTTTCCAGACGGCTTGTGCCTCCGTTAGCCGGTCGAGCGGGACCAGATAATGTAGATAGGCCAATTCCGCCGAGAGCTCCCGCGGAATGACTTCGTCGAGGATTTGAGCTCCGTTTCCCGACGCCTTCCAAGCGATGTCGAAGATGGCCTGGTTGTAGCGAGGAGTCCCGGCGAGCACGACCTGGAAATGAAGGAAGGCTTGGTTCACGTCGCCGTGCAGGAGGAGGAAATTGGCAATGGCCCACTGCACTTGGGGGTCGCGGGGCGCCAGGCTGTTGGCGCGGTCGAAACACGGTTCGGCTTCCCGAACTTGTCCCTGGAGTTCGAGGGCCGCTCCCAGGTCCAGCCACGTTTCCGGGTCGTGCGAATCGAGCTCGACGGCGTGCCTCAGATGCGATACCGCCAGGTTCGGGTTGATCTCGGCGGGCACGTATTGGTAGAACCGGCCAAGGTCGAGGTCGTAGATGGCATTGTTTGGATCGAGCCGCCGGGCCTCCTCGATGTGCGCCGGAGTCGCTCCCTCTCCCGCCAATCGCCCGGCGATATAGCTCTTGGCCGTCCAAGTGGATGCCAAGAGGAACGCGAGGGCTTCAGCAATCAATAGAAGCACGCGAAAATTTCCTTTCGGGATGGTGAGGGTCATGAGTGTGCGCCTCTCGGCCCCGCGAAAGGCTAAGCCATGGATATTAGCAGAATCTCAGCCCCCGCAGTAGGGGCTCCAGATGGGCCGACGCGGCACGGGGGCCGAAGTGCGACGCTGGTGATATACTGAGCAGAGCGACGGTCCAGTTCGCGCGAAGCAAATGTCCCAAGGCTCGATCGTGACGATCAGCCAGGAGTCAAAGTATGTTCTGGAAGGGGCGAAGGGTCTTGGTGACCGGCGGGGCGTCCTTCGTCGGGTCGGCCCTGGTGGACGCGCTGGTTGAACGCGGCGCCAAGGTGCGCGTCGCGGACAACCTGACGAGCGGCCAGCTTCAAAATATCCAACGCCACCTCCGCGAAGGAGCCATCGAGTTCCTCGAAGGCGACCTGCTTCGCCAGGAATTTGCCCGCCAGGCCGTCGGCGATTGCGAATTGGTGTTTCATCTCGCTGCGGACCACGGCGGGAGAGGGTACGTGGACTTGCACCAGGCTGCCTGCTCCACGAACCTTACGCTTGATGGCATGTTCTTTCTCGCTTGCCGCGAAGCGAAGGTTTGGAAGGTCGTCTACGCTTCCTCCGGGTGCGTTTATCCGAATCATCTGCAAACAGACCCGTCCGAGACGGTGTACCTCAAGGAAGACATGGTGAGCCCGCCCTACGAAGCCGACAACATGTACGGCTGGGCAAAGCTCATGGCTGAAATGACGCTGAGGACTTATTATCGCGACTGGGGCCTGAAGTCGGCCTGTTGCCGCTACTTCACTGTCTACGGGGAGCGAGGACACGAAAACCACGCCGTCATCGCCATGATCGCGCGCGCTTATTTGAAGCAGGACCCTTTCGTCGTGTGGGGCAACGGCGAGCAAATTCGCAACTGGACTCACGTTTCAGACATCGTGCACGGCACGCTTTTGGCGGCTGAAAAAATTGACGACGGCACCGGCATCAATCTCGGCACCATGGAGCGCACGCGGGTCTTGGATGCCGTGAACGAAGTCCTGCGCTACACCGGCCACAAGGCCAAAATCGAGCTCCATCCGGAAATGCCCACGGGCCCCATGAACCGCGTCGCCGACAACGCGCTCGCCAAGCGGCTGCTGGGCTGGGAACCTCTGATTTCATTCCGCGAGGGCTTGCACTGCACGATTGACTGGTATTTCTCCGCCAAGAAACCGGAAGACGTCAGTTTGGCCCTCGACCGCATGCTAACCGAGCGCACTCTGGCGGCAGGAAATTAAAATCAATCTCGGCGAGGCGGCGCGAATGACGCGAGTGTAGCGGGTAAATTTCCGAGTACGCCGTCAACGGTTCCCAGCCTCTGGCCCCCAATGACAATTGATAAGCATATGGTGCCTACCGACGAGCCATTTCCTCGAATGCCGTTTGGGTCCAGCCAGACTGAATTGATGGTGAGAAGGGCTGTTCTCGACGGTTCCGGGGATTTGCCGCGAAGATATCACGTTCTCTAGCGTAAACTACCGCATTCGACCGTCCTCCGAGATACACCATGCTTTCAACGCTCGCGATTTCCAATTACCGGTCGTTGCGGAACCTCGTGCTCCCCATTCAGCGCCTCAATTTGATCACTGGCGCAAATGGAAGCGGTAAATCCAACGTCTATCGCGCGCTGCGCCTTCTGGCTGATACAGCCCAGGGACGTGTCGTTTCATCGCTGGCGCGAGAGGGGGGTCTCCAATCCACCCTGTGGGCCGGGCCTGAGACAATCTCACGCGCTGTTCGACGCGGTGAACATCCCGTGCAGGGGACTGTCCGGCAGAAGCCGGTGAGTCTTCGTCTTGGATTCGCCAGCGAAGACTTCGGCTATTTGATTGATTTGGGTCTGCCTCCGCCAGGGAAGTCGGCCTTCAGTCTTGACCCCGAGATCAAACGGGAGTGCATCTGGCATGGCCCACTGGCACGGCCTTCGACGGTGCTAACAGAACGTGACGGCTGTGTCGTTCGTATCCGCTCTGAGCAAGGGGAATGGCGTGTTGTAAGCCATAACTTGTCGCCATTCGACAGCATGATGACCCAGATCGCCGACCCGAGGAACGGCCCCGAAATGCTGACGCTCCGCGAGTCGATCCGCGCCTGGCGGTTCTACGATCATTTCCGAACCGATTCCGATGCCCCAGCTCGTTCCGCCCAGATCGGCACGCGAACTCCTGTTCTTGCTAACGATGGTGTTGATATTGCTGCCGCTATCCAGACGATTAGAGAGATCGGCGACAACGAGGCTCTCACGGCGGCAGTGGGGGACGCTTTTCCTGGAGGTTCGTTGCAGGTTGAGAACAATTCGGGCTGGCTTTCGCTGCAAATGAAGCAGCACGGGTTATTGCGACCTCTCAGCGCGGCCGAGTTGTCGGACGGCACCCTTCGATACGTTCTTCTTGTTGCGGCGCTCCTGACGCCTAGACCTCCAGCGCTGATGGTACTTAACGAGCCTGAGACAAGCCTGCATCCAGATTTGCTAGCGCCTTTGGCACGATTGATCGTGCACGCATCCGAGCGCTCGCAGATCATCGTGGTCACCCATTCCACGCCGCTAATCACGGCGCTTGCCGAAGCCGGCTGTAATTCCATCACGCTTGAAAAACGTTTCGGCGAGACCACAGTTGTCGGAGCCGACGAACTCAGCAATCCAACATGGCATTGGCCCTCCCGTTGACCCGTGGCTCGATTAACTGGAGACAAATCCGCTTCGCACAAGCATTCGAAGAAAGATCCTCCCTGACGCCGCGGTGTCGACCGACGCGGCGCGACTTGCTCGAGCACGGTGTGGTATAATCCGGCCGAGTCGGGTTCCCCTTGATGAAAATTTGTCCGACCTGCCAAAACAGCTATCCCAACGCATTTAACGCCTGCCCGGAGGATGGCACGGCGCTCGTCGAGCGCGGACGGTGGTCCGACGGCGCGGTGATTTGCGACAAATACCGCATCCTCTGCCAGCTCGGACAGGGCGGCATGGGGACGGTTTACAAAGCCCTGCACATAGATTTCGAAGAGCCGCGCGCGCTCAAGGTGATCAACCCCGCCCTGATGGCGGACGACACGTTCGTCAAGCGCTTCAAGCACGAAGCCAAAATCACCCGCAAGCTCCAGCATCCCAACGCCGTGCGCGTGGACGACATTGACGAGGCCGAAGACGGCCGGCCCTTCATGGTTATGGAGTACATCGAAGGGCAAAGCTTGAAGAAGCTGATTCAGGATGTAGGGCCGTTGCCCGCGGCGCGAACCTGCTCGATCATCAAGCAAGCGGCCTCGGCGCTCGGCGCTGCGCACGAGCTGGGCATGGTCCACCGCGATATCAAGCCCGACAATATCGTCCTTATTAACTCGCCGCGCGGCGAGCAAGTCAAAGTGCTGGACTTTGGAATTGCCAAGGTGAAAGAAGCCCGCCTGGGAGCTGAGGCGGGCGCGGTGACCTTGACCAAGGTCGGCGAGGTGATAGGCACTCCGCAGTATATGTCCCCCGAGCAGGCCATGGGGAAACGCGGGGACGAATTGGACGGGCGCTCGGACCTGTACTCGCTGGGCGTGGTGATGTATCAGATGCTTTCCGGCGACCTGCCTTTCAAAGCCGACACCACGATGGCCATGATCCTCGCGCACCTGCAGACGCCTCCGGCGCCGCTGGCGACTATCCACCCGGAGCTGCACATTCCGGCGCCGCTCGCCGCCGTGGTCATGCGGCTGCTCGAGAAGAATCGTGACCTGAGACCCAACAACGCCGTGGCGCTCATCGAAGCTCTGGATCGCGCGGAAAAAATGGCGGCGGATGAGCCGGCCATGCCTGAGACGCGCGTCGTCTTGCCTGGCGTGGGATATCCGACGAACGCCGCCCAGGAGCTTCGCAAGTCGCTCGAGGCCAATCGCCTCCGAGCCGGCGGCGGAGGGGCGGGCGTGGGACCGCCGGGTCCGCAACAGGAACAGCCGCGAAGCTCGCCAAGCCAGCCCGCGGCTGGTGACGCCTCGGTGAGGCCCGGCGATGTGCCTCTGCGGAAGCCTCAGGAGACGCCCGGCACGCCCAAGATTTCCCAGCAGCAACCCAGGCAGCAGGTTGTGTCGCCTAAGGTTGTTCCTCCGCAACCCAAGTCACAGTGGGGGCTGTGGGTATCTCTCGGGATCCTCTTCCTCGGCCTGGGCGGCGGCGGGGTGTATTACTATGTGACCAGGCCGCAGCCCATACCGGTCATTCCGAATCCTGTCCCGAGCGCTGTCACTGAGAAATCGGTTCCGCCGGCTTCTACACTGGCGCCGACTATCGGGACAGTCTCGAATCCAGCATTCACCGTGGGCACGCGCGGTTCGACCACGATGTCAACAACCGGCAAGCCGTCGCCGACCATTAGCGAGTCGGGAACGTTGCCACGGGGGCTTAGTTTTGACCCTTCGACGGGAGCAATCAGCGGCACGCCCGAGTCGGGAACGATGGGGACTTATGCGATTACGTTGACAGCCACAAACGGTGTCTCGCCCGACGCGACAAGAAGTGTCACCATCGAGGTGAAACCGGCGCCTGAGCCCCCTCAACCTCGCAAGGATACCAAGGCGGTTCAGCAGGCCATCGCGATGGGGGATTTTTACTTCAATCGCGGGATGTATGATGCCGCCATCGGCGAATATAACAAAGGATTAGAGGCCGACCCCACAAACAGCAAGTTGAAATCAAAGATAAAGGCCGCTCGAATTCTCGGGAGACACTGACACTTGCGCGATTCGGACCCGAATACGTGTTGACGGCAAAGATTCCGGGGTTTATAAGCAGGTGGTGGGTTTTCGCACGTCCAGCCTCCTCCCCAGATCTCAAAGAAGCACGCGTTGGGCGGTTTTGTTCTGCCTGTTCGGGTTGATTGTCGCCCCGGGCCGGACGAACTTCGCGCAGACGTCTGGAAAACCTCTCTCGAAACAAGAAGTGATAGACCTGCTGACCGCCGACCTTCCTTCGTCCAAAGTGGGAGGAGCCGCTCGCCAATTTGGCATCTCGTTCCAGGTGACTACCTCTGTGGAAGGGGAGTTGAGGGACGCGGGAGCCAACGATTCGCTGATCAAGACGCTTAAAGAACTCGCGCCGAAGCCGGCGAACAAACCGGAGACCGAAACACCGGTTTCTCCGCCGGTCGCGGGACCACCGATCCTGATGATCCAGTCCCATCCCGGCGGCGCCCAGGTCTACGTTGACGATGAACCTGTGGCAACCACCAGCCCGCAAGGCCGATTGAAGCTCTCACAGCTCTCGCCCGGCCAACATAGTGTGCGTCTCGCCCTCTCGGGCTATCAGGACTTCGAGCAACAAGTGTCTTTGACCAATGGCCAGACAACTAAGCTTGAAGCTAGCCTTCAGTCTTCGAAAGCCGTTGTCCAACCTGCGCCGCCACCTTCCAATCCCGAACCCGCCGCCGGCCAGTCCGGGGTGCGGGGGACGCTGGGTTTCTTATTCCGCAAAGCGCCGGAAGGGGAACGGGGAGTTGTGGTTTTAGCCGTGGTGCCGGGCGGCCCCGCCGAGCGGATAGGTTTATTACCCGGCTTCGTTGTCGATTCCGTTGCTGGACACGATTTGACGGCCAATCCGGATGTCATGAACGCCTTGTCGGGTCATCCGCCAGGGGATGCAGTCGAGGTGGTATTTTCGAACGGCGTAGCCACCCTCAAGGCCCGCGCGGTTGTGGCCCCAATTAGTATCATCGAGAACCTCCCGCATTTCCGCGTCGTTCACGATCATGGCCCGCCCGCCCCCAACTATTGCATGGGAGAGATGCTTATCGTCGGCAGATCCATCCTCTACGAGGGCCGGGAAGCTACAAGCCCGAGCGGCCCTTCGGATACCGTCCATCATCTTGACTTCCAGGCGTCCCAAATTGCTGAGGCCCGCAAGAACGCGGTTTATATGGCTGCGCAGGGAGCTTTCCATATCCGCACGAGAAACGCACAGAATGCGAATTTCATCCTCGTCGGGCCGACCGGCCGCTATGTACGGCCGGACCCGGTTCTCTCCGCTATCGCTCAAGCAATGGCCAGACGTTGAGCAGGATTCCTGAGCCAATCCCCCACCTTTCGCTCGCTTGACTAGGCTTCCTTGCGCTTCCATACTGACTTTCGAGCGCGGAAATGCTCACGTTATGGGCGCTGCTGAAGAGCTATCAAACCCGGCCCTGCTGGTTGATCTGTACGAGCTGACCATGGCGGCCGGATATTTCGAGCGGCACGTGGACTGTCGCGCCACGTTCGAGCTCTTTGTCCGTCACCTTCCGCCGGAGCGCTCGTTCCTGGTGGCGGCGGGCGTTGAGTCGAGCCTCGATTACCTCGAAAGCCTTCATTTCACGGAGGAGCATGTCCGTTTCCTGCGCGCTCATCCGGCCTTCCGAACCGTTTCCGACGCGTTTTTTGATTACCTCCGGCGGTTTCGCTTCACCGGGACAGTGGCGGCGGTGGACGAGGGGGCGGTGATCTTCGAAGAAGAGCCCATCCTTCAGGTCTCGGCGCCGATTGCCGAAGCCCAAGTTGTCGAAACCTACCTGCTTTCTGTTGTCAATTTCGAAACGCTCGTGGCCACGAAAGCTGCCCGCGTGGTGCATGCGGCGGGCGGGGCAGGGGTGCTCGAATTCGGGACTCGGCGCGCTCAGGGGCCGGAAGCCGGATTGCGCGCCGCCCGAGCGGCCTATATCGGTGGATGCGCCGGCACATCCAACGTGATGGCCGGGCAGCTTTACGGCATTCCTATCGCCGGGACCGCCGCACATTCCTGGACGCAAGCCTTTCGGTCGGAGCGCGAGAGCTTTGAGGCGCTTCTCGACACTTTCCCCGATTCGGCGATTCTACTGATTGATACCTACGATCCGCTCGCGGGAGCGGAGACAGCAGCCAGTCTCGGCCGCAAAATCGCGGGGGTGCGGCTGGACAGCGGCGAGCTCCTCGAAAAGAGCCGCCAAGTGCGGCAAATCCTCGACCGGCACGGCCTCGGCAAAACCCAAATTGTCGCGAGCGGCGACCTGAACGAATTCCGCATCGCCGAGCTTGTCCGCCAAGGAGCGCCCATTGACGTTTGGGGAGTGGGCACGGAACTGGCCACTTCGCGTGACCTCCCCGCGCTCGGCGTGGTTTACAAGCTGGTGGAAATTGAGCGGGACGGGCGCTCCGAGCCCAAAACCAAATTCAGCGAGCAAAAAGTTTATTCGCCGGGCCGCAAGCAGGTCTTCCGCTTTTCTGAGAGCACGGGCATGGGGGCCCTTTCAAAATACCATCACGACTTGTTGGCTCGCTTCGATGAGGCGTATCCGGAGGCCGAACCTATGCTCCGGACGGTTTTGCGCGATGGCCACAGGCTGGATCGCGCTCAGCCGACCGCTGAAATTCGCGCTCGAGCGCTCAGCAATTTGAGACGTCTACCGGACAAATATCTTGCGCTCGACGGCGCGCCGCGCTACCCGGTGCTTAAGAGCGCCGTGCTCGACCAGATGCTTGAGGCAGCGCGCGAAAAATACCTGGGCGCCTCCGCGGGGAGCGCTTCTGGAAAACGATAGCAAGCCGATGAATGAAACCTCCAAGGCTGTCATCCTGAGTGAAGCGAAGGATCTCGGCACTTCCGCTCAGGGTGACAGCCAGTTCGCGTGCGCACGAAAGGAGTGACGATGAGCGAACCATTGGTCTTCCTCGATGTGGACACGCAAGTGGATTTCATGCTGCCCACAGGCAGTCTCTATGTTCCCGGTGCCGAGCAAATCATCCCCCATCTTAAGAAGCTGATGAATTCTGCCCGAGAGCACGCCATCCCCGTGCTCTCCTCCGCGGACGCCCACGCCCCGGATGATCCGTCTTTTGCCGAGTGGCCGCCGCACTGCATAGTCGGAACGCCCGGCCAGCAACGGATTATCGAGACCCAATGGGCTTCCGCCCGTGTGGTGCCGAATCGCGCCGGAGCCTTCAAGCCGGGATCGAGTCTCGAAGGGCAAACCATCGTCGAGAAACAGGCGTACGACGCGACGACGAACGTCAACTTTGAGGCGATTCTTCAGGCCCTTGGCCCGCGCCGCTTCGTGGTCTTCGGCGTGGCGACGGAATATTGTGTCCGCGGCTCGGTGCTTGGACTCCGCCAGCGCGCGAAGCCCGTGGACGTGGTGGTGGACGCAATTCGCGCCATCTCCGAAGAAGGCGGAAGGAGAGCGGTCGAAGAAATGCTGGCCGCCGGCGCCCGCCTCACGACCACCGAAGCCGTGACGGCGCGAGCAGTATCCACGGCGGTTCGTTCATGACTTTGCGAGCTCCACTCAACCTTGTGCTCGTCTGCATAGCTGCATTGCTGGCCGGAGCTTCTGCGGCGAAAGTCCCTCCTGACCACGAAGCCGCCGCGCGTTTCTATCGTGAAGCGAACGGCAACTACGACCAAGGCCGCTTCGCCGAGGCCGCACAGGGCTACGAGAAGGCCGTCGAGCAAGACCCGAAATTTGTTGAACCTTACTACAACCGCGCGCTCGCTTACGAGATGGTGGACCGCGCGAAGGCGCTCGAAGACTGGAAGAAATTTTTGGAGGTGGCGGACCACGCGCCGGGTTTGAAATGGGACGTGGTGCGCATCAAGGCGCGCCTGGAAGCATGGGCGTCGCGGCCCGCCCTCCCCGCTTCTTTAGAGGCAGCGAGCTACGTCTCTTCGGCCGGCGATTATTATTCCCAGATCGCCGGCGGCTCGGAGGGGGAGCAATGGGAACACTTTCCACTCGCAGTCTTTCTCGGCAGCGCGCCCGAAATCATCTGGCAACAAGGCGCGCGTGAGGCGTACGACTATTGGACGAAGATCGTCCCGATGCGTCTGGTGGCGCATCCCGAAATGGCGGATATTCGCTTCGGGTGGGAAGAATCCGTGGAAGAAGGCGGCCACGCAGGCGAAGAACAAGATTGGGTCCAGATGCGGCGGCGCGGCGCCGGGACGAACGGCGCCCGATACGCCGTCATCGTGGTGGCGCTCGACCAGCCCTGGTCGAAGGATGAAATGCGCGCCATTTGCTGGCACGAATTTGGCCACGCTTTGGGCATCAAAGGGCATAGCGATAGCAAGAAAGATATTATGTATTTCGAGTTGCGTCCGAAATATCGCCTGATTCCGACTCCCGTCCCTTACCAGCTTGTTTGGCGCTCGCTCCCCAAGCAGCCTAGCCAGCGCGATCTCAATACTCTGATTCGACTTTACAACTCGGCCGGGGCCATCAGCCGGTTTCAGTAGCGCCGCCCTTCAGGGCGGCAGATGCCGGGCTCAAGTCCGGCGCTACATCTGAAAGGGCCTTCGTCCCTTATGGGCTAAGGTGCGCGGCGAAGGCGCTTGACATCCGCCAGTCCGTTGGAATAGATTGCGGAGTGACAGGCAAACAGAGCCGGCTTGAGTCGCCGGATATTCTCAAGGGCCAATACAGGGAAGCGCACGGAAGAGACGCGGCGAGGCGCCGTTGCTGGCGTGAATCCTATAATTTTGCGCGTTCCGAGGAGGAGCGATCATGCGGCATGTGAAGATGTTGATGGGGAGCGGGTTGGTGGCCGTCGCGGGCATGCTCGTGGCCGCGAGTTTATGTTTCGGGCGGGACGAAGACCGAGCCGCCGCGGCAGGGCTGGCCGCCTTGATCGGCGGGATGCTGTTTTTCATTCTTACCCTCGCGCTCGTGTGTTACGTCTACTTTGCGCTGGCCCTGCAGACTATCGCCAAGAAGAGCATCATCTTGCTGCTGAATATCGCCAAGTAGCCCCTTTGGTGGATCATATTCTTCATTGTTCCGATCCTCAATATAGCGGGCATCGTATTCGGAATACTCATCTGGATGAAGATTGCTGAAATTCGTGGTAGACCGGACTGGTGGGGAATCCTGATGATTATCCCCTTTGTTAACCTCGTCATTTTGGGGTTGCTGGCTTGGTCGGACGGAACGCCAGCCTCCGCAGCCGTGGCGCCGCAGGCTTGATAGTCAAGCTCTCTCGACAAGGGGGATGGTTCTCGAGGCCCGGCGTCCCCCAGAGCGAGGCGCTCTGGCGACGACACCGGGGGCTTGAGGACTCGAAACTATAGAGTCTTCAAGTAAGCCATCAGGGCGTCCATCTCTGCCGGCTTGAGCTTGTCTTTGAACGGCGGCATGGGCATGGGCTTAGCGTCGGGGCTGCCGGCTTCAATTTGCGCGCGAACGTTTTCCTCAGTTACAGGCTTATGGCTGGAAGGCAGCTCTTTAAGGCTGAAGAGACCCTTCAGCCCGGGCCCAAGTTTCTTATCAGTGCGGTCCGGATAATGGCATAAATCGCAATTTTGCTTGAAGAGAACCTGTCCTTTGGCGGCGTCCCCCGCCGGTTCCTTCTTGCTCTGTTTTCCTGTTGAGACTGCCGCCAGCCCACCCGCCACCATCAAGGCGAGTATGAGAGAAACCGAGATTGCCCGCATTCGCGCGAACATATTCATTAGTCCTTCCTCGAGATGGCCTGATCGGCAGCCTACCTAAGCCCCGAATTCTTTGACCGGCCCGCCACTTGCCTGTTTCAAGACACTGTTTACTTCGATGCGAGATTCCTGGTTAAGGTTTGTCACGCCCACCAGAATCATACCATCCGAAACCTCTCGGTCGTAAATCTGTTTGCGCCAGTTAGGAAGGCCCGCGGAGATGAGCAGGGTGAGGACCGTCGTGAGGATGGCTCCCAGCATGGTCATTTCGTACACGATGACCCCGGTCGGCCAGAACGCCACGATGGGCATGTTGCCGGTGGGCAGGGGATAAGAGCGCTGGGTCAGTGCGGCGAGCAGATATCCCGATACGCCTCCGACCGCGCCCCCAAATGCGGCGAGCCACGGCATCGGCGTCCTGTAATTGCGCTGGAAGAACTTGTGGCCTTCGAATGGCTCAGACGAGATCACGGCAATATCGCGCGCTTTAACGCCCGCGCGTCGCAATCCCTCAACAGCCCGTTCGGCGGCCTTCGGATCAGCGCATAGGGTGTAAATGACCGGCTCTTTCGGCATCTAAATGGCCTCGCTCGAAGTGCTCTCCGCCGCGGGCGTCATAGAATTCGCCGGGCCGGCTTCGATCAGGTCTGGAGCGCGAAGCAAAGACTCCGGAATCGGCACGATCGTTGCTTGGCGAATGCCGGCTTTCAATTCCCAAATGGAGATGATCGGCACAAATTTGACGAACAAAAGGTAGAGCAGCGCCATGGCAGCGAAAGTTCCCGCGGTAATTATAATCTCGACCGGCCTGGGGTGATACGTTCCCCAGGCGAAGGGCAAATATTTGTGCTCGAGGGGCGGCACGACGATCAAGAACCGCTCAATCCACATCCCCACGACGATCGTTGAAGAGGCAACTACCGTTCCGGCGACGGTTCGGAATTGCTTGATAGACAGAATGATGAAGGGGACCAGGAAATTGCAGCCAATCATGAACCAGAACAGCGGAGCGAAGGGCCCGCGCTGGATGGGCCAATAGACAGCCATCTCGGAAGTCTCGTTGCCATACCAGACGGTGAGCCGTTCCGCCACAAAGAAGTAGAGCCACAACAGGCACATCATCAGCAGGAGTTTGCCGAGGTTGTCGAAATGGAGCGGGGTCAGATAGTCCTCCAGATGCAATACCTTTCTCAAAATCGCCATGGCAATAATCAGCGCGGCGATGCCGCTGAAGATGGCGCCCGCCACAAAGTAGGGGCCGAACACGGTCGAATGCCACATGGGAACGGGAGCCATGGCAAAGTCCCACGAAACTATGGTGTGAACGGAGACGGCGACGGGGATGATGGCGACGGCCATAATGTGCATCGCGCTCTCGAGGCGATGCCATTGGCGAGGCGTCCCGCGCCAACCCAGCGCCAGCACCGAGTAAAGCTTCCTCCGCCATCCCATTGCCGTGTCGCGGACCAACGCCCAATCCGGAATGATCGGGAGGAGGAGGAAGGCGGTGCTGCCCGTCAGATAAGTTGAAATGGCGAAGAAGTCCCAGAGCAGAGGCGAGCGGAAGTTCGGCCAAATCCCTCGCTCGCTCGGGTAGGGGAAAAGCCAGAAGGCCAGCCACGGCCGGCCCAAGTGAATGACCGGGAATGATGCGCCGATCATCAAGGCGAAAACGGTGATGACTTCGGCGCAGCGCGTCACCGGCCGCCGCCAGCGCGCGTCAAAATGGCGGAAATCAGCGTGCCGGCGTGGCTGATGCCAATCCAAAAGACGAAGTTGGTGATGTAAAACGCCCAGAAGACCGGCCGGTTGAGGCCGGCGACTCCGAAGCCGACCCACAGTTGATAGCCCCAAGACACGAGCGCCGCGGCGACGATGGCGGCGAGGAATAGCACCGCCCAGTAAAACCTGCCGGAAGTATGAAAAACCGGCCGCAGCAGGTCTTGGTTGAGCTGCGCGATTTCACCCTTGTTCATTTCCATGATTTAGCCGTGGGTTCGGTTTAAGGCATCCCACCGTCTTTCAAGTGCCTTCCCCGCGCCAAGCTCCCCGCTCGAGATAGGTCACGCTCGGGCGCGTTCCCACCTCTTCAAGAAGCTTGGTGGCTCGATTGGAGCGGCCCAGCCGCGATACCTCGCTTTGCGGATCGTTCAAGTCGCCGAACACCAGGGCCTTGGGGGGGCATGACTGGACGCAAGCCGGGTTGAATTCGCCGTCCTTCAGTTCCCGTTTTTCCGCCCGGGCCGCAATTTCCGCCGTCTTGATGCGCTGGATGCAAAACGTACACTTTTCCATGACCCCGACTTCTCGAATTGAGACGTCCGGATTTAGTTGTAGGTGGAGAGGCTTGTCCCAAACGGGATTGAAGAAATTGAAGAACCGAACCGTGTAGGGACAGGCGTTGGCGCAATAACGCGTGCCGATACAACGGTTGTAAATCTGAGCGTTCATTCCCTCGGGCGTATGGTAGCTGGCGTAGGTGGGACAGACCGGCTCGCAGGGCGCGGCGTCACATTGCTGGCAGAGGACCGGCATAAAGCGTACACGGGCGTTCGGGAATTCACCTTCCCAGTAGCGCTCAATACGAATCCAGTGGATGGCTCGGCCGCGGGCGGCTTGGTCTTCGCCGACCGTGGGGATATTGTTTTCGGCGCGGCAGGCGACGACACAAGCCTCGCAACCCGTGCAGCGGTCCAGATCAACGGCCATGCTCCATTTGTGGCTCATAAGGCAAATCAGAAACTAGAAATCAGAAATCAGAAGTCAGAAGCCAGTAGCCAGAAGCAGATAGACGAGGTCGGTGGCGCAAGGAAGAAGTCACCCCTCGA
>QHZO01000138.1 GCA_003224695.1 Acidobacteriota bacterium
AAATTGATGAGCAGAGCGCGCCTGCTCGCGACACTTTCGGTGGTGGTTTTTCTTATCGGCGCTTCCTGCCTTCGCGCGCAGCAGGTAAGCCTCAAGGCCTTTCCGGAATTCACGCGGGTTGACCCGTTCGGCCGGATTGTAAAAGCCGACCGAGTCGCCGACAAAACTCAAACAAGCCTCGAACAAGCGCGGCGGGCCGTATCGCTGCGCGGCCCTCGCGGCGGATATGTTTCTTTTCACCTCGTCGCGGAGCTCGAAGGCGATCAAGCGTACAGCCTCGATTTCAATCTTGCGGCGGGAACGAACGGGATCCAAACCGATTTTTACCGCGAGTGGATGCATTACCTTGAGAGCGAAAAGAGCTATTATCCTGATGCCCTGATTCCTATCCGCCTTCCTTATTCTTCGCGTCTTCCCGAACCCGATAATCGAGTCAGCGGCCAAACCGCCCAGGCATTTTGGGTGGACATCTGGATCCCGCTTTCAGCCGGCCCCGGCGTTTACCGCGGCCGCGCCACACTAAGAGCTGGACGACGCACGGCGAGGCTGCCGATCGAGCTGACGGTGCTCTCCGCCGTGGTCCCCGCCGAAGACGTCGTGACCGTGGACCACAACTCATACGGCGTCAACTGGCTGGGCGAACAGTATCCCACCCTTATCCGAAACACTTCGAACTTCTACTCGAGCGAAGCATTCTTTAACTTGATCCACTCTTACCATCGCATCTTCTACGAACATCGCGGAATCTTTCATCAACTCGGCTACGGGCACGCGGGAAAAGTGGGGCCGGAGTTCGCGCCCGTGCTCGCGGGCGAGGGAAGGAGCCGCCACATTGCCAATTGGGATCTGTACGATCGCCACTACGGCCGGCTGTTCGACGGCTCGGCATTTGCGGGAACGCGCCGCGGCCCGCGGCCCATTCCTTCCGTCTATCTTCCCATCAATCCCGAATGGCCGGCTTCATTCGTGAATTGGGGCGAGCCGGGGTACGAGGCCGAGTTCGTGAGTGTGGTTTCCGAAATGGAGCGACACTTTCGCGAGAAAGGTTGGACCCAAACCCGCTTCGAGATGTTCTTCAACCACAAAAAGCGCTACATGGGTTTCCCCTGGGACGGCGACGAGGTCCGCTTTGCGAAAGACAACCGATACTTCTTGGAATATGCGCGGCTCCTGAAAAAAGCACTGCCGCCAGACACGCCGGTGAAATTCGTCTTTCGCGCCGACGTCAGTTGGGACATGGAGCAGCAGTTTCGCGATCTCAAAGGCATGGTGACGCTCTGGTGCGCGGGCGGTGGAATCCTCAGTTGGTACCCGGACGCCCCGCGGATGCTTCGCGAGCGCGGCGACATCGTCTGGTACTACGGCGGCCCGCCCGGAGTCAGCGAGCCGAGCGCGTCCATCACGAAGTTTCCGTTTCAGGCATGGCTCTGGGGCGTGAACGGTTTTGTTCACTGGCTGACGGTCGATCCCGGCGAAGATCCCTGGTTTCACTTTCAAGGTGGCGGGACGGCGCTGGTCTATCCAGGCGATCGCTTCGGTCTGGAAGAACCGATACCGAGCATCCGCCTCAAGATTCAGCGCAATTGCCTTCAGGATCTGGCCCTGCTCGACCACATGAAAACGCGCCGTTCTCTCGAGGAGTTGAAGTCCGGCGCCGCGCGGCGCTACAACGGCACGAAACCGGAAGACTGGTGGAATCCGCGCCCCGCCATGGCCGACCTCCCGCCGTCGGAATGGTCTGGCAATGCAATTGACGATGCGATAGCCCACACTTCCAAAATGCTTGCGGCCATCGGGCCCGAGACCTGGACCAACGTTCACGCTTATGTCATCGAGCTGATTTCGGAGGGACCATGAAATTTCTGTGCCTGTTTTGCCTCCTGTTAGGACCGCCTGCCGCTTCAGCCCCAACGATGTCGAGTGCGACAGCGGCTGATTTTGCTTCGCAACTCGACGAAGTGGCGCGCGTGGGCAGCGTTATGGTTGATGGCGACGTTTGTCAAAGGATCGTCACCGAACGCGCTCTCAAATATATGTTCACGGTCGACCCGCGCGACCGCTGGCTGGCGGGTGACAATTACGATGTCGATGACGAGGCTTTTATTTCCACCAAGAAGACTCTCCTTCGCCTCTCGCGCCTGGCGTCTTTCCCAGCCGACGTCAACTTGTGGATGCCGATCAAAGGCCATCCCGACAAGATTCGCGTGGTGATCCGGAACACTCACGAGATGAGCGCCTTCTGGCCGTGGGGCGCACTTTATCAGGACATGATCCCGGAAATGAAGTCCGTGCTCGAAACGGGAAAACCAGTGAGGGTTACCGGTAAGCCCGGCTGGATTTGCGTATTGGCGCCGGTCTCCGACAGCCTGGGCGACGTCGTCGGAGTGCTTGAAGTGGTGACCGAGACTCGAGTGGATGCGCACGCGAACGTCCAATGAACGACCAAAGGTAGGTGAGAACATGGAAGATCTTGCGAGACCCACACGGGAACCGTCGCGAAGGCGGTTTCTTCGGACCGCGCTCGTGGCCGGCGCGGCGGGCGCCGGCTGGATTCAGAACCCGCAGCGCGCCGCGGCTCAAGGGTTACCGGGCAGCGGCAAACTGGAGTCCGTTGTGGCGCGCGTTCATTTGCACGGCGATATCTTCCAGGCCGAAGGGACATTGGAAGGCGAAATCTATTTTCGCGAACAACCGCAAGGAGAGGTCGCCCTCAACTGGGTGGATAGCGTGGGCCGAATCGTCAAGAAGATTCCCGTGCCTGCCCCGCACTTGCCCGGGACCCCTCAACCCTTCTCCCTGGCGCTTGCCGACGGCCTGACCTACCGCAACTCGATCCAAGTTTTCGTAAACCAGTTGCTGCAGACGGAGGGCGCGAAATTTCTGCTGTCTCCCCCGGCCCGGCCGTGGGATGACTTTCACACGCTCATGTGGGCAGCTTACCCGGACGGTTTCTATGACCTGCTTGTGGGCGCGGGAGTGGACTCAACCATCGCGTACCGTGACGACGATTTTTCAGCCATACTCGACAACAATTTTCGCTTTTACGTCGAGCAGATGGCCTGGGAAATCTTTGCCGTCTATCACAAGCGGCAGAATTTGTGGCACGCCTGGGAGGACGGTTATCAGGCGAACCGCGAAAATCTGGCGATGCTGGTCCGCCAGCCCTGCCTGAACGATCCGAAGACGGACGAATATCTGCGCGAGCGCTTGACGCGCATGGTGCGAATGCACAAGGCCTTCCGGCCGCTGTTCTACAACATCGCCGATGAACTCGGCCAGGGCGATCAGATTCAACCCACCGATTTCTGCCACTCGCCGTTCTGCACCGTAAAGTTCGCCGAATACCTGCGCTCGATTTATGGCTCTGCCGGCGAAGCAGGCGCGGAGTGGGGCGGACTCGAGATTGCGCGCTGGGACGATGACACGATGCGCTCCGGCCTGCCCTACGAACACGGCGACCTGATGATCGCCCGGACCACCACCGACCGGGCGTTTGACTCGGTCGCCGCCGCCGGTCTGAGCGCGAGGTACGGCACGCTGGCAAGGATGAACAAGGAGTGGGGAACGACTTTTCCCGAGCCATACGATACCGGGCCGTCAACCCGCGAGGATTGGGCGACCGTCACGGGGATGGCGGCGGAGAGTCGCGGCATTCCCGTTCTCGATGAGCATTCGCTCGAAACCAAACTGGGTCCCTTAGCCGCCGCGAACGCGCGCTGGGGCAAGCGCGGCGGGTGGCGCACCAGCCAAGCGCCGACTAAATTCGCGAACTGGTCCGAAGTCGCGGCCTTCATGAAGCGGTTCTACGCCGAAGTGGCCGAAATCCGCTCGACCGAAGGCTGGAACATGGCCGCATGGTGCGACTTCCGGAATTTCATGGACGCCACGTTCGCCGCCGCCGTCCAGCGCGCGCGGGCGATGTGTAAAGCCGAAGACCCGGAGGCTCTTTGTGCCACCGAGGGCGGCCAGGCGCCCGCCGCATTTGGCTGGTACAACT
>QHZO01000136.1 GCA_003224695.1 Acidobacteriota bacterium
CCACGGCCGGCGTATGCGGCTTCTCAACGGGTTTGCCGGCCAGTATTTCATCTAAGGCGAGGCGCGCGTCTTGGCGCGTGGCATAAGCTTCGCGCGGGTTATCGTCCACTCGGCCTTCGTAGCGAAGCTTGCGCTCGGAGTCGAAGATGAATACGTGCGGCGTGGCGACGGGGCCAAAGGCGCGCGAGACGGTCTGCGTCTCGCCGTCGAAGAGGTAAGGGAAATTGAAGTGGCGGTAGGCGGCGCGGATTTTCATCTCCTCAAACGAATCGCTCAAGTCGGTGTAGCCGAGCTCGTCGAGGCGAATGGCCTCCGGATTATTCGGGTTGATGGCCACGAAGGCCACGCCGCGGTCCTGGTAATCGGCCACGAGTTTCTTGATTCGCGTCTCGTACAACTGCGCCGTCGGGCAATGGTTGCAAGTGAAAATCACCGCCAGGACTTTCGCCGAAGCGTAGTCTTTCAGGCAATGTGTCTTGCCGTCCGTGCCCGGCAAACAGAAATCGGGAGCGGAGGAGCCGAGAGCGAGCGCGGGCGGGCCGCCTTCGTCCGAGCCAAGGGCGGAAGGAAGCAGGGCAAGAGCAGCAAGGAGCAGCACGACGCGCACAAGTTCGCGCGCAAGGCCACGTTCGTTTCGCAAGTTCACGCGAGTTATCCTCCTTGGACGGTGATCTTTCGGCTCGACCACTGCCACATGGCATGGCCGAGCGCGACGAGCGCCAGGACCCAGAAAATTTGAATGCCCAGGGCTCTCCAGGCTGCTCCGCCGCTTAGCTTGCCGAGATAAATCAGCAGCGGGACGTAGCTGATGTACTGAAAAGGAAGAAAATCGAGCGCCACCTGAAAGCCGTGAGGGAAGAACGAGATCGGAAGCAGCAGGCCGGAAAGCAGCTCCAGCAGGAAATATTTGGCGCGCAAGAGGCCCAAAATCGAAAGCAGCCGGATGGCGAGCGTGCCGACGGCGAAGTTCAACGCGGCGACGATAAAGAAACTCAGGGCGACGCTCACGGAAAAAGCCGCGAAGTGCGCGAGACTCGCCGGCCGGCGCACGGGAAACACCAGGAAAAGCAGCAGCGTCGTCGGCACCGTCAGCATGACCAGCCGGAAAACCGATTGGCCAAGCGCGGTGGCGATGAGCGCCCCTTGGAGATTGACCGGCTTGATGAGGTTCATCACCAGCGTGCCCTCCGTCACCTGCGTGGCGAGGTCCTGGTCAATATTGTTGAAATAAAGCGAGCGAATGATCCAGCCGACCGCGACGTAAGTCATGATTTGGGAGAAGTCGAACCCTTCGATGCTGGTCCCGTGCTCGTAGATCGCCTTCCAGATGAAGTAATAAACCGAAACGTAAATGAAGTAGGTGGCGATCCCCGTGTAGTAGCGCAGCCGATAGGCGAGCGTATCCACAAAGCCCATGCGGACTAACTCCGCGTAGGGGCGAAGCGCGAGGGGGAGGAGCGCCGGGCTTCGGGCGAGGGGCGGCGCGGCGAAGGCGTTCGAGCCCATCAAGCGACCTCCCCGCTCAAATAAATCCGCTTGACGATTTCCTCGATCGGTTCTTCTTCGACAAAAAGGTCCCGGATCTCCAGCCGATTGACCAGCGTGCGGATGACGTCCGCGCTCGAGTGTTTTGCGCGGTCGAAGCGCATGAGATAGGTCAGCTCATCCACGCGTTCCAGGCCCAACCCGTTGGTCGTGACTTCGGCCAGGCGCGGAATCTGGGAGCGGTCCTTGAGAAAAAATTTCACCTGGTTGTACTGGGCCAGGCGCTTTTTCATTTCCGCCAGGTCGCCGTCGAACAGGATGCGGCCCTTGTCAATGATCAAGATGCGCCGGGATAGCTCCTCGATGTCGGAGAGGTCGTGCGTGGTCAGCAGCACGGTGGTGCGCTGGGAGCGGTTCACCTCTTTCAAAAATTCGCGGATGCGCTCCTTGGCGACCACGTCGAGGCCGATGGTCGGCTCGTCGAGGAACAGCAGCGGCGGATTGTGAAGGAGCGAAGCCGCCAGATCGCAGCGCATGCGCTCGCCGAGCGACAGTTTGCGCACCGGCGTATGCATGTACTCGCCGAGGTTCAGGATTTCGGCAAAGAGGCCGAGGCGGCTCCGGTAGTCGGCGTCAGAAATTTCGTAGATCTCTTTCAGCAGCTTAAACGACTCCACCACCGCGATGTCCCACCAAAGCTGGGTGCGCTGTCCAAAGACCACACCGATTTGGCGTGTGTAGCGGCGGCGGTCGCGGTAGGGAACCCAGCCGGCGGCGACGACCGTCCCCGAGGTCGGCATCAGGATTCCGGTCAGCATCTTGATCGTGGTGGATTTTCCCGCGCCGTTCGCGCCAATATAGCCGACCATCTCGCCCGCCTCGATCGCAAAGCTGACGCGGTCCACCGCCCGGACCGTGACATACTCGCGGACAAACAGGTTCTGGACGGCGCCCCAGACGCCTTCGCGCCGCTTGAAGGAGCGGAATTCTTTCGTGAGGTCGCGAACTTCGACAAGGGGCGCCATAACAATCTGTCGGCTGACGGCCTGGCGTACTTCTTCCGAAATCTGGCGGCCCGCCTACCGCAGTCAGGAACGAAGATTTTAACAGATTGGCCCGCCGGGCGGCCGACGGAAGACTGAAGCAACGAATTCTTCCCTCGGCGGGACTTTTCCATTAAAATCTTCGTCTCAATTTTCGGCGTTCTTCGGATGCGAAATTCAGGAGGGAGTTCGGAATAACGGGTCGCTGAAAAATCCCGGAAAAAGTCATCCTGATCGGTCCCGATGCATCGGGACGACGAAGGATCTCTGTATTGGCATGATTCTGCAAATGCCGGGATTCTTCGCCTCGCTCAGAATGACACCGCCAAGAGGTTTTTCAGCATCCTGCTAAACGAGCGCCTCCTGCCAAGGGAGAAACACTTCATGAAAATGTTCTTAAGGGGCGTTCTGCTCACCTGGCATCGTTCGAAAAGCGGACGACGGTCAAAGTCCTGCCGAACGGCCTCACGGTTGTAGTGGTCGAGCGGCCGGAAGCGCCGGTTTTTTCTTTCTTCACGCACGTGGATGTGGGCTCGGACCGCGAATATCCGGGGATTACCGGCCTCGCGCATATGTTCGAACACATGGCGTTCAAGGGCACGGACCAGATCGGGACCACCGAGTACGCCAAAGAGAAGCCGGCCCTCG
The DNA here is from genome assembly GCA_003224695.1 of Acidobacteriota bacterium. Taxonomy (GTDB): domain Bacteria; phylum Acidobacteriota; class Terriglobia; order UBA7540; family UBA7540; genus Gp13-AA74. Next base: position 3,177 of record QHZO01000136.1, read on the forward strand.
ACAAAGTCGAGCAGGCGTACCAGGCCTACCTGCGGGAGCGGGAAAAGCCCGTGGGCGGCGACGAAAAGAAAGTGGCGGAGCTCCAGGCGGCTTGGCAACAAGCCATGAAGGAAGCGCAGAAGTACGTGAAGGAAAACCAATTCGGGCAAATCGTCGAGGAAAACGGCGGCGTGGGCCTGAATGCGTTTACGAGCAATGAGGAGACCGCATACCACTACTCATTTCCGTCGAATCGCGTGGAGCTCTGGGCGTATCTCGAGTCCGATCGGTTCCTCCACCCCGTGTTCCGCGAATTTTACAAGGAACGCGACGTTGTGCACGAGGAGCGGAGGCTCGGGGAAAGCCAGCCCACCGGCCGGCTCTTCGAGCAATTCGCGGCCGCCGCGTTCATTGCCCATCCGTATGGCAAGCCGGTGGTTGGCTGGCCGTCGGATTTGGAATCGTTCTCTGAGACGGACGCCGAGAATTTCTACAAAAAGTATTACGTGCCCGCCAACATGGTGGTGACGGTGGTCGGGGACGTCAAAGCTAATGAGGTTATGCCGATCATGGAGAAGTATTTCGGCCGCCTTCCAGCCAAGGCAAAGCCCGAGCCTCTGCGCACCGTCGAGCCGCCGCAAATCGCCGATCGGGAAGTGATTTTGCACGAAACCAGCCAACCCTGGCCATCCAGGACCTGATGTCCGATGGGCGCACGTCGCGGCTTTACCGCACGCTGGTGCGCGACAAGAAAATCGCCGCCTTCGCCGGCGGGTTCAACGATTTCCCCGGCAACAAGTATCCAAGCCTTTTCGTCTTCTTCTCCATGCCCACTCCCGGCCACACTCCCGGAGAGATTCGCGACTCGATCCACGCGGAAATCGAGCGCCTGAGGACCCAGGATATCTCCGACGATGAGCTGGCTATGATCAAGGCCCGCGCCAAAGCCAACCTCATTCGGCAGCTTGGCGACAACCAGGGGCTCGCCTTCCAGTTCGGAGAATACCAAGCGCTGTTCGGAGACTGGCGCGAGCTGTTTCGGGAAGTGGACCGGATTGACCAAGTGACCAAGGCGGATATCCGCCGCGTCGCCGACGCGACGTTCGTCGAATCGAACCGGACGGTTGGGATCATCGAATCAACGGAGATGGCGAAGGCCGCTCCCAAGGAGAGCCAATGAAAACCCTGAGAATTTTCCTGGTTAGCGCTTTTGCGGCGGGGCTGATTCTCGGCGGAGCGCCCCCCTCCTTCGGCCAGGCGACAAGCTGGCAGAAAGTTCCGATCCCCACCCTTCATCCCTTCAACCCCCAGGAGCCGCGCCGAGTCGAGCTGTCGAACGGCATGGTGGTTTTTCTCCAAGAAGACCATGAGCTGCCATTGATTCGCGGCGAGGCGATGGTCCGCGGCGGCTCGCGCGAAGAGCCTGCGGCAAAAGTCGGCTTGGTCAGCATGTACGGCCAAGCGTGGCGGACGGGCGGAACGAAATCGAAGACGGGCGACGAGCTCGACGATTACCTCGAGGCGCGCGCCGCCAAGGTTGAGACCGGTGGCGGCGTGGACTCGACCACCATCTCCTGGGATTGCCTGAAACAGAACTTCGACGAGGTCTTTCCCATCTTCGTCGAACTTTTAAAGGAGCCTGAATTCCGCAAGGACAAGGTCGAACTGGCGAGAACGCAGCAGGACACCGGCATCTCGCGCCGAAACGACAGCCCCTTTTCCATCGCCTTCCGGGAGGCGTCGAAAATCGTTTACGGGCCCGTATCCCCTTACGCGCGTGTGCCGGAATATGCGACCGTTGCGGCCGTGGGGCGCGAGGATCTGGTGGCCTGGCATGACGGCCATGTACATCCGAACAACATCATTTTGGGTGTGGTCGGCGACTTCGATTCCCAAGCTATGGAAGCCAAGCTCCGCGAGGCCTTTGGCGACTGGCCTCGCGGTCCCGAAGTTCCCAAGTTCCAGTTAGAATTTCACCACCCCAAGCCCGGGGTCTATTTCGTCGAAAAAAGCGATGTGAACGAAAGCACCGTGCAGATGGTGGACCTGGGGACGACGCGCGACAACCCCGATTATTACGCCATTGAAGTTTTCAACCAGTTTTTCGGGGGCAGCTTTTCCTCCCGTCTTTTTTCCAATATCCGCTCGAAGAAGGGTTTGGCCTACGCGGTGGGGGGCGGCGTCGGGACGGAATTCGACCACCCGGGCGTGCTGCGGCTCTTTATGGGCACCAAAAGCGGCACGACCGCCGCGGCCATTGATGCCTTCAACGCCGAGCTCGACGGCCTGAAGACTCAACCGGTCGCACCCGAAGAACTTTCCAAAGCCACGGATGCCATCCTGAACTCTTTCGTATTTCGGTTTGACACCAAGGAAAAGGTGCTTCACGAGCGGATGGCGTATGAATTTTACGGCTATCCGGCCGACTTCCTTGGAAAGTATCAGGCCGGCATCAAGAAAGTGACGCGCGAAGACATCGAACGGGTTATCGAGCGCTACGTCCACAAAGACCAGTTGGCCGTGCTGGTGGTCGGCAAGGCGGCGGATTTTGACAAGCCGCTTTCGACCTTCGGGCCGGTCACGACCCTCGACATCGCCATTCCCGCTCCGGGCGGCGCGAAAAAGGCCAAGGCCTTGGCCTCAAACCCCGAAGGCAAGTCGCTGCTAGCCAAGATAATCGAAGGGCTGGGTGGCACGGAAAAGGTGCGAGGGGTCAAAGGCTTCCGGGAAAAAGTTAAACTCAAGGTTCAAACCCCGCAAGGCGAGATGTCGCTGGAAGGGGAGGGATTTACGGTATTTCCGGACCGCTTGGTTCAAAAGATGACGACCCCGATGGGCGAGGTGGCGATGGTGGTCACACCCGACGGCTCCTTCATGTCCATGCCGCAAGGGGCTCGGGATATGCCCGGCTCCCAAAGGGATAGCATGCTCGCGGAACTTTGGACCGACCCCTTGTTTGTTGCGCAGCACGCCGACGATCCGAAGTTCTCGTTTGCGGCCGGCGGGACGGAGAAGGTCGGCGATATTGATGCCTCCATCCTCGATGTCACCGCAAACGGTTCCCAAGTGCGCTGGTTCGTGGACCCGAAGACAGGCCACGTCTTGCGAGCCGTGTCGCAAAAAGCCGAAATGGGCCCGCCGGCAGAAGTGGTTTCGGACTTTTCGGACTGGCGAGCGGTCGAAGGGATTGTTTTCGCTTTCAAGGAAACCAGCACGCGAAACGGGAAGTTCGCCTCATCCGAGGAGGCGGAAGAAATCGAGGTCAACCCGACCGTGGACCCGAAGCTGTTCGTAAAGCCCGCCGCTCCGGGAGGAGGAAACCAGTAAGGGATTAACTCTGTTGGTCGGCGTGTGAGCCTCTCACGCTGATGATGATGTTAGGAATCTGCGGGCACGGAACGGCACGGTTTCAATCCGTCGGCGGACGGATGCCCTTCCGACGCCGCTTTCAATCTTCGTGAATAATCCGGCTTAATAAAATTCTTCCATCAGGCTTTCGAACAGGTTCTTCTCCAAGCCCAGGGGTTGGTGGACCAGCGGCCCCTTCTTGAGCGCGGGTTCGCTGTCCTCATAAGTCAGCTCGTCGCCTTTATAGAAAAGGCCGATGGGAATCTTGTCACCCCACTCGAATGACTTCGTAAAAGCGCTTTCCATGTCGGCGGGATTGTAGCCTTTGTCGTCTTCGAGCTTATAGACGCGCTGCTTGAACCAGGGATAAGTATTGATCAGGTTATACGTCACGCAAGGGCTGAAGACATCCACGAGCGAAAACCCTTTGTGGGCGATGCCGTCGGCAATCAGGTCCGCCATATGTTTGGCCTCGCCCGAAAAACCTCGCGCAATGTAAGTCGCACCCGAAACCAGCGCCAGGGCGACGGGGTTGATAGGCGCTTCCACGTTGCCGCGCGGAGTGGACTTGGTCTTGTGGCCCTTGGAGGTGGTGGGGGATGCCTGGCCGGTGGTCAGCCCGTAGATTTGGTTGTTCATGACGATGTAGGTGAGGTCGAGATTCCGGCGCATCGCGTGGATGAAATGGTTCAGGCCAATTCCGTAGCCGTCGCCGTCACCGCCCGTAATCACCACGTGGAGCCCGTGATTGGCGAGCTTGGCGCCGCTCGCCACCGCGACCGCGCGCCCGTGCAGACTGTGGACCCCGTAGCCGTGGAAGAAGCCCGGCAAATTTGAGGAACAACCAATCCCCGACACCACAAAGATATCCTTGGTCGCGAGCCGCAGTTTTTGAGCGGCAATCTCGAGCGCCCTCAGCACGCCGAAATCGCCGCATCCGGGACACCAGTCCGGCTCGATAATGCTTTGATAGGTTTCCAGAGGCATTTCAACAACCGTTGCCATGAGTCCCTTCCTTTAGGCCGAGGCTCGAAAATCGAAACTCGAAATTTCCCGCAGTGTAGAATTTCGAATTTCGATTTTCGTCGTCCTTCTTAAGTAATGTTCGCGGCCCGCCCGAACACAATCCAACAGCGGGATGAGCTGCGCATTAAGCTTGAGCGGCTGCGGCGACAGGCTCCCAGGCGTAAATGGAGCCTGTCCTTACGCCGATTTTCAACTGGCCGCGAGAAACACCCGAAGATCTGTCCACCACTTGGACGTGCCATAGGGGCTCGCCGTGGGAGTTTCCGTCGGCCAGCTCCACTTCGGTCGGCCGTGCGGCGTCCGCCAAGTGGGTGCGGATATAGTGATATGCCATTTCGCGGGCGTCCTCCACGGAGACATCAAGATTCAAGGGCCGCCCGGCCAGAAGGCGCTCGACCTCCGCGGCGATAATAGCCGGCTCAAATGGCTCGCCATCGTACTTAAGAATTGTGTCGTGAACTCCGATGCCGGTCTCGGCACGCAGGAAGCGCGCAAATTGGGCGGTGTAATTTCCTTCCACGCCGATGAGTTTTTTGCACTTCCTCAAAATCGCGGTGACTTCCGCGGCGTGGAACGGATGAATGTACTTGATGTGAAGGTGATTGGTTTGGATTCCTCGAGCGGCCAGGAGCGCGCGCGACTCCCGGATAACGCCGAGCGTGGCCCCCCAGCCAATCAAGGTCACTGGGGCGTCCAAGGGGCCCTCGAGTTGAGGCGGCTTCAGTTCTTTAAGCACTCCATCCATCTTTTTCATGCGCTTTTCCATGATCTTGCGGCGCATAGGCGGAGTCGTGAAAACGTCGCTGATGACAATACCTTCCTCGTCGTGCTCGTCGGTTGGCGAAACATATTCCGCGCCTGCGGTGCCGGGCAAGGCGCGCGGCGAGACTCCCGTTGGAGTGCAAGCATAGCGCTTGTAAGGGCCGTTCCCGCCAGGCCAATCGGCAACCATTTCGCCCCGCTCGATGGGCACGTCGTGCCGGAGGTCATCCGGCTCAATGGTCTCGGGGTGCTCGGAGAGCAGGAGGTCGGAAATGATCATGACCGGAAGCTGATACTTTTCTGCCAAATTGAAGGACTCGACGGCGGTCCAGTAGCAGTCGGCGGTGTCGGTCGGGGCGATGATGACTCGGGGAAAATCTCCCTGCGAAGCGCCGTAGACTTGATTCAAGTCGCCTTGGCCGGTCTTGGTCGGGATACCGGTGGAGGGCCCTTCCCGCTGGACCTCGACGATGACCACCGGAGCCTCGATCATGCCCGCCATGCCCACTCCCTCGGTCATCAAGGCGAAGCCGCCTCCGGAAGTGGCGCACATGGCGCGGACCCCGGCATGACCGGCGCCAATCGCCATATTTACGACTGCCAATTCGTCTTCGCACTGTTTCACGACGACGCCGCATCGTTCGCCGTGGCTGGCCATCCAATTTGCATCCCGCGGCAACCGCGCCCAGGGCGTAAAGCTCGTTGCCGGTGACGAAGGGCCGCCGCGTGCCCGTCAACCGCCAAGGTTCGCCGATCAGAGTCACAAAATGTTCTTTGGCGTATTCGAAGCCCGCCCGAAGAATTTTTACGTTCTGGTCAATCACCCCCTGGCCTTTGTGCTTGAAGGTGTCGGCCAAAACGTTGGCCATGGACTCGAATTCGAACCGGGCGAGAAAGACCACTGCTCCCAGAGCCACGGTGTTTTGCATGATGGGGAGCAGACGCCCCAGGTCCTTGGTGATCTCTTTGACCGGCAACGGCAGCGAGACGACACCGTCGCGCAATAAGGAAGCGTCGCAACTGAAGCGGTCCGAATTGTAGAGCACCGCCCCGCCGGGAGCCACCTCGCGCGCGTGGCGTTCCACCGTGTCCTGATTGAGAGCGATTAGAAGGTTCAAATGATCGCCGTGGGAATGGACCTTTTCCTCGGCGATTCGTACTCGCAGCCAGATGTGCCCGCCCCGGATGACGGATTGATAGCTGTTATAGGCCGACACGTAGAGGCCGCGTCGGGCCACAGTCTTGGCCAACGTGTCGCCCGATTTGTCCAGCCCGTCGCCGGCGGCGCCACCGATTCCGATGGTGAATTCGTGCCGCATGCTCCCCCTCCCGCTTGCCTTGGTCCTGTCAAATTAAAGTACAAAACTCAGTCGCCCTGTCCCCAACGCTTGCGCCACTTACAGCTCTATGATGCGGGTAGGCTAACAACTTTCACCGGCTCAATCAAGCTCTTTCGCTCGCTGATTTTAAGCTTGCTCCGGCTGCACAATCTTGGCATCAACCCGCTGTTGGACGCGGTCCAAAGACTTTGTGGGATTCGGGGCACGCGGACTTATGGTATTCTAAAGTAACGAAGCACTTATTTTAGCTGATGGGTGTCCTGCGCTGAGCGGACTCGGCGCGGGATTAATTGGGAGCTTGAAGACTAGAGGAGATTCGAGAATGGAACCTAGCGGCCCCACGACGGACCGAGTCCCCATGATGGAGGAGCAGCAAGCGGAAACCTCGCCTCAGCCCGCTCAGCGGACTCGCGCCCTGAGGATGGAACCTGCCGTCTTAAAAGGCTTGCTCGAGAAGATGCTGTTGATTCGCCGCTTCGAAGAGAAAGCCGCGGAACTCTACAGCATGGGCAAGATCGGCGGGTTCTGCCACCTCTATATCGGCCAGGAAGCTGTGGGCGTGGGCGCCATTTCGACGCTCGGCCCGGACGACTATATCTTCGCCTCCTACCGCGAGCACGGCCAGGCGTTGGCGCGCGGCCTCGATCCGGGCGAAGTCATGGCGGAGCTCTGCGGGAAGAAGAGCGGCGTTTCCAAGGGCAAAGGCGGCTCCATGCACCTTTTCGATAAGCGCCACGGCTTTTTGGGGGGCCACGCGATTGTCGGAGGGCAGATTCCGTTGGCCACGGGCGTGGCGTTTGCGGAAAAATACCTCAAGAAGCCCTCCGTTACTCTATGCTTCTTCGGCGAAGCAGCCGTCAACATCGGATCGTTTCATGAGTCGCTGAACCTGGCGGCGCTGTGGAAGCTGCCCGTGGTTTATATTTGTGAGAACAACCGCTTCGGGATGGGCACACCGATTGAGCGCGCCTCGGCGCTCTACGACCTCTCGCAAAAAGCCTGCGCCTACAATATGGCGCGCGGCTGCGTGGACGGCATGGACGTCCTGGCCGTCCGCGAGGTGGTCGGAGAAGCCGTGGAACGCGCCCGAAGCCAAAGCGCTCCCACGCTCATCGAGGCCCGCACGTACCGTTTCATGGGCCACTCGATGTCTGACCCGGTGCACGGCCACTATCGCACCAAGGCGGAGGTGGAGGAACATAAGCGGCACGATCCCATCAAGCTCTTCACCGCCACGCTCGAATCGTTGGCGGTCATCACGCCCGAGGAAGTGGAAGAGCTCGACGAAAAGGTTCATGAGGCCGTGGAAGACGCCGTGGCTTTTTCGGAACGCAGCGAAGAACCGGAGCCTCTGGAACTTCGGACCGACGTCTATACGCCGTAGCCCGGTAGCGGCGAGCTGTGTCTCGCCGCTTCAAGCAAGTTAAGTCGCGGCGAGTCCGTCGGCTGACGGATCGCCGCACCAGCTTCCAGGCGGAGCCGGAAAGGATGCCTTTGATCACCTATCGTGAAGCGTTGAACCAGGCGTTGCGCGAGGAGATGCGCCGCGACGAGCACGTCTTTCTGATGGGCGAAGAAGTGGGTTTCTATCAGGGCGCGTATAAAGTCAGCAAAGGGTTGCTCGAAGAATTCGGTGCGGATCGAGTGCTCGACACGCCCATTACGGAGCTCGGATTTACGGGTCTCGCTGTGGGCGCCGCCATGGCGGGCCTCAGGCCCGTGGTCGAAATGATGACGTTCAACTTTTCGCTGCTGGCGCTCGATCAAATTGTCAACAGCGCCGCCAAGATGCTCTACATGTCCGGCGGACAATCGAGCGTGCCCATGGTCATCCGAGGTCCGGGCGGCTCCGCCCATCAGCTTGCAGCCCAGCACTCGCAGGCTCTGGAAGCCTGGTTCTGCCACGTTCCGGGACTCAAGGTGGTGATGCCGTCAACCCCGGCCGACGCCAAAGGGCTGCTGAAGAGCGCGGTGCGAGACAATAACACCGTCATCTTCATCGAATCGGAAACCCTTTACGGGACTCGTGGCGAGGTGCCCGAGGGCGATTATGTAATCCCCTTGGGCGTGGCGGAAATCAAGAGGCCCGGAC
>QHZO01000137.1:0-2698 GCA_003224695.1 Acidobacteriota bacterium
ATCGTGAGTATAAGCTGGAGGTTCATGATGCGACTCGGACGCCCCGTTCCCCGTTTGCCGTTGACCGATGACGAGCAGCAAACTTTCGAGCGCTGGGCTCGCCGACCCGTTAGCCCACGGGCCCAGGCGCTGGCCCTGCGAGCGCCGGCAAAATGAGAATGCAAATATTGCGAGAACCCGATAGCTTCATAAATTCTCCTGACACCCACACAGGCCGAGATCACCTCCGCATTTTCCAGGAAGGGCGAGAACGCCGGAGGAGGCTCATACGGAGGAGCGGGATTCATCGGAACTGCGCACGGTTTCGGTACTCATTCGCCAGCTTCTCGATAAGGGTTTCGGGATTTTGGCGATCGAGCTCGGAAATTTTCAGCTTGACGCCGATACGCATCATAACCCGCCGCGCGATAGCGAGGCGGACCTCCTGCGGAAGCTGTTCGCGTCGGACAAGGAAAGCTTCCATTAATTGATACTCTTCCGCTGTAAGCGCGGAGGGATCGTAACTGGATGACACGGCCGCGGGCTGAGAGGTCCAAGCGCCCTGAGCGTGGTCGGCCAGCGGTTGCTCGTGCACCACAACGGTGCCAGCCACAAAATCGCCAAGGCGCTGGTTCTTTGAGCTCAGGAGCATGGAAACTATTCCGACACCATAGAACCCCGGCAAGCTGTCAACAATTCGAAGGAGATTTCGCGCCACCGCATCGTAAACGGTGATCGGCCGGCCGGAGTCTTTGATGACCCGCAAATGCATTTGCCGCTTGCCGAGGGTCTGTCCGTTCCACAAGGCTTCAAACCCCGCGAAATAAACAAACTGGAGTAGGAAATAAGCCAGGACCCCCATAGCCGCCAGCCACATAGTGCCGCGATCAGAAAGGGAGAAGCCGAAGGCCAGCAACATTCCCACGATCACGAGCGACAGCGAAACGACAAGCTGGATCAAGAAGTCCATGGCGACAGCAAGAAACCTGCTCCCGATTCCGGCAAGGGGAAAATCCAGGGGGACCAGCTCGGGTGTTTCAATGGTAAGCTTATCAGCCTCGTCCGCCATGATGATTCTCGCGCGCTGGATTGAGAAACGGAAGCCCTACTGGACCCGTATGGAGAGCATCGTGGATCTCTCCGCCAAGAAAGGGATTGCGGCGCTCCCTTACCGCGAATTGCAGGAGCTTGCCCTATTGTACCGCCAATTGGCCGCCGACCTTGCCAAGGTCCGGGAGGACCGGTCAAGCCGGCGACTCTCGGACTATCTGAACCAGCTTCTCGCTCGGGCGCACAACCTCATTTATATGGGCCAGCGCGCCTCACCCCGCGGCATCTTGACATTCTACGGCCAAACCTTTCCGCGAGTGTTCCGCAGGACCTGGGATTATACGGCGATGGCGGCGATGCTCTTTGCGGCCGGAGCGCTGGTCGGTTTCCTCACCTGTCTTGCCGACCCGTCTTTCCAGCGTTTCTTTCTCGGCCCCGCCATGGCCGACACCATCGATCACCGTAGGATGTGGACGCACTCCATTCTCGCGGTCAAGCCGCTGGCGGCGAGCGGTATCATGACCAACAACCTTTCCGTCAGCTTCGCGGCCTTCGCCTTCGGAATTACGGGCGGGCTCGGCACGATCTACCTGCTCTTCACCAACGGATTGCTGATGGGCGTGATTTCTGCGGCTTGCTGGCAAGCGGGGATGAGCCTGGAGCTTTGGGAGTTTGTCGCGCCGCACGGTGTCCTGGAGCTGCCCGCCGTTATGATCGCCGGGGGAGCAGGCCTGTTGCTGGCGCGGGGGCTTCTCTTTCCTGGCAGCCTTCCTCGCCGTCATGCCTTGGTCTTGTATGGGGGCCAGGCTGCCCGGCTGATTCTCGGAATCGTTCCGATACTGGTGGTCGCCGGGCTAATTGAAGGTTTCTTTTCACCGTCTCCATTTCCTGCGGCCGCCAAATTCGCGCTAGCCGGCAGTCTGGGCTTGCTATGGGTCTTCTACCTGACACAGCGTGGGCGTGGCTAACCGTGGCAGAGAAAGGTGCCGCGCACTTTCGGGGCCACCCGGCATGACGTGGGGCCATGGACTGGCGGCCCCAGTTGCCGGCCGTCGAGCGCGGCTTTTTCCTCGCGGTCAAAGCAAGCTGTCTTCCTTGATGCGAAGATATTGGTTGACTAGCCCCAACGCGAGGCGGCTGGGCATGACTTCCAGAGCCAGTGCTCCCTGTTCATGCAACTGGCGAAGGAGCATCTCGCGTCTTTGGACGAGTTCCAGGCCGGCGACGTAGCGGTACATTTCTCCGGAAGTAGCTGGCCGGCGGGCCAGGAAACTTTCGAAGTCGGGCTGGCCAATCACCACGAACAGGAGAAGGTGGCGCGAGACCAGCCGCATGGCACTCTCAATGACCTCGGGCGTCGCCACCGTCTCGGCCAGGTCGGTGACCCAGACCACAAGACAACGACGTCGTTGGCGTTTGAGCAGGAGTTCGGCCGCGCGGGCATGGTCAGCTTCCGCAAGTTCCCCGCGCACCAGGGAGAGCTGGTCGAGAATAGAACGGAGATGGGCGGGGCCTCGTGAGGCGTTAATCTGCGCTTGGATCTGTCTCCCATACGCGACCATTCCGACGACGTCGCCCCCGGCCATTGCGACTTGGGCCAAACTCAAAGCCGCCGTCACCGCATAGTCCAGCTTCGTAAACGGGCCCGAGCGCGCCAGCATGAGCCGCC
>QHZO01000137.1:2711-13073 GCA_003224695.1 Acidobacteriota bacterium
ACTTTCGTGACCAGCCGCGCACGCCGCGCCGTGGCGGTCCAACAGATGTCGCGTGGCTCGTCCCCATCCCGGTATTCGCGCAAGCTCTCGAATTCCCGCCCTCGCTCAGCGCGATGCTGGAGGCGTTTTTCCAGGTCGATCTGGCGGCTCCGCATGAGGTAAAGCCTCAGCTTCTGGGCTTCTTCAAGATTCGGGTAAATACGGACTTGCTGAGCCAAATCCGCCACCGCGCGGCGCTCGGCAAACTCGAGCGGACTCGAATAACGAATGAAGACCCGGCCCAACCGTGCCTCACCACGCTCCTTGGGTTGGATATCGTAGGTGGCGCTCGCGGGCCGGCCCGCAGGGAGGGGGATCTCAACCTTGGGCGGTTGCGGCCGCAGTGAAGGCGGCACTTCGTCTTCAACTGCGGCCATGATTTTAATGCGGCTCTCGGCACGCAACTCGAGCCTCACCCGGCAAGCGGACCCGAGCGAGACGGGATCGCTCCATTCGCGGGAGACTATCAATTGTTCCGGCCGCGGCAAAGCGGACCAATCCCGCCACCAGATCGCCATGACCAAAGCATCCCAGAAAAGGACCATGTACCCGAAGCGAGGATCCCACCAAGCCGGACCCAGCCAGACGAGCCCCAATGTGATAGCCAGGAAAAATCGCGGCGCGAACGCGGCGGGACACCGGCCGAGGGCGATGGCCCTGCCTGTGCACTTGGGTGGAATCAGCCGCGCCGCTTCGTTCAATGAGGCACCTCGACGGCGGCAATGATTTCCGAAACCACGCGGTCCGACGTTATCCCCTCCAGGTCCGCTTCCGGCTTAACAACCAAGCGATGCCTCAGAACCACCGGCGCCGCCGCTTTGACATCGTCTGGAAGCAGGTAATCCCGGCCGTCCATTGCCGCCAGTGATTTGGCCATCAGCAGCAGGGCCACAGACGCTCGCGGACTCCCCCCCAGGCTTAGCGCTGGCCAGTTCCGCGTCCGCCGCACGAGCTCTCCCACATAACGGAAAAGGGTTGCTTCCACCTTAACCGACGCGGCATCGCGGCGCGCCGCCACCAGCAGGTCGGTCTCTATCACGGCCAGCCCCAGCCTGTCCAAGCGGTGAGGATCAAAGCCGTTCTGATATCGACTCAGGATTTCGACCTCCTCGTCCGGACCGGGATAACCGATTCTAATCTTGGCCAGAAAGCGATCGAGTTGAGCCTCGGGCAAGGGGTAGGTGCCCTCAAATTCCACCGGATTCTCAGTGGCGATGGCCGTGAAAAATTCGGAGAGTGGGTAGCGGGTGCCGTCCAGCGTGACTTGCCTTTCTTCCATGCATTCGAGCAGCGCGGCCTGCGAGCGCGGAGGCATGCGGTTAATTTCATCCAAGAGCAGCAGGTCGGTAAACACCGGTCCGCGGCGAAATGAAAACACTCCGGTCGCCGTGTTATAGACATTGACGCCAAGAATGTCTCCGGGCATCAAGTCGGGCGTGCATTGAATCCTCTGGAATTCCAGCCGGCAGAGGCCAGCGAGTGCTTTGACGATCAGCGTCTTCGCGATGCCCGGCACGCCTTCGAGCAGCGCGTGGCCCCCGACCAGCCATACGGCCAGAAGCTGGTCAATAATTTCTTCCTGCCCCACAATCACCCGGCTCAGCTCGAGATGAACTCGCGTGGCTAATTGCCCTGCCGCTTCCGCCATGCCTCAATCTCCTTTGCCGGCCAATCGCAGCCGGCGAGTGTGATCGTGGAGCTCCTGGACCAGCATGAGCGATTGCGCCTCGTGTGCTGTTCCGGACTTTAGAGCCTGTTCGCACTCCGAAAGGACGGCTCGAAGCCCTGAGTCCAATTCTTCCCTTTGCTCCAGCCGCACCGCGTGCGCCTTCTCCAAGTCGCCCTCGGGCGGAAACCCCAGCCTTCGAGCGAACAACGAGCGGAAACGGTGAAGCGCGATTTCGAGCGCGCCTCGAGCCGCGCGCTTACGCGCATAAAGGTCTCCGACCGTCTCCACGAATTCGATGGGCGAAAGGCGCGACTCTTCAACGGGGGAGGCGACGGGGCCGCTCCGGCGGGAATAGGTGAAGAGGATCGCGATCGCCAGGAGCGCCATTTGAAGCAGGGCCCAACCGAGCGGCGTCTTTCCCAAATAGCTCCACAATCCCGGACGCTCGCCATGATAGTACTCATCCCAAAGAATTCTCACACCCTGAGGTCGGCCCACGGAGTTTAACAAGAGATTTAAATTGGAAGCTTGTGTCAGGCCATAGTTGGTGAGCGGTGAGGAGTCAGCCCACCAGATAATTATGCCGCTGCCGAGGCGGAAGCGCACGACCGTCCCGCCCTTGGAGTCGCCGTAGTATTTCAGGTCCCCGGGACGGTCGCCTTGCCACCGGGTGTTAGTCTTCATGTCAACGGAAGGAGCCAGGTAAGAAATCGGCCCCGGCAATTGCGGGTAAAACTCCTTCCATAAAGCGACCGGTTCGCTTCCGGAAACAATTCCGTAAAGACCCAGCAGCGGCGCTGCCAGGTTTCCGGTGGCGACGACTCTTCCCCCGCGGCGAACGAACCATTGAAGCGCCGTCTTCTCTTCTGAAGAAGCGGGCATCAAGGGGTCTGCCAGAATCAGAACAATGTGTTGAGCGTTTTCGGGAAGCTCGGTCGGCGGGGAGGACCAACGCTCCTGCTTATAGCGCAGTTCCTCCAGCAGCAAGTACGCGGCTTTGGCGCCCGTGCTTGCAGTGGAATAGGTGCTGGGAATTCCCGGCAGCCCCATGGTTCTGCCCGGCGCAAGAAGCATTCCGGCCACACTGACAGCGACCAAAAGGGCGCCGGAGAAGATCACGAGGATGCGATCACCGGGATCGAGGCCTACGCGCACCCAAGCTTCTCCAGTTGAGTTAAAACCGTTCGAAAGTCGTCCTCGGAAGGCGGCCGAGCCGCGTACCAAGCCGATTCAAATTTCCGTGTGAGGACATCTAGCGGCTCGCGTTGCGGCTGATCCGGCCGCACTAGGCGGAGGTATTCCCGATGGGTGCGGGCACGGTCCACACTCCACAGACCCATCTCCTCGAGGCGAACAACAGCAGCCCAGTAGGCTAACCGGATGGCCTCCCGGTATTCGTTGCGCGCGGCGACCTGCCGGGCGTTCTGAGCCATATGCTGCCACGAAACCGCGCCGTCGGCCTGCGGACCAGGAAGGTGGAGATACGGTGTACCTGAGCGCTGGAGCAGCCGCCGCACCATCCACACCAGCAAGCCGCCTGCGGCCGAAATCAGGAACAACCAAAATATGAACGTTACGATGTTCCGGTGCCGTGTGAATCTTGCGCCGAGCCCGTTGATCCAATCGGAGAGCCACTCGAGGATGCGGCTCACAATGGGCTCCAGCCAGCTCGGGCCGTGGACGCCGCGGAATTCGCGTCGGGCCAGAATTTCGCTCAAATTCTCTCGGGCGGAGCCGTCTATGGGTGGAGACGCTTCCACCAGATCCTGCGCCTCGCGGCGCATCGCCCGCAAACGCGCGAGCATTTGGCCGACGGCTTGTGCGGTCGTCTTCGGGTCTTTCTCCACCTCATCCAGGCCGGCACCAAGCCAGCCCGTTGGGGCTTCGATGCTTTCTCCCCCGGCGGTTACCCGCCAGATAGCGGGCAGTTCGCGGTGCAATCGAGCGGCGCTCTCGGGATGGTCTTTGAGCTTTTCCAGCGCCCCGCCCCAACGGTCTATTTCCTGGATATAGGCGGGGAGACTGAAAGGAAGAGACGGTACGCCGGGCGGCCTCTCCTCGCCGATTGCAATAGGATCGGAGCCACGAGCGCAAGCGATCAGGACAGCTAGCAAGAGGGCCCTTATGCGGCAGTTCATCGGATCCTTCACAAACACGCCAGGATTTCGGCAACGGCATGGCCAGACGGCCTTGGGGACTCGATCGCCAGCACTAGCTTCAGATAGCCGGAAGGACATCTGTTTCCAAAGCGGGCGGGCTCTGCTGCCCCACGTCAGCCATCTCGTTGATCTTGTGTTGAAGATAGAAAATGCCGAAGAAAAATGTTGCAAGCCCCGAAAACGAGGAGCTCCCAAGAAGAGCGATGCTGCCCGCGAAGGGCCCCGAAGCCGACCCTGCCACGTGCGTCTCAAGGATCCGCCGCACCTTGAAGGCTTGGATCAGCAGAAGCACGCCGACAACCAAGGCGGCGAGGGCGTCGAAGGCGAGGAGCCAGATCGGGCTGAGGCGTGCGCTCAGGTCGTCGGAGGTAGTCCAGACAGCATTCAAGACCAGAGCGAGGAACCAAAGTACGAATACTAAAACGAAAACCCCGCGACCAAGTTTCCCGCCAGCCTTCAGGCTGTTGACACCCGACCGTCCTTGCAAAAACCAAATGGGATAGTAGAGGCCTAAAGTGAGGATGGTCAGAGCGACTAGCGGCGCCACATTCTTCTTCTGCAACGCTGGTCCGGTGGCCGGCCGAGGGGCGGGAGCAGCAGCGGCGAGCGGAGCCTCCTTGTCCAATGCCGTCATCATTATCTGCAAGTCAAAACCCTCTTTCCGTACTCGTATGTCGTAATACAGCAGCACCAGCCCGATCATCAGAAGAGGTCCAGTCAGCGCGTGGCCTAAGCCCCCCGAAACATTCAGGCCAAGAGTAATCCAGAAGGGCGGCGGCTGGCCGTGCCTCTTGATGGTCTTCCAAAAAAAAACGACAAGGAATGGTCCTTCGAGAACCAATGCCACGGCATAGCTCACGAGCGACATCAACACCGTGATCAAGAAAACGCGGCCTACGTTTCCTTTTGTCAGCGTCACGCTACGCTTGATGGCTGCCCGCGCCTTTAGATTCTCCAACAGCAGCGCAGGCACCGAACAGCCGTAACGCAGAAAGAACCAGAGTACCAACACCATGCCTCCCAAAACCCCTACCAGCGTAATAATCCCGAGGAGAGCCGCTGTCGCACCGCCAAGGCTTCCGGCAAAGGCGCCCATAAGGCCCACCGGTACAAAGGTTCCCATTCCAACCAAGAAGAAGGCCAAAATCGCACGGACGCCCACTGTCACAATAAGATCCAGCAGACGCCAGAAGCACCCGCGCACCCTGCGGTAAGCGGCGCGGGCGGTGAAGGGGCGCCCCATATGGATTTCCGATACCGCGAAGGTGGTGGCCCCAAGCGCCACGGAGTAAAGCACAAAATAGGCCAGCATCGCGACAATACTGCCCCCGATAAATGCAACGAAGTAACCGGCGCCCGGCAACGCTGCCCCGTTCCCTCCTTGGATTGGCATCAGTCGAGCCTGCGCACCCTGGGAGATAACACTCAGGGTGATGATCAGAGCCTGAGGAAGAGCCATGATTCCGACGAAGAGCCAGAAGTGTCGGCGATAATTGGTGAAAGTGCGGTCCAGCAGTTCTCCGAAACTCAATGGGCGGAGATCTGGAGAGTCCACTACAGTTTCTCCTTCACAGGAATATCTCTTTTGCTGGTGAGGATTGTATCGGGAAGTAATCGAATTTCAACCGCGAGAGATCACCTGACATTGAAAGGGAAGAGTTGCAGAAAATCGGGAGCATCCCTTGGCGACGAATCAAGGCGTCTAATGGGTGAATGATCTGCGGCGGGAAAAGGATTGACGCTGCCCCGCGCATTCACGATTCGCAGGTGTGGCAGCGATGTTAAAGGTGAAGACCAGAAAGCCAACCGGCAACCGTACCATCTCGGATCAATGTGGTATGCTGTGCGAATGACACGCTCCCTCTTTTCAAAGTTTGCGCTGCTCACCGCTGCAGCCTTCGCACAGGTGTCCATTCAGGGGACTACGCAGCCGGCGAGCCAGACGCCGATCGCGAGCCAGGGCCAGCGTCCCGCCGTGGCCGAGACCACGAACACGGACATCTATTATCGGCTGGCGCCGGATGCGCTCCCGCAGGACGGAGTTCCCCAGGGCGAGATCCGCGGACCGTTCACCCTGCCCAGCCAGGCCTATCCCGGCACCCGGCACACATACTGGGTTTACGTGCCGGCGCAGTACGACCCGGCAGTTCCGGCCAGCTTGATGATTTACAACGATGGGCAGGCCTTCAAAGCCCCTGAGGGAGACGTTCGCGCGCCGGTGGTGATGGATAATTTGATTTACCGTCGCGAGATTCCTGTAATGATTGGAGTCTTCATCAATCCGGGCCGCCGTCCGGACCAACCGGAGCCGACTCCCAGCAATTGGGGCGATCGCGACACCAACCGGCCCACCGAGTACAACACCCTCGACGATAAATACGCTCGAGTGATCGTGGATGAATTGCTGCCGGTGCTCGACAAGGAGTACCACATCTCCAAGGACCCCGAGCGGCATGGGATCGGCGGCTCGAGTTCAGGGGCCATCGCCGCGTTCACCGTGGCGTGGGAGCTTCCGGATCAATTCCGCAAGGTGCTGAGCAACGTCGGAAGCTTTACCAACATTCGCGGGGGAAATGCTTATCCCGACATCATTCTCAAGAGCCCGAAGAAGCCTCTGCGTGTCTTCCTCGTCGACGGGCGGAATGATAATCGGGGGCTGCGGGCGGACGGAACCTACGATCAAACTCGCGACTGGTTTTATCAGAACGTTCGCATGCAGCAGGCTCTCACGGAGAAAGGCTACGATGTGAACTATACATGGGGCATCCAGCGCCACGGCCAGAAAATGCTGCAAACCGTTTTCCCGGATATGATGCGCTGGCTCTGGCGTGACCAGCCCGTTTCGACGGACGTACACGACATGGTCGAGCGGTCGTTCAACGCACCGAAGAAAAAATAGTCGTCTTTCTCGCGGCAGTCGCCTCGCTGTCATCCGGTCAGACCCGCAACAGACTCAACTTTACTTTAGCCGCGCCAATGCCGAAGGCCACGAACGAAACTGCAACAAATCGAAATCCCGTATGTTTGGTAAGCATCAAAACACTCCTCCTCAGCGGTACACTCTACTCCGGCTTTTGAAACTCAAAGACCCCTCCCGAGTATGTCGAGGCTCGAATCGACGACAATCCCGTCAGCCGATAAGGGTCTGCCATCAGGGCGAACTAGTTTGACGATCCGAACGACGTTGCCGGAGCCATCTAGCTCTGTCAACTGGACTCCTGAGGCGACCCAAAGCGTCTTGGAATCCTCGTCGAAGGTGGCTGCCGTGAAGATTGGCACGCCGCCGTAGCTTCCCGATTTTTTATTTTTCTCATATTCCTTCCGTGCGGCGACCAAAATCTGCTTCAGCACTTCGCCATCTTTCAAATGCCATTCAGCGACTAACGTTCCGCTTGCGCTGTACTTGCGAATCGTCGGCGTGAGCATAAATCGAAAGGCGTAGTAAATGTTATCGTCAGAGTCGACTGCTATCGTCCCCATGTTGAGGACAGAATTAAAGGAGGGCTGGTCGTCGGCTTTTGCTGGAGTTCCGATGCCGCCCTGTAACATGCCATTCTGGCCGAACACCGACATGAGAAAATCCTTCGGGAACCCGCTTACGAGAATTCTTCCATCGCTAAGCACGCCTACATGGTCCGGCCGATTAAATGGAAAGGAAAACAGCAACTTGGCATGAGGAGAAAAAACCTTAACTTTTTCTGAGGCGTCAGCTACGATAGCGTTACCTTTGCGATCGACTGCAAGATCTTTAGGATATAGGAGGTCGGAAGGGCCCATTCCGGCGCTCGAAATGCGGCCAGTCATAATCCCCGATGAGGAAAACATGCAGACGCATCTGTCGGGTCGATTCAAAGCATAAAACCCGCCGGTCCTTTGCTCAACGCGAGGGTCCCAAACCGGCTTTCGTAGCCTGATTGCTGATACGCTCGAAGTTCCTCCTGGCCCCTAGTAACGATAGGAAAACAGAGCAGGAGTGACCAAGCACTTAGACACACAAAGCGCGGCACCCGAAAGCCTCGTTCGATCATTTGACACCTCTTCAATGATTTAATTTCTTGGGCCCTCGTATCGGCACGTTTAAAAGCCTGGCCTGACGCTCTCGCTGCAAATTTTTCATCAACCTCTCAATGGCGCGCGATCACTTTCGGCTGCGCGCCGCTTTTCACAATCAAGTCGCGCAGAAGCGTGGCGGCCTTATCGAGGCCTGAGCGTTTGGCATAGAACATCGGCGTCCTGCCGCGGACGTCGGTCTCGTCGAGTGCCGCGCCGTGGGCTGCCAGGAATCGGATCACCTCGCCGATCTGGTCCTCGGTGGCGACGTCGGCGGTCCCGATCACAGCAGCGTGCAGGAGAGTGGCGCCGGTGATGGACGAGGCGGCCTTGATATCGGGATTCAGCTCGTAGGCGTACTCGACCGCGTCCAGATGGCCGCTCGCGGCCGCGGCGCTGAGTACAGTGGTGCCGTCCTGAGCTTTGAGCTTCGCGTCGGCGCCTGCGACAACGAGTGCGCGCATCACCTCCACCTGATCCGCTTTGGCGGCCATCATGAGCGGTGTCTGTTCACCGGCCCCAAAGTGAAACACCGCGAAATCGGCGGCATCCGCCCGCCCTCCCTCCGGTACGGGTGTCGGCGCGGTACGCGCGTCAACTCTCGCGCCCTTGGCAAGCAGTTTTTCAACCAGGGAAAGATCCCCGGAGCGGGCAGCGATGTGGAGCGGAGTATTTCCATCGCGGTCCGCGACATTGGGGTTGGCACCGCGATCGGCCAGGAGGTTCGCCACTGCCACGCTTCGATAAGAGGCTGCGACGTCGAGAACCGTAGGGCCATCGGGCAGCGCGTCATTGGGATCGGCGCCCGCGTCGAGGAGCGCTTCGGCGGACTGGCTGTCGTTCTTGGTGGCGGCAAACACCAGCGCCGTGAAACCGCGTTTGGAAGCGGCGCGCACATTGGCCCCGTGCGCAATGAGGGCTCTGACCACTTCCGGGTGGCGCTCCGCAGCGGCCCACATGAGGGCGGTCTGCCCCTTGCGCGATTCCGCCGCGTTGACTTTGGCGCCGCGCGCGATCAGGAGATTGACGATGGCGGCGCTGCCCACGCGGGACGCGATCATGAGCGCCGTCTCGCCGTCCCAGCGCGCGGCGCCGGCGTCCGCGCCGGCCGCCAGCAGCATGCCCACGAGCGTCGCATCGCCGTTGGCGCAGGCCAGAGTGAGCGGCGTCTCGCCATACTCATCGGCGGTGTTCGCCTTCGCGCCGGCGGCAAGCAACTTCTCCGCAACGTCGGCGTCATCGAGATAGGCGGCCCACGCCAGCGCCGTCGCGCCGTCAGGCTGCGCCGCGTTTACATTCACTTTGGATTCGAGGAGGGCGTTGACGGCTTCGTGGTCGCGGCGCTTCACCGCATCCAGCAATCGAAGGTCGGTGGCGCCTTGAGCGGAGAGCACGAACAGAAGCGTGGCCGCTGCGGTTCGCGCTGGGATTCGTGACATCGGCGAAGGGCTCCCGGGCAGGCCGATGAAAGAGACGCGGAAATGTCATCCTGAGGAGGTCGCCGCGGCGACCGACGAAGGATCTCTGCACTTGTTTGATTCTCGATATGCCGAGATTTCTCGCGCAGCCCGCCTGACGGCAGGCAGGTTTGCCCTGAGCGACAGATCGAGATTCTTCTCCCCCTTCGCGGGCTCCGAATGACTCGCCGCGGCGGGAAGGGCACAGAATGACAACCAAACTGACGTTTTCAACGTCCTGCTACACGCTCGAGAGGTGTTCGATAAAACCGGTGCTATCGCCGAGCTTTGCCGACGGATGCAGACCCGCTTTGAAGAGCATGGTGAGCAGCAGGTTGTTCATGGGCGTCTCCTTGGGGAAGCGAACGTGCCGGCCGCCCTTGATCTTTCCGCAGCCGCCGCCCACCAGCACGAGAGGCAACTCGTCATGCGTGTGCCGGTTGCCGTCGCTCAAGCTGCTGCCGTAAAGGATCATGGAGTGATCGAGCAGCGATCCGTCGCCATCCGGCGTGGACTGAACGTGCAGGTGATTGATCTTCACCACCTTTTCGATCTTCACCGGGTCCCCATCGTGGTGCGTCATGGAATGGTGGCCGTCAGGCACGCCGATGGAGCGATAGCTGCGGTTGCTGCCTTCGCGCGCGATCATGCAGCTTACAATGCGCGTCATGTCGGTTTGATAGGCGATCACCATCAGGTCCATCATCAGCCGCGCGTGGTCGCTGAACGCCTCCGGGATGGAAGTCGGGCGCTCCATTACAGGCAGCGTGACGTGGGCGTTTTGCTCTTCGGCCATCTGGATGCGGCGCTCGATGTCGCGGATGGCATCCAGGTACTCGGTCAGCTTGCCGCGGTCGGAAGCGCCCAGCCCGCTGGCCAGGCGGTCAACGTCTCCGGCGACATAATCGAGAATGCTGCGCTGCTCGTTCAGGCTGGCCAAGCGGGCCGCCGGATCAGTGCTTTCGTCGTCGCCAAACAGCCGCTCGAA
>QHZO01000139.1 GCA_003224695.1 Acidobacteriota bacterium
GTCTTTAGAGAATTTTCTTCCCCAGCGCTGACATTGCAAGCTCCACGGCAAGGATGGCGGTCTGATTCGCAATATCTATGATCGGGTTAATCTCGACCAGCTCCAAGCCAAGCATTTTTTTCGAATCCGCAACCATCTCCATGGCCAAATGCGCCTCGCGAAACGTGATGCCGCCGCGCACCGGCGTCCCCACGCCTGGCGCTTCGCTCGGATCCACAACGTCCATGTCGAACGAGACCACGAAGCCCGCCGTACCTTCGTTCCCCAGCTTCAGGCTGCGCTCCATAATGGCGCTCATGCCGAGCTCGTCAATCGAGCGCATCGTAAACACGTGAATCCCAGATTCATTCACCAGCCGGCGCTCCCGGTCGTCAAGATTTCGAGCGCCGATGAGCACAGAATTGTGCGGCGCGAACTTGGGCTTGTAACCGAAGAGCATGGCCAGGGGTTCGGGCCCCAGGCCCAAGGTCGCGGCAAAAGGCATCCCGTGGACGTTGACGCTGGGGCTGGTCTCCGGGGTGTTCATGTCCGCGTGTGCGTCCACCCAAATCAGGCCGACCGATTGCCCGCGGTCGCGATAGAACTTCGAGACACCCGCCTGGGTCCCCGCGGCCACGGAGTGGTCGCCACCCAGGGAAATCGGAAAATACCCTTCTTCGAGCGTCCGGTAAACCAAGTGGGCCACTTCGCGGCATGTCTCGGTAATCTCCTTCAGGTACTTCGCATGGATGTCCCCGAAGTGCAGCTCTTCGGGCAGCTTGACGTGGATGTTCCCCGCGTCTTCGACTTCGTGCCCGAGACCTTTCAGGGACGCGTTCAGCCCCGCCGCGCGCACCGCCGAGGGGCCCATGTCCACGCCGCGGCGTTCCTGCCCCAGGTCAAGCGGAACGCCCAGTATCCTGATCCTTTGCATCACACCCCCGGACGGAACTCTTGTCAAACTCCAGGCCCACCATCATATCGTATTCCGCAACGGAAGGCGGTCGGGCCGGCGGGGAACCTCCTTCGGGTACTGGTGTCATTTGGCACCGGGTCCCTTTCGAAACGCCGGTCATTCCCGCGAAAGCGGGAATCCGCTTCGCAAACCTTTGGAAACGCGCTTTGGACGGATTCCCTCTTTCGCGGGAATGACGACGCCTTGCAATGCCCGTTTCTGGCAATTGACACCAGTTCCGGCTTCACGAAATGACTGGTCATCTGACTGGTCATATGTTAGGGTCGAGTGGCCATGAAAACAAAGGAAAAGGTCATGACCGCGACAGAGTTCAAGGCGAAATGCCTCAAGATTCTGGATCAACTCAACGGCCAAAGCATTGTCATTACCAAGCGCGGCAAGCCCGTCGCCCGCGTGATGCCGGTGCGGCAAGCCGACAACTCGAAGCTGATTGGGTCAATGAGGGGGAAGGTGACGGTCCGGGGCAACATCTTCTCGACCGGCCGCAAATGGGATGCTCAATCTCGACACCCACGTTCTGGTCTCGCTTATCACCGGTGATGTCACCGAACAAGAGCGCCGCTTGGCAGTCCACGAGCCGCTGGCGATCTCGGGCATTGTGCTCTGGGAGCTGGCCATGCTCGCGAGTCGACGCCGGGTCACCCTGGATTTCGACAGCCCGGAATTCCTGGCTTGGCGCCGAAACCTTACTATCCTTCCCATCACGTTGGAGATTGCTCGCCAGAGCACTCAGCTCGATTTCAAATCCGACCCAGCCGGCGAGATCATCGCCGCGACGAGCATCGTTGAAAAAATCCCTCTGCTCACCCGCGACCGCATCGCCTTATGAATCGGCTTCCCTGTCGTTGGCGGGCGAAGGAATAGACTGACGCCGGATTAAGGTGTGAGGCGGTAAAGCATGCGGGGAAACGGAATGGTTTCACGGACGTGCTCGAGACCGCAGATCCAGGCCACCACGCGTTCAATGCCCATGCCGAAACCGCCGTGCGGGAAGGTGCCGTAGCGGCGCAAATCGAGGTACCACTCGAAGGCCTGGCGCGGCAGCTTGTTTTCTTCGATTCTCTTCACGAGCAAATCGTAATCGGCCAGGCGCTCGCCGCCGCCGATGATTTCGCCGTAGCCTTCCGGCGCGAGCACATCCACGCACAGCGCGACTTCCGGCCGCGCGGCGTCGGGCGCCATGTAGAAGGCTTTCACCTGGCTCGGGTAGCGGTGGACCATCACGGGCTTGTCGTAGCCCTCGGAGAGCAGCGTCTCATCCGTCGCGCCGAAATCGCCGCCCCATTGAATCTCGCTCCCCTTCCCCTGAAGGATTTTCACGGCCTCATCGTACGTGAGGCGCGGGAAGGGCGGCTTCGTCTGCTCGAGCTTTGACAGGTTGCGCTCGAGGAGCTGAAGCTCGGGCTTCCGGCGCTCGAGGGCTCGCGCAACGACCGAGCTGACCAACTCTTCCGCCAGCACCATGACGTCGTCGAGGTGCGCGAAGGCCACTTCCGGCTCGATCATCCAGAACTCGGTCAGGTGGCGGCGGGTTTTGGACTTTTCTGCGCGGAACGTCGGCCCGAAACAATACGTCTTGCCTACCGCGGCCGCCGCGGCCTCGTTATAGAGCTGCCCGGATTGCGTCAGGTACGCTTTTTCCTCGAAATAATTCACTTCGAAAAGCGTGGTCGTCCCTTCGCACGCGGAAGGCGTAAAGATGGGTGTGTCCACCAGGGTAAAGCCGCGGTCGTCGAAAAAGTCCCGGCAGGCCTTGATGATTTCGTGGCGAACGCCCAGGATGGCCCGCTGGCGCGACGAGCGCAGCCACAAGTGGCGGTGGTCGGCCAGGAATTCGACGCCGTGCTCTTTCGGGGTGATGGGGTAGGGCGCGTCGCTTGGCACACGGTGAAGGACTTCGAGCGACGTAATATCAAGCTCGTGCCCCCCGGGCGCGCGCTTGTCCGCGCGAACCTTGCCGGTGGCGCGGAGCGACGATTCCTGCGTCAGCTCGCGCGCCCGCTCGAAAACGTCAGGCGCCACGGCGCCTTTCGCGACGACGCCTTGGATGATTCCCGACCCGTCGCGGATGAGCGGAAATAGAATCTTTCCGCTCTCGCGCAGGTTGTAAAGCCATCCCTGGACGGTCACTTCCTGGCCGGCAAACTCACCGACGCGCCGGATTTCAATGAGCTGAGGCAACTAAGGGTCTCCTCTCGATTGAGCTATTTATGCATTGATCCATCGGATCATTGAAAGAACTTTGGATCAGAGAGGCAGCCTCTTCCGGCTGCGTCGGAATGATTCAATGATTCAATCGCCCCATGAACCAAATCTTTTATCGCATGGCTTCAAACTTCTTCATGACTTCACCGAGTCTGGGAAGACCCGTTGCCTCCGGCCCATACTGGCGAAGCTCGAAAAGGATGGGGAACTGGCCGTCCACACTCCGGAAGGCCGTGACGGCCTGGTCCCAATCGAGCGTCCCGTCGAAGGGCATGAAGTGGTCGTCCTTGCTGCGCCGATTGTCGTGGACGTGAGTCGAGGCGATGCGATTCTTGAGCGTTTCGAACCCCTGGGCGACGCCCGCGCCCATGTGCGCGTGGCCCGTATCAAAGCAAACCTTCTGGCCGCTAAGGTGCGCGTAGTTGATGAACGTGGTCAGCCGCTCGGGCGTCGAGAGCTCGTTCGGAATATTTTCCAGCAGAATTTCCGTGCCTCGTTCCTTGGCGAAAATCCGGAGGTGCTCGAGCGAGGTCAAGGCGGCGTCGAATTTCTCGAGGTCGTATTCATCGCCCGGCAGGCCCATGTGCTGCACGACATAACGGACCGGAATCTCATCGGCCACTTCGATAGCGCGTTTGATCTCTTCCATAGAATCAATCCGCATCCGGCGCTCGAGGTAGGCGATGGAAAGGGGCGAACCCCCGGAACGGCCCTAATCCAAATCGCCGTAGAGAGGCGCGTGCATCGAATGCAGAGTCAGTTCGTGGTCCTTGAACCACAGCGCGAGGTCGCGCACCTGGTTCTTGTCGTGATAGTCGAGGTGCTGGCGGGCGGCGAAGAATTCGATCTTCCGGATGCCTGTCGCGAAGATTCGGTCGAGGATATGGGACGTCAGCCGTTCGCCGACGAACAGGTGCGTGGAAAGTCCGAATTCCATCAGTAACCCGCCGCCTTCCCGTCGCCGCGCGGGTCGGCGGCGCCGAAGCGCCATCCGGTCCCGGCCGGCCTGATTTCAATGGCGTCAACATCCCCGAGGTCTTCGACAAATTTCGTTTGATAGCCCGCGTCGTGAAGTTTCTGAATCGTGTCGGCCGAGAAACCGAAGCCCTCGAGATCGATCCGGTCCGGCATCCACTGGTCGTGGAAGCGCGGCGCGGAGACGGCCATCTGAACGTCCATTTTGTAAACCAGCACGTTCAAAATAACTTCCAATACGGAGTTGATGATTGTTCCGCCGCCCGGCGAGCCCAGCACCAGCCGGACCTGAGGCGCCGTGGGTTTCGCCGCCTCGCTGCCTGGTGGTACATTCTCCAGTACGATCGTCGGTGTCATGGAAGAAAGCGGCCGCTTGTGCGGCCCCACCGCGTTCGCTTCGCCTTGCACCAAGCCGAACATATTCGCCGTGCCGGGCTTCGCGGCAAAATCGTCCATCTCATTGTTCAGGAGAAACCCCGCGCCCTCCACGGTAACGCCCGAGCCGTAATAGCCGTTGAGCGTGTAAGTATTCGCGACCGCGTTCCCTTCGGCATCCACGAGGGATTAATGCGTGGTCTCGGCGGCTTCAAACGCCGCCGGGTTGCCAGCCGCCACCGGCACCTCCCCCTTGGCCGCCAGGATTTCTTCCCGCAGTTTGGCTGCGTACTTGAGGCTCAGAAGTCCGGCCACGGGGGCGGGAACAAAATCCGTATCACCCATATAAGCCGCGCGGTCGGCGTAGGCACGCCGCATGGCCTCAGCGATCAAATGCATAGACTGAAAGGAATTGGGCGGCCCGAGGTCAAGCGGGGGGGGCACGGTCAGAATCGTGTATCCCCGGAATTGCCCGACTAGCGGTTGTCGAAGCTTCGCCTGGTAGTGTGCAAGGTCGTCGAGCGAGATGAGGCCGTTCAAGGATTTCATCGTCGCGACAAGATCCATGGCAATCGGGCCGTGGTAGAACGCGTCCGGCCCGAGGGCGGCGATGAGGCGCAACGATTGAGCCAACTGCGGCTGGCGGAAAATCTCGCCGGGCTCGTACGGCCGCCCATCGCGAAGAAAAATCCGCCGCGACTCGGCAAATTTGGAAAGGTGTTCCTCGGACTGCTGGAGAGACTGGGCTAGCGCGTAGCTTACTGGAAAGCCTTCCTCCGCCAGACGAATGGCCGGGGCAAGAACGCGCGGCAGGCCGAGCTTGCCGTATTTCTCCTCGGCGAGCGCCAAGCCGGCCACCGTCCCGGGGACGCCCGCGGCCAGCGGCCCGACTCGGCTCGCCGCCGGAATCGGCTCCCCTCGCGCGTCCAGGTACATGTTGCGCGTCGCGTCGCCCGGCGCTTCCTCGCGGTAATCCACGACCGTGGCCCGGCCGTCCGCCATTCGAATCAGCATGAAACCGCCGCCCCCGATGTTGCCGGCCTTCGGGTCGGTGACGGCCAATGCAAAACCCACGGCGACAGCCGCATCCACGGCGTTTCCGCCCGCACGCATAATCTCCACGCCCGCATCGGTGGCCAGGGGTTCGTTCGACACAACGATCGCTTGCCGCACCGCCACTGGCGTGAAGGCCGCCGTGGGAAATGCCCAGGCGAGAAGAATTGGCGGAAGAAGTTTCGGTATGGACCGGCGGACCACAGCGCCTCGGTGTTTGGGACCAAGGGGACAGGCACGGCCAGCGTGGGCCAGCGTCAATCCCTCCTGCCCGCCGTTCGATCCGCCCGCTGGCGGACTCAAGGCCGTGAGCGCAGACGAATCGGCACGCAAGCCGGAGGGATAGTCCCTGAAACCATCTCACTTTAGGGGAAAAGCCGCAGACCGTCAAGGCGCACCGAACTCCTGTGCGCCCCGAACTCCAGCGACAGCACGCCGTGGCGCGGTGCGATTCTTCGGCGAGCGAACTTCTTCAGTGAATCCGAATGGGCGGAAAGACGCAGCAATGGTCGGCCAACTCAAAGCGTCATTGGCCCGTCAGCCGCAGCCCTTCGGGCTCTTCCGTTGTAACTATTGGTTGCCGCAAGCAGTGGCTGGAACCGAGGGGCTTGCGGCATGCTGGCACGCTGGCTGGGGCACGTGGGCGGCTACGTGAGCAATGGCGGTCGGAGATGCAACCGTGTCCGCACGGAGTGCTACTTTCCCAGCCACGCCGTGCCCATTACCTGCCGCGACCGCCGTTCCGGCCCCTGAGGGCTTCTGAGCAAGCTCCCGCGTACCCAGACTAATTGGCTTCCCCTTCGTTGCTAGAAGAGACAGGCCTGGGCCACTTAAACGGAAGTGACCCTCTTTCACCATTACCGAAAGCTGACCGTTGATAAGCGCCACGTCCCCCGTTGCCATGCCCCCGGGCACGGGTTCAATCAGAAGCTCCCCCGCCTTGACTCGCAGCGACTTTCCCTCTTCCGCCTGGATCGAGACGCGGCCTGCGTTCAAATTCAAAATTACCGAGCCGGCCCCCTGGCTGATTGAGGCGACGCTATCCCGCCCAAGTACGAATTCTCTCCCGCCTGACAGCTTGGCTACTGCAAGTCCATTATTACCAACTCGGAAATTGTCTTCGTCAAATAGCGCCGCACCGGAGACGGCATCGTGACCATCAATCGTCGTCGCTACGCTTCCAACAAGGAAGCCAACCGGGTTCAAGCCGGCCAGTGCCAGCCCAGAAGTAATCGCGAATATGGCACATAATGCGGCCCAAGGAGTTATAAGTTCCCGGATGGTTTTAGTGTTTTGATCCATGATGTCTCCTCCAAATTCTGGAGTTCACTGGTTTTGGCTATTTTGGACAAATTTTTACGGAGCAAACCACTTGCCATACTTACTCTAGTGCAAGATTATTTCATGAATGACCACAAGCATTGTAAGTTGTTTGCCTTAAATGCATCGCATCTATTATCCACAAATCACTTGAGAAAGCTCAATCAAAGATTATGCAGCTTAGGCACGTAAAATATTATAAGTTCAAGAAAAAATTCACGTATTTCCTACATGGCAAGCCAGCATTTCTGAGGTGTCTGCCCCGAATCCTGGGAGCCATACTTTGCGGTGGGCTTTGGGCACGATCACGTGCCGTCTTTGGGATCAGCGGACCCACGAGGTGCCGTCGCACCGGAAGGTTAACAGCGGCGAGTCAAAATCGCGGAATCACGTTTCACGGCCAAACGCACCACTCATGCGATTACCCTGCTGAAGGATGTTCGGGCAAGCCGCCTAAAAGCTGGCAGGCCACTTTGCCGGCTATTCAGCGGGGGCTGTGCGAGAATGGAGACCCGAGGTTGAAAAGACCAGGCCAAGAAGACCTTATGGGCTTCTATTCGCGGCACGTGTTGCCCCATATCATTGACCTCGCGATGAGGAACCAGGAGACAGCTCGCCTGCGCGCGGCTTGGATTCCTAAGGCCCGGGGCGAAGTTCTGGAGGTAGGCGTCGGCTCGGGCCTGAATTTGCCGCTGTATTCCTCCGAGGTCCAGCGTGTTTTGGGTGTAGACCCTTCGCTTGAACTCCAGCGAATGGCGCGAAAGAGAATGCCAGAGCGGCCCATGAAGGTGGAGTTCCTCACGCAATCCGCCGAGGAGCCGCTGCCGGTAGCCGACGCGAGTATGGATACGGTCGTGGTTACCTGGACCCTCTGCTCGATCCGAGACCCTCAAAAGGCTCTCGAGCAGATGAAGCGAGCGCTCAAGCCGAGCGGCCTCCTCATCTTCCTCGAGCACGGCCGCGCTCCAGACCCTGGCGTAGCCGCCTGGCAAGACAGGCTCAATCCCGTGTGGAAGCGCGTCGCGGGCGGCTGCCACTTGAACCGCAAGATTGACGGACTCATCGCAACGGCAGGATTTCGCGTAATCGAGTTAAAAACTTTCTACCTTCCCGGGCCACGCCCTATGACCTACACTTATCAAGGGCTCGCACAGGCGGCCTGACCTACGACTTATACCCGACGAGGCATAACTTTCGCGGTTAATCCAATCCCGAGCTGCAAAGGTCTACAGATGGATTGTGAAAGTTATAAGCTTGTCGAGCCATGCGGTATCCCCGCCGAAAGCGTGAGAAAATCGTCGGCGGTCGCAGTCTCGGCAGGGGAGCTTGAAAGGGGGAGGTCAAGCCCCAGCGATTGATTCCGATTGCCCAAATCAATTTCGACGGCCGTGAAATCGAGGCCGTGTGCCGCGTCATACGCAGCGGTCATTGGCGCATGGGCGCGGTAGCGGAGAAGTTCGAGCGGCGATTCGCCCACGCCGTAGGCGCGCGACACGCCGTGGCGGTGAGCTCCGGCACGGCGGCGCTGTTCCTGGCGTTTAAAACCCTTCTTAGGCCCGGCGATGAAGTCATCGTCCCGGACTTTACGTTTGTGGCCACGGCTTCGATGGCGATTGCCGCCGCGGCCAGGCCGGTCTTCGCGGACGTTGACCCGCGCACCTTCACGCTCGATCCGAGGGACGCCGAGCGGCGCATCACGCGGCGGACGCGGGCGCTCGCGCCAGTCCACCTTTACGGGATGCCGGCCGATATCCGAGCCCTTACGCGCCTCGCTCGCCGTCACGGATTGAAGATCATCTGGGACGCCGCGCAGGCCCACGGCGCGCGGTTCGGCGGAAAGGACGTAGGCGCGTTTCCAGATGTGGTCTGTTATTCGTTCTATCCGTCAAAAAACATGACGACGGGCGAGGGCGGCATGTTGACGACGTCCGACGCGACGTTGGCTCGCGAACTGCGTCTCTTGCGTTCGCACGGGGAATCGAGCCGCTATTTCCACGAACGCCTGGGTTTTAATTTCCGCCCCACGGACATCGGTTCGGCTCTCGGTATCGTGCAGCTTGGGAAGCTCCCGGCCGCCCTGCGCGCACGGCAGCGAAATGCCCGGGTTCTCGCCCGCGGCGTTGGCAGCGTGCCAGGAATCGAAGTCCCCGAGGAAAGACGCGGCCGCACGAGCGCATACAATTCCTTCACAGTCCGAATCAATCCGGAGATACTGGGTGTTGCGCGCGACGAGCTTCAACAGGCGCTCGGCCGCCGGGGCATCGAAACGGCTGTTCACTATCCACGGCCGCTTCATCGCCAGCCGACATTCCGCGGGCTCGGCCGGGACAAAGACTTTCCCGTCAGCACGCGACTGGCTCAAACCGTCCTTTCCCTGCCCGTTCACTCAAGGCTCAGCCGAACTGACCTTGAAAGGATTATTAAAGCCGATCGGTCACCGTCAGGAGTCCTTCCGAAATCTCCCGCTCAACCCGCCCAGGTCAAGTTTTTCTTTAGGCCCAATGGTAAGGCCACCGGGCAACGGCTCCAGAAGCTCGGGGCCGCGCATGAAGACGCAGCGGTAGAGTTCCGCGAAGGCAAAGCGTTGGGCCGGGCCCCCTTGACCGCCGACAACTTCCGACCCTCGGCGAACGTTATTCATCAAACGCGAGGGCTGGCGTAGGTGATAGGGATTGCGCCGCACTTCTCCTCCGTGCTCGGCAGTCGCCATCAACTCGATGGCCACGATTTCGGGCGTCAGCCCTATCATCAGGTTGGGCTGAGCCAGCTCGTGCCAGAATTCCGTCAAGATAAGCGGCAGCGCGCCACGGCCGCTTCGTTCAAGGTGCGCGCCCAGTGCGTCCACCACCAAGTGATGCGTTCCAATGTGCGTGCTGTTCCAGTCTTCGGCGTGCGGAGCGAAGACGGCATCCGGCCGGAGGCGGTCGAAGGCTTTTGCCAGCGTTTCAACTTTGGCGCGCCACTCTCCAGGGCGCTTAGTTCGAGTGGCGAGGTTGACGTCCTCGAAT
The DNA here is from genome assembly GCA_003224695.1 of Acidobacteriota bacterium. Lineage (GTDB taxonomy): Bacteria > Acidobacteriota > Terriglobia > UBA7540 > UBA7540 > Gp13-AA74. Next base: position 9,892 of record QHZO01000139.1, read on the forward strand.
CCCGAGACGGGCTCGGGGACAACCAGCTCAAATCCGAGCACTTGGCAAGCGGATTCGAGCTCTCGCAACCGCCCCGCCCGCCTTCGACGATTGCTGCCAAGCGTGATGGCGCAATTGGTGACGCGCGCGCCTGTCTCAAGGCTCAAACGGAGCGGGAGCCCGCCGATCAAACATTCATCATCGGGATGCGGCGCGCAAATGACGACCTTTACCGGCTCACCCGCCCCTCGTCTTCTTTTGGGCCGTAACAGCGGGAAGCGCGACGGCCCGAGCGGGATCCGGCGGCCTCCCTCCATGGCTTTGACGATGGCGTGGACAGTCCGCAACCATTGCCGGTGCCGGCTCGCCCACGTCGTGCTTTGCCGCTTGGCCATTTGACTCCCCCTCACGAGCGCCTAGTGTAAGGCAACGCTTCGCTCGTGAAAAGCGCAAGGACGCAGCCGCCGTAGCCTTGGCGGTCGAAATCCTTCCCTTTGGTTGCGGCGACGGGCCTCGCCGTGAGAGACTCCGACTTCCGGCCGTGAGCGGACAAGCAGCGCCCGGCCAATTCGAGGTGACCAATGCGGAAGCGAATCACCATGGGACTCTTGGTTCTGGCTCTCGCTAGCGCGGCCCGTCCCGCGCCCGAAGGGAAATGGGAACAACTTTTTAATGGCAAGAACCTCGACGGCTGGGAGCACGTCGGGCCGGGAAGCATGACCGTCGAAAACGGCCTCATTCGGACGCATGGCGGCATGGGTTTGCTCTGGTATACGAAGGGGAAAATCGAGAACAGCGTTATCCGCGTGGTCTTCAAGACGGACAAACCGAATTCAAATTCGGGCGTATACATCCGCATTCCCGAAAAGCCCACGGAACCGTGGATGCCGGTTAACAAAGGATACGAAGTCCAGATTGACAATTCCGACGACGACTATCATTGTACGGGCGTGCTTTATTCGTTGACGAAAGCGGCCGCGCGGCCGCAAAAGCCCCCGGGCATGTGGAACACGATGGATATCACGCTCGACGGCCCGCGAACCGCCATCACGCTGAATGGCGTCGTCGTCACCGACTACACAGAAGGCCGGCCGGTGCCCCCGAAGAAAGAAAAATGGGAGCCGGACCGCGGCCTGCGTCCCAACGAAGGCTATATCGGTCTGCAAAACCACAGCGACGATGGCATCGTATTTTTCAAGGAAGTGGCGGTGAGGAAATTGAGTCATTAAGTGATCGGGTCATTGATTCATTGCGCGAAGTAGAAGCTGAGGGCTGGGCGAGTGGCCGCGGAGCCATGCGCGGAAGAGAGGATCGACATGAACAGTGGAATTTCGCGGCGGATGTTTCTAGGCGCGGCAGGGACGGCGCTGGCGGCGAGCACGGCGGGGCGGAGCGCATCGGACCGCGACGGCGCCACCGAGGACGGCGTGACGCCCGCCGCGTCCACAGCGCGCCTGTTTTCCGGCTGCTGCGCATACTCGTACCGGAAGTATCTTGAATCGAAAAAAATGACTATGGAGGAATCTATCCTGAAGGCCGTCGAACTCGGAATTGACGGCGTGGACATGACGGTCTACTGGCTGAAATCCACCGACCCGGCTTATTTGGTCTCGTTGCGGCACCTCGCTCGGAACAATGGAGTGTGCTTCTCGGGCGCGGCTTGCGGAGCCAGCACGGTCCAGGCGGACGCGGCGAAGCGAGAGAAAGTTCTAGAAGACATCAAGAAGTGGGTGGATGCGACCGAAGTTCTGGGCACGTCGCACTTGCGGGTGTTTGCCGGGGAGCTCCCGAAAGGCGCAACCACCGCCGAGGGGGTCGCCTGGACGGTTGAAATCCTAAAGCCTGCCTCGAAATACGCCGCCGGCAAAGGCATCACGCTCGGCATTGAAGACCACGGGGGCATCACGCAACGCGCCGACGTTTGCCTGGAGCTCATGCGCAAGATTGACTCGCCTTATTGCGGCATCAACCTCGACATCTCGAATTTCATTGCGCCTTCCGATGACGAGCATTACCAGCAGATCGAAGCCACGGTGCGCTACGCCACTCACACTCACATCCGCGACAAGTTCGGCGACAGCCAGCGCCCGATTGACCTCGACCGCGTCTGGCAGATTTTTGCCAAAGCCGGCTACAAGGGCTTTATGTCCGCCGAATACGAAGGCGAAGAAGACGCCATGACCGGAGTGCCGAAGCTCCTCCAGCAAATCAAGGCACTCAATCGGAAATACTCAAATGTGTAATCAAGCGGACCCTTGGAGCGAGGTTTCGGGACCCGCTGAACGCCTGGGTCGCTTGGCAAACGTCTCACCGGATGTGATAGGATGGCGGTAATGGCACCCGTACCCTTCGACAGTATCACGGCAATTCCTGGGCAGTGCGACGGGAAGCCTTGCATCCGTGGCCTGCGCATTACCGTCCATCTCATCCTCCGCCTCTTATCGAACGGCAAATCACCTGGCGACATCATCGTGGATTATCCAGAACTGGAAGAAGCTGACATCAAACAGGCGATGGAATACGCCGCGTGGCTTGCCAGCGAGAAAACCATTATTCTCTCTGGCCCTGTAAAGTGAAATTCCTCGCCGACATGGGCATCTCGCCCCGCACGGTGGCCTTCTTGAGACGCAGCGGCCACATGGCCATCAGCTTGCCTTTGATTGCGCCTGCGGCTACACTCGCTCCAGATGCACGAACGCCGCAAAGCGCCGCGATATTCGCTCGGAGCCCAAGGCACCGTGAACCCGCCCAGCGGTGGAGCTGGGACGAGAGTGGTGGTGTCGTTTATAAGCACCACCGGCTGTTCCATCGAGTGCGAGGACAGTGGGCTCATCGGCAAGAAGTGTGAGCTCTATTTTGACTGGAAAGACTTGCAGTTAGGGCTGCAAGCGCAAGTTGTTTGGAGAAGGGAGGGTAAAGCCGGGCTGAGATTTCACGCCGTGGATGAGGATTTACAAAGCAGGCTAAACGAGTTATGTAAAGGATTGCTGATCAAGCCTCCCTCCGCGAGAGAAGCCACGAAACAGGAATCCGCCCCGCCGCCCTTTGGAACCCCAACGGCCGCATACACGGGGCCCGAACTTCCACCTCATGCGTTCGCCGCTGCGCGCGAGCCCGCTCGCCAAACAATTCGGGAAAGCGATCGTCGGCGCGTTCCCCGATACATAAGCGAGTTACCCACCCAGCTCTCGAATCCGGCTTCTGGAGAAACATGGACCGTTACCCTGGTCACCCTCTCAGTCCTCGGCGGCTGCCTGGAGGGTCGGTCCATCCCCGATGTCGGCGCGCAATGCCAAATGACTGCTGAATGGGAGGGCAAGCAGTTGGTTGTGGACGGCGAGGTGGTATGGAAAACCAAGGGCCAGGCTGGGGTGAAGTTCCGATCCCTGGGCGAGGGAGCGGAGAAGCTTCTGAGGCAGGTCTGCGCAAGCTTGAGGCTCCAGCCCCTTGCCCCTTTGCCCCCTCAGCCGAACTAACATGCCCCGCCGATGCCAAGCAAAGCTGGGGTGCTGACACGTGCAAATTGAACGAACAAACCAAGGCGACACTTCTCTGCTCCGAATCTTCCACCAGACCCGTAACGTCGAGCCGCACACTTCCACCGACGTGGTGTGCCGTTCGCATCAGGCGATGCGAGTGTACCAAAAGGGCATCATCGCCGACTGCGTCCCCTATACGCAGCTGACTTCGAAGAACCTCCGGAAGCTCGCCCGCTTGAAACTGGAAACGCTGGCCATCATTCACGGCTCGAGCTTTTCGAGGACTGCGCCCGGGCGCTGGGCAGCCTCAACCAGGCGTTCAAAGAATTCTTTGGCAAAGAAGAAAGCACCTAACCTCTAGAGACCCTAACGCTCGAACACCCGGAGGCCGCATGCCGACGCGACGCAAATTCATCGAGCAACTTCTTGGCGGGACCGCGGCGCTTGCCGCGCGCGGTGCGGGAGCCTCCGCGCGTGTGTCCGGCGCGAACGACCGCGTGCGGTTCGGCCTGATCGGCGCGGGGGGCCGCGGCACGGAAATTCTAAAGGTGGCGCTTGGGTGTCCGAATGTTGAATGCGTCGCCGTCGCGGACGTTTACTCGCGCCGGCTCGAGAAAGTGCGTGCCATCATTCCAAAGGCCGCGCCTGTCTCTGATTTCCGCCGCCTGCTCGACGATAAATCCGTTGACGCCGTGCTTATCGCCACGCCTCAGCACCAGCATGCGCTCAACTTCGTTCCCGCGCTTCAGGCGGGAAAAGACGTCTATCAGGAAAAAACCATGGCCTTCAATTCCGACCATGCCCGGATGATGAAGCGGGCCTTCGAAGGCTCGGGCCGCGTCGTCCAAGTGGGGATACAATCCACGAGCGGACCGCAATTTCAGCGGGTGCAGGAACTCGCCACTCCCGAAAACATGGGCCGAGTCACCGCCATCCATACGCATCATTACCGGAACTCGCCCTACGGCGGCTGGATGCGGCGCGTGCCCGAGGACTGCGACCCCCAGCATGTGGATTGGACAGCCTTCCAAGGCGAGGCGCCGCCACACGATTTCTCCGGCGACCGCGTCATCAACTGGCGGTTTTTCTGGGATTATTCCGGCGGAAACGTTTTCGAGAACATGGTGCACCAAGTAGGCTTCTGGTACAAGGCATTTCGCCTCAAGCCTCCCGCGCGCGCCACCATGAGCGGGGTGAACTCGATTTCGCCCAAGATGCAAGTTCCCGACATGATGGACGTTGCGCTCGAACAGTCGGAGGGCGTCTTTGTCACTTGGAACTCCGGCTTCGGTAACCGCTATCTCGGCGTGGGAAATGATATGGCTCTCGGAAGCCTCGGCACGATCCTCCGCAACGACGGGACGGGCGAGGTCCGTTACGTCGCGGAAGCCGCGAGGCGGCACGACCAGGGGCCGGGCGCCGTGGGAAATCCCAGCCCTGAGACACCGGACATTGTCGGCACGGGCGACGACACGCTTCCCCACATGCAAAATTTCTTTGACTGCGTCCGCAGCCGCAAAGAACCGAATTGTCCTTTTGAACTCGGCTACCGCTCGGCCATCGCCTGCCAAATGGCTATCGCTTCTCTCCGGCTTGGCCATACGGTCCGCTGGGACGGCGAACGCGAAGAAATTATTTGACGGCCCGGCAGCGAGTAATTTTGGGAGCGAAGCGACCAGTTTACCTCGCTACGTGGCGCATAAAGCCCCGACTTGTGCACCCCGTCGGGACGGGGAAGCCCGCCCATCAACGTTGTATTAACGCTGTGTTCGTAACACGAAAATCTATAACGCGAACCAATCCGCTTCCCTTCCTTCTCACGCGCAGCCAGCCATCGGGAAGAATTACTCCGCACGAACGAGCGCAAGAAAGGTTTGCAACTCCAGAGGGATTGGAGCTTTGAAACTGATGAGCGCGCCGCTCCCGGGATGGTGAAATTCGAGGGCCGTGGCGTGAAGGAAATTTCGGGACAGGGTCTTTTGGTCCTGCCCGCCGATGCGCAATCGGGATGGCGCGCCGTACATCGTATCGCCGACGATCGGGTGGCCGAGGAATAAGAAATGCACGCGAATCTGGTGCGTGCGGCCGGTGAGCGGCTCCGCCTCGACGAGGGTATAGTTCTTAAATCTTTCCTTCACGCCGTAACGCGTCAGCGCTTCGCGCGGCTTGATGCCTCCGGGGCGCATCTTGACTCGCCGCCACGCGTCCCGGCCGATCGGCCGCCGGATTTCCCCCTTTTCCGCCGCCACCCGACCATGCAAGAGGGCGATATAAGTCTTGTGCACGATGCGGGCTTGGTGAACGATGCCAGGACGCAGCTCGCCACCCGCCCTGGAGAGCGACCGAATGTGATAGAGGAGCGCGTTGGCCAGGGTACCGGATTTCACGCCCGCGCCGACGTGCACGACCATTCCCGCAGGCTTGTTGACCACCACCAGGTCCTCGTCCTCATAGACGATGTCGAGCGGAAGGGCTTCGGGTTCGGCGACGAGCTCATGCCGCGCCGCGCGAATGGCCACACTCACTCCTGCGGCCACTTCCGTTCCCGCTTTGTAGATTGTCTCGCTCCCCACCGTGACCCGCCCGGAGCGAATTTGGCGTTGCACCTGGCTGCGGCTCCAATCGGGCAAGCGCCGCGCCAGGTAAACGTCGAGCCGCAACCCTCGGTCCTCGGGCCCGACCTTGAACGTATGGGTTTCCGACATAACGGATTCAGTCGGCCGTAATGACTTGAAAGATCAGGAACCCGGCGCCGATCACGATGGCGCTGTCCGCGACGATGAAAGCGGGCCAATGGTAGCCTCGGAAGTACAGATCCAGGAAGTCCTCAGCGCCAAGCCGACTCCCGCTTCCCAGTGCAGGCGGCGCGTTTTCCACACCACACCCACCACCGTGACCAGCAATGCCGCCGAGACGAAAATCAGCACGCCGGTTCGGAAGGGAGAGGGCGAGTCGGAGAACAGTCCGAAGGCGGCGCCGGCGTTCTTAACGTGCGTCAGGTTCAGGAAATGCGGCACGACGGGAATGGAAGCGCGCTCGGGGATCGAGGCCTCCACCATCGCCTTGGTCACCTGATCGCTCAGGAATATCAGGATGGCGATGCCCGCACAAATGATGCGTGTAATCTTTTGGACCCGAATCGCCACCGCTTCCGACATGTTACGTGCTCCCTTTCGAGCGCTTTGCCATTTCCCCGGATCGAGACCCGTCACGCGCCCGCATCGCTCGATTTCGACGGTCCGTGGCCCATCGCACTCTCAATTTCACGAAGCGCCGCCGAGCAGCGCTCGCAGACGGCGGGGTAGCGGCTGTCCTCACCGACGTGAATGGAATAGTTCCAGCAGCGCGCGCACTTTTCCCCCTGAGCCCTTTCGATCTTCACCGTAAGCCCTGCCGGCCGAGTCCCCGCCTCGCCGTCGCCTGAAGCCGGTTTGATCTCAACCTGCGAGACAATTAACAGTGTGGGAAGAAAAGTTTGATAATTTCTCAAGAGCGGAGCAAGGTCGCCGTCGGCCGAGAGCACCACGCGGGCCTCGAGTGGCGTGCCAATGAATTTTTCTTGCCGCGCGGACTCGAGCGCCTTCAGCACTTCATCACGAAGCACAATCAGGCGCGGCCAATTCTCAAACCGCTCGCGCATCCGAGCGGGGATTCCCTCCCGCAATTGCCGGCCGGAAACAAACCGGGAGAGGTGTACACTCTCTTCCCTTCCCGGCGATTTCGGCATGCTCCTCCAGACCTCGTCCGCCGTAAAGCAAAGGATGGGGGCGACGGCGCGAACCAGGGCATTGGCAATGCGATAAAGCGCCGTTTGGGCTGAGCGGCGCCGCAGGGACGCTCGCGGCGCGGTGTAGAGACGATCTTTGAGGATGTCGAAATAGAAGGCGCTTAGCTCGACCGTCGCGAAGTCGTAGAGGGCCCGGTAGACTTTGTGGAATGCGAACTCGGCATAGGCGGCTTCGAGCCGATCCATCAGGTCCGCAGTCCGGGCGAGCGCCCAGGCGTCAATTTCCTCCAAATCCTCGCTAGAGACCTGGTCCTTCGGCGGCTCGAAATCGGAAAGATTCCCCAGGCAGTAGCGAAACGTGTTGCGGAGTTTTCGATAGCCCTCGGAAAGGCGCGCAACGATTTCTCCGGAAAAAGCCACATCGTCGCGGAAATCCGTGGAGGCCACCCAGAGCCGCAGGGTTTCGGCGCCAAACTTCTCAATGACTTCCTGCGGCCCGATACCGATCCCGCGGGACTTCGACATGGCGCGGCCTTCGGCGTCGAGCACCCAGCCGCTCGTTAGCACCGTGCGATAAGGCGCCGCGCCCCGCAAGGCGACCCCGACCAGAAGCGAACTCTGGAACCAGCCGCGATACTGGTCTCCGCCTTCGGCGTAAATGTCCGCGGGCCAGGGAAGGTCGGCGCGCCGGCCGAGGACGGCCAGATGGCTGACCCCGGAATCGAGCCAAACATCCAAGATGTCCGTTTCCTTGCGAAAACTCGACCCGCCGCACAGCGGGCAGCGCGTGCCGGGCGTCACGAGTTCCGAAGCGTCGTGCGTGTACCAGGCGTCGGCCCCTTCCGTGCGAAAAAGCTCGATGGCGTGGCGCGCGGGCTTCGAATCGAGCAACGGCTTCTTGCACTTTTCGCAAAAGAAGACGGTGATAGGCACGCCCCACACTCTCTGCCGCGAGATGCACCAGTCGGGACGTGTCGCTACCATGTTCGAGATGCGCTCTTCGCCCCACTCGGGCGCCCAACGGACTTTCTTAACCTCTTCGAGAGTCCGCTCACGCAACCCGTCATGGTCAATACGAATAAACCACTGCTCACTGGCCCGGAAAATGACCGGGTTGTGGCATCGCCAGCAGTGTGGATACGAGTGCGTCAGCCAGCCGGGCGGGCCGGCCAGCGTCCCGCGCGACTCGAGCAGACGCACAATGTCCTCGTTCGCGTCGAAAATGTTCTTACCCTTGTATTCGGGCAGGCCTTCGGTAAATTCGCCCGCTTCGCCGACCGGGCAGTAGATCTCGAGACCATAAGCCACGCCGGTCTGGTAGTCCTCGCGACCGTGGCCGGGGGCTGTGTGGACGGCGCCCGTGCCGTCCTCGGCGGTCACATAATTGGCGAGCACGCCCGGGACCT
>QHZO01000140.1:0-23794 GCA_003224695.1 Acidobacteriota bacterium
TGCGCGGCCCTGGCCTTAAACCTTTACCTTGACATCTCGGTCGCGCCGCGCGCCGACAAAGAAGTGACCGTTGCCTACCGCGGCGTGAATCCCGATCGCATCCCCACCGACCGCACCAACATGATTGTCAGCACGATGCTCAACGCGCTGGCCGGTTGGCACAAGGAGCGCGGGTTCGACTTGGAAATTTCAAATCAGATTCCTGTCGGCGTGGGGCTCGGGTCGAGCGCTGCGGCGATTGTCGGCGGCCTCGCCGCAAGCCACTACCTGGCCGACGCCACGCTCTTTGACGACGAACTCGTCTCGCTCGCTTCCCGCCTCGAGGGTCATCCCGATAACGTCGCCGCCGCCTGGCACGGCGGCTTCACTGTGACCGCGGAAGAAGGTGGGCGCGCCTGGGCCTACTCATGCCCCGTCCCCGATCCCATCCAATTCGTCGTGGTCGTCCCGGACTTCGCGGTGTCCACTGAAAAAGCCCGGCAGGTTCTTCCTGCCCAGTACTCGCGCGAGGACGCCGTACACAACCTGCAGCGGGCCGCGGTCCTTGCGGCGCTTTTATTCTCCGGACGGCCCGAGCTCCATCGCGCCCTTTTCAACGACCGCTGGCATCAACCCTTCCGCGCGGCGCTGGTTCCCGGCCTCGCGGAAGTGCTGGAGATCAAGCACCCGGACCTCGTGGGGATTTGCCTGAGCGGAGCCGGGCCGTCGGTGCTCTGCATCGTGCGCTCGAACGCGCAATCCGTGGGGGACGCCGTCGCCGAAACGTTCGCGGGCAAGGGCGTCACCGCCCGTGCCCACGTCCTCGCCGCCGACAATCTCGGCGCCAAAGGCTGGAGCCTGCCGGGGTGACGGTCGTCCGGCGGTAACGGCGCACTCTCAAGGTACACCGCCAATCGGTCGAAACGGGGAGGCCTCGTCCCGCCGATCCGCGATACACGCAGCGAAAAGCTATGGGCTATCAAGATCTGCGGCCTTCCTCCTTGGTCGCCCCCGCACGCGACTGTGTGGGCTTTTCGCCCATCAGAGACACAACTCCAGCGGGAAGATATTATCGCTGTGTATTGAGAATATATGGCACGCCATTACCTTACCACCGGTCACCACCGGGCCCACCCCCTAAGAACCCGCGACACAAGACGATGCGAGTGGTGGCAACGCCCTGGCGATTGCCTTCGCGGGCGGTCAGGAGTATGTTGTCGGTCGGGACGGCGTTGATTTTGGAAATTCCTGCCCACATTAAACTCAGGAGGGGATCATGTTACGGGGCACGTATAAAGCGAAAGCGTTCTTTTTATTGATGGCCGTTGCCACTCTCGCGCTGGCGGTTCCTGCAAGCGCGGCAACCCTGCTGGTTGGACCAACCAGAACGTACAAAACGCCTTGTGCCGCAATAGCTGTCGCGGCTGCTGGCGATACCATTCAAATCGATCCGGTTCTGTACCAGAACGACACTTGCGCCTGGGGCACAAATAACCTGACCATTGAGGGCGTGCTCGGCCCGAACGGCGAACGGCCCGATATCGATGACTCCGGGCTGACGGGAGCGCACCGCCAGGGGCATCTGGCGCTGTATAAAGGCATCTTCGTACCCCAAGGCAGCAACACGGTGATCAAAAACATCGAATTCTCCCATGCCTCAATTCCAAAAAATAAAGGAAACAACGGCGCCGGCATTCGCCAGGACGGCACGAACCTTACCGTGCTGAATTGCAAATTCGACCACGACCAGGACGGAATTCTGGAGAGCAATGTCGCCGGCAGCGCGATCGTGATTAAGTATTCCGAATTCGCTTTTAATGGCGCCGGAGACGGGCAATCTCACAACCTTTACATCGGGCACGCCGGCTCGCTCGATTTTGAGTTCAACTACTCACATGATGCCAGCGTGGGGCATTTGTTGAAGACGCGAGCCGCGGTGAATTACATCCTCTACAATCGCCTGACGGGCGAGAACGGGACCGACAGCTATGAGTGTGATATCCCGAACGGCGGGACTTCCTATGTGATCGGCAATTTGATCCAACAAGGACCGAACACGCAAAACAGAACGATTGTGACTTACCTCGAGGAAGGGCCGAACGCCAGTAATCCCGGGACGGACCTTTACGTGGTGAATAATTCCATCGTGAATCAGGACATAGCAGGCGGAACCTTCGTGTTCGACGCTTCCACCACCACTCCGGCGTTGCTCCAAAATAACATCTTTGACGGTCCGGGAACCATCACCAACCAGGCCAATGCAATCTTCATGACCAATTTCACGGGCGACCCGTCGTTCGTCGATGTCAATAACTTTGACTACCATTTGAACTCGGGATCACCCGCGATTGATGCGGGTTCTCAGCCCGGTTCGGCGAATGGATTTTCTCTAACTCCACAAGATCAGTACGTTCATCCTACTTGCGGACAGGTCCGCACGACGGTCAACATCATTGACATCGGCGCTTACGAATTTAACGGCGGCGGTGCCATGCTGCAGTGCCATTAGTAAATCCGCCGTTAGATAGTGGCTCGGTTGAAGAAGCGGCGAGTTCGGATCAATTCGAAATCATAGAAGCGGTAAATTCCACAGATGTGCTGGTGACCACGGTCAGTGCCCTCCTGACCGTGGGCCCTTACCGGAGCGAAAAAAGCATAGAGCATATAGTTGTTTGGTAACTGTTCTGTTTTTTTTGATTTTCCCGCCGAAGTGTCGCAAGCTTCGAAAATAAGCCTAATGCGTTGCCCACCCCCCGAAAATCCCCAAATGATGTCCTGGATGCGCTACCATAAGATATTGGCCGTCCGAAGTTTGAGCCCGCAACCGAAAGACGCGCGGGAGATCAAATCGAAGTATGAACATCAAGCCTCATGAATATCTGACCTATCGCGGAAGGGCCGGGATGTGGGCTTGGATTTTGCACCGCCTGACGGGCGTGGGCGTGTTCGTGTTTCTGCTCGCGCACATCGTGGACACGGCTCTCATCGGCTGGGGCCCGAAAGTGTATAACGAAGCGGTTGCCCTCTATCGGCACCCCATCTCCCGCGTTGGAGAGGCCGTGCTGGCGGGGGCGGTGCTTTTTCACGCGCTGAACGGGGTGCGGATCATCATCCTGGATTTCTGGCCGCAAACCATGACGGCCGAAAAGAAACTTTTCGCGGGCGTGGTCGGGCTTTTCGCCGTCGTTTACATTCCGATGGCGATTTACATGTTGAGATTCCTGGTTCACTAGGCGCAGGGAGTCATGCGATGAACGGAGCGGCAAGGGCAAGGCCAGAAAGCGGTGTCGAGCTCTACGCCTGGCTGTTCATGCGGGTTTCGGGCTTGGCGCTATTGTTCCTGGCGCTCGGACACTTGCTCATCATGCACGTCATCCACAATGTCGAGACGATTGACTATCAATTCGTCGCGCACCGCTTCATGACGCCGTTTTGGCGGACCTACGACCTGGTCATGTTGTGGCTGGCCCTGCTGCACGGGCTGAACGGCGCGCGGACTATGATCGAAGACTATGTCGGCGCGCGCGGCTGGCGCGTGTTTTCGCTCGCTTCGCTCTATATTCTGGGCTTCATATTCCTGGCGCTCGGCTCGCTGGTGATTCTGACTTTCCAGCCCGTGGGAACGAGTTAGCGCAAAAGTTCGAAAATCGAAATTCGGCCAGCGCGCTAAGTCTCTTACGAGTTTCGAATTTCGAGTTTCAAAGCATGCTGCAACGTTACGACGCGGTGATTGTCGGCGCAGGGGGAGCGGGCCTGATGGCCGCCCTCAATCTTTCCGCCCAGGCCCGCGTCGCCGTCATCTCCAAACTTTATCCGGTCCGTTCCCATACGGGCGCGGCGCAAGGCGGAATTGGCGCGGCGCTCGGCAACCTCGAAGAGGACCATTGGGAATGGCACATGTTCTATACGATCAAAGGCGGCGACTACCTGGCCGACCAGGACGCTGTCGAAATCCTCTGCCGCGAGGCCATTGAAACGGTTTACGAGCTCGAGCACTGGGGCCTGCCGTTCAGCCGCACGCCCGACGGGAAGATCGCGCTGCGGCCCTTTGGCGGCCACACGCGCGAGTTCGGGAAGGCGCCGGTCCGCCGGTCCTGTTACGCCGCCGACCGCACCGGCCACATGATCCTTCAGACGCTCTACCAGCAGTGCATCAAGAACGAAGTGCACTTTTACGACGAGTTTCATGTGCTCGACCTGCTGATTGAAAGCGGCCGCACGGCGGGCGTGGTGGCGATTTCGCTTGCGACCGGCGAGCTCTACACCTTCCACGCCAAGGCGGTGATTTTCGCGACCGGCGGCTGCGGGCGCATCTACCGCGTTTCCTCGAACGCCCTGGCGCTGACCGGCGACGGCATGGCCGTGGCGCTCCGGCGCGGCGTTCCGCTCGAGGACATGGAATTTTTTCAGTTTCATCCCACCGGGATCTACAAGCTCGGTATCCTGCTGAGCGAAGCGGCGCGAGGAGAAGGCGGGATTCTTCGCAACAGGGCCGGGGAGCGCTTCATGGAGCGCTACGCGCCGACGCTTTTGGACCTTGCCCCGCGCGACATGGTGTCGCGCGCCATCTACCGTGAAGTGGAGGAAGGCCGCGGCGTCGGCGGAAAGGATTACGTGCACCTGGACTTGACGCACCTCGGCCGCGAGGTGCTCGACCAGAAGCTGCCGGATATCACCGATTTCGTGCGCACCTACATGGGCATCGAGCCCGCCAAGGACCTGATTCCGATTCAGCCCACGGCGCATTACGCGATGGGCGGCATCCCCACCGACAACGACGGGCGCGTCGTTATGGATGAAAAGAATACGCCCCTCGCCGGTTTCTACGCGGCCGGCGAGTGCGCTTGCGTTTCCGTGCACGGCGCGAACCGACTGGGGACCAATTCTTTGGTGGACATTCTCGTGTTCGGCCGTAGGGGCGCGCGGCACGCCGCGAAATTTGTCCGCGAAAACGATTGGGCGCTGCTCCCGGCGAATCCCGACGAGCGCGCGCAGCAACTTGTGGCCGAACGCAAGAACGCCCAAGGCAACGAGCGCCAGGGAGACGTCCGAGACCTGTTGCGCAATGAAATGATGGCCAAGGCTTCGGTTTTTCGCGACGCGGGCCGCCTGGCCCAAATGCGCGAAACCCTTAAGGAAGTTCGCGCGCGCTATAACGGCATCAAACTCGAAGACCGCAGCGTGCGCTACAACACGGAGCTTTTGGAACTGATCGAGCTTGGTGGGATGATCGATATCGCCGAAACGCTGGTCGAGGGCGCGCTGGCGCGCCAGGAAAGCCGCGGAGCGCATTCCCGCGAAGATTTTCCCAAGCGCAACGACGCTCAGTGGCTGAAACATACGCTGGCGTATCAAACGCCCCAGGGCATTCAGTTGAAATATAAGCCGGTCACGATCACGAAGTTCGAGCCGAAAGAGAGGAAGTATTGAATGATCGGGAGATCGGGTGATCGAGCGATTTAGCTGACGGCCTAATTTGGATCGGCAGGTCATTCCCGCGAAGGCGGGAATCCAGCGGAAAAGATTTCGAGTTTCGTTATTCTTGGTGAACCATGAAGGTTACGCTCAAGATCAAGCGCTTTAATCCGGAAAAAGACGAAAAGCCCTGGTGGGCCGAGTACGCCGTCGAGGCGGAACCCACCGACCGGCTGCTCGACGCGCTCAACGCGGTCAAGTGGTATCAGGACGGCACGCTCAGCTACCGCCGCTCCTGCGCGCACGGCATTTGCGGGTCGGACGCCATGCTGATTAACGGCTCGAACGCGTTGGCCTGCAAAGCCTTGCTCAAAAACCTCGGCGACACGATTACGGTCGAGCCCATGCGCGGCTTCCGCGTGGTGAAGGACTTGATGGTGGATCTCGAGCCCTTTTTCGACAAGTACAAGCAGGTGAAACCCTATTTCATCACCTACTCGGTGACGCCCGAGAAGGAGCGATTGCAGTCTCCCCCCGAGCGCGAAAGGTTTGACGACACGACGAAGTGCATCCTGTGCGGCGCATGCACCACCTCCTGCCCGTCTTTTTGGGCGAATCCCGAATACGTTGGCCCGGCGGCCATCGTCAACGCGCACCGGTTCATCTTCGACAGCCGGGACGAGGGCCGCGAAGAGCGCCTGGAAATCCTGAACCATCGCGACGGCGTGTGGCGCTGCCGCACGATCTTCAACTGCGTCGAAGCCTGCCCGCGCGGCATCAACGTCACGCGCGCCATCGGCGAGGTCAAGCAAGCGCTGATGTACAGAAAGCTGTAGTCCTCGGGCTTCCGGCGTTGCCTTTCCGCTTCTCTCAAGGTATCTTCCGCCCGGACATCGAAATTCAGGCGTCGCTTAGCTGGTTCGGCTATGGCTGCGGAAACCAGTATCCAAGCTGTTCTCGGCAAGCTTGATTGTCTCGCCAACCCAAAAGTTCGGGAAGCGATGGCACGGTTTGCGGTGCCCACTGACCGGGCGCTGGGAATTCCGGTCCCAGTGCTGCAAAAGCTGGCGCGCGAACTGGGCCACAACCACCGGCTGGCGCAACAGCTCTGGCATTCGCGAATCCACGAGGCGCGACACCTCGCGGCAATGATCGAGCAACCCGAACTCGTTACCGAGCGACAGTTGGAGCGCTGGGTGAAGGATTTCGATTCCTGGGACGTGACGGATGGCTGCTGCTTCAACCTGATCGCGAAGACCCGCTTCGCCTGGCCCAAGGCCCGCGAGTGGAGTGGGCGGCGCGAAGAGTTTGTCAAGCGCGCGGGGTTCGCGCTCATGGCGGCGCTCGCCGTGCATGACAAGGGTGCGCCCGACACGCGATTCCGAGCCTGCCTTCCCCTCATCGAGCGCCAGGCGGGTGACGACCGGAATTTCGTGAAGAAGGCGGTCAACTGGGCGCTGCGGCAGATCGGCAAGCGAAACTCGCGACTGAATCGCGCCGCCATAGCAAGCGCCCGAAGAATTCGGAAACAAGAAACACGCGCCGCACGCTGGATCGCTGCTGACGCTTTGCGCGAGCTCGAAAGCGATGCCGTCCAGCGTCGGCTGCGGGCTGAAAAATCATCCCGCCTGTGATAAGGTGAAACCGATGGAGACGAGCATGACCACCAAGACTCTGCTGACCGTCGAAGATTACTTGGCGTTCGAGGAACCGCCTTGCACCCGAGCGGAGCTCAGCGAGGGGGAGCTCATCGTGACACCTTCTCCGAACTTCTTCCATCAAAGAATGCGCGATGATATCAACGCCCGAATGCGGGCTTTCGCGGAAGGCCGCAAGCTGGGCAGCGTCATCAGCGAGATGGATTTTAAACTCCGCGGAGAGACAGTTCGCAGACCGGACGTTGCTTTCATTACTTCCAACCGGCTAAAAGGCGTTGACCTTAAGCAAGTCCCTTTGCCCTTTGCCCCGGATCTGGCCATTGAAGTGGTTTCGACGAACGATCGTGCCGCCGACCTGATGAAGAAGGTTACACAATACCTTTCGGCGGGAACGAAGGTTGTATGGCTTCTTTACCCCGACACGCGGCTGGCTTATCGGTACCTTCCCGGAAAACTCGAACCGGAAGTGAGAAGCGCGAACGCAGGATACCCGTTCGACGAGCCGGATTTGCTGCCTGGATTCTCCTTTCCACTGGCCGAGATCTTTCAGTAGATCCTTCATTCCCCCTTTAGCGTCTTGCCGAAAAACGCGACCATGCGCGCCCAGGCGTCGGTGGCGTCATCGGAGCGGTAGCCCGCTTTATTGTTGGGATTTTCGAAGGCGTGGCCGGCGTCTCCGTAGATTTTTGCGTCAACGGATTTGCCCGCGGACTTCATGGCCGCTTCGAAGGCATGGACAGCGTCGGGCGTGATGCCTTTGTCCAGCCCGCCAAAATTCCCGAGCACGGGCGCGTGGATTTTCTCGATGATCGTTTTGTCCGTCGGCATGGCCCCATAGTTCACGG
Organism: Acidobacteriota bacterium; assembly: GCA_003224695.1. Classification (GTDB taxonomy): domain Bacteria; phylum Acidobacteriota; class Terriglobia; order UBA7540; family UBA7540; genus Gp13-AA74. The sequence continues at coordinate 7,898 of QHZO01000140.1, forward strand.
CGCAGGCGGCAAGCCTCCGCTCGTTTTCGGCGAGCAGGAGCGACAGTCCTCCGCCCATGCACCAGCCCACGGAACCGATCTTCGCCGGCTGCACATCGCTCCGAGAAGCCAGATAGTCGAACGCCGCTCTCAAGTCGCGCGCCGCACGGTCTTGCGGCATGCCGCGCATCAGCTCGTGGGCCGTTTCCGGGTCCGAGGCCACACGGCCGCGGTAGAGGTCCACGGCCAGGGCCACGTAGCCGAGCGCCGCGAATTTCTCCGCCTCTTCCTTTACCCAATCGTTCAGCCCCCACCACTCGTGAATGACCACCAGCGCCGGATGGCGCCCCGCCGCGGCGGGAGTCGCCAAATAGCCTGAAATCGTTTCGTCGCCGCTTTTGAAGCTGACGGTTTCGGTCTTGGCGGGCGCGGCTGCGGAAACACTCGTAACCAGGAGCAGGAATAATCCCAACCCAAGTGCGTTTCGTCGCATCTTATCCTCCTTGTCGAATCGCCGGAGGGTGACATTATACGAGATGAATCTGAGCAGGAAGAGCGCGGTGTTATAATAAATACTTCAGACGCAGCCCACGAGCCCGGCGCCCAGGGCGCTCGCATTCCGGCGCCGACGGCTGCCAGGCGGCGTCGGCATTGTTTCCTTCGAATGAGACCTTCTCGACGGCATTTTCTTGGCACTTCTGGCCTGCTTCTCGGCACGAACCTCGTCGAGGCGCTGGCAACGCCTCTGTGGAAGTGGACGCGGACGCCGCTGCTCCACGCGGCGTCAACGCCAAAACCGGAAAGCGGGCCTGCGGTCACTTACGTGGACGTGGCCCGTGAAGCCGGCCTCAACGTACCAAACGTTTGGGGCGGCGTCGAGCACAAAAAATACATTATCGAGGCGAAAGGCAGCGGCCTGGCCTTCTTCGACTACGACCAGGACGGCTGGCTCGACGTTTACCTTACCAACGGAACGCGGCTTGACACCACGTGGCCTGCGGGCCAGGAGCCGCATTCGCATCTGTTCAAGAACAACCGCGACGGGACGTTTACCGACGTCACCGAAAAGGCGGGCATCGGCCGGCCCGGCTGGGGGGTGGGCGTTGCAGTCGGCGACTACGACAACGACGGTTGGGACGATCTCTTCCAGACGTTTTGGGGCCACAACATTCTCTTCCACAACAACGGCGACGGAACATTCGCGGACGTCACCAAGAAGGCGGGCCTTTGGGAAGAGCGCGTGCGTTGGGGCTCGGGCTGTTGCTGGCTTGACTACGACCGCGACGGTTGTCTCGACCTCTTTGTGGGCAACTACATCGAACTCGACTTGAAGAAGGTCCCCGCTCCCGGCGAATCAGGCTATTGCCAGTGGAAAGGCATGCCCACGATGTGCGGCCCGCGCGGGCTTCCGGGCGGCTCGAACATCCTTTACCACAACAACGGAAACGGAACATTCACGAACGTCACGGAGAAGGCAGGCATCGCAAAGCCCGGCCCGCGCTACTCCATCACCGCCGTGTCGTACGATTTCGACAACGACGGATGGCCGGACATCTACGTGGCGGTGGACTCCGAGCCGAGCATCCTGTTTCACAACAACCACGACGGCACCTTCACGGATAGCGCCGTGATGGCCGGCTGCGCGTACAACGAAGACGGCCAGGAACAAGCCGGCATGGGTCTGGGCGTCGCGGATTTCGACTGCGACGGCTGGTTCGACATCTTCAAAACGAATTTCTCCGACGATACTTCGGACCTCTACCACAACAATAAAGACGGAACGTTCGCCGACGTCACTTACCTTTCCGGGGTCGGCGTGAACACCCAATACGTCGGCTGGGGCGCCGGGTTCCTCGATTACGATAACGACGGCTGGCCCGACATCCTCTACGTCACCGGCCACGTTTATCCGGAGGTGGACCACGCCAATCTCGACCAGAAATTCAAGTCTCCGCGCATCGTGTACCATAACCTGGGCAACGGCAAATTTAAGGATGTGTCCAAAGAGATGGGGCCGGGAATCGCGGCGCTCCATTCGAGCCGTGGAAGCGCCTACGGCGACTACGACAACGACGGGGACGTGGACGTGCTGGTTCTCAATATGAATGAGACGCCGTCGCTCCTCCGCAACGATGGCGGGAACAAAAACAATTGGCTCAAGATCAAATTGATTGGGACCGCGTGTAACCGCACCGCCATCGGCACGCGCGTGCGGGTGACGACGGGCTCCCACGCGCAGATGAACGAAGTGGCAAGCGGCGGAAGCGTGATGTCCCAAAGCGAACTGCGCCTCCACTTCGGCTTGGGGAAGGCCAAGGCCGCGGACCTCGTCGAGGTCCACTGGCCGACCACCGGCAAGGTTGAGAAGTTTTCGGACGTCGAAGCCAATCAGATTCTCACCATCCAGGAAGGAAAGGGCATCGTCAAAGCTGAGAAGACTCACCCGTGACCGCCGCATTTGGCCGGTGATCCTCCCGGTCAATTTCGAGTTAGGGTACAATGACAGTCTGTGCCGATGGGCTATAGGGACGCCCGTGGAAAACCTACTTAGAGCATGCCGATCATCTCGACATTCTTCGGAATTGTCATTCGCATGTTCTACCAGGAGCACGAACCACCGCATTTCCATGCCGAGCACCAAGGCCAGCAAGCTAAATGCAATTTCGACGGAGAGATCATAGCGGGCTCAATCCGATCTCGTACTGCACGGGAGCTTATCCGGAAATGGGCCGTCGCCCATCGCCGCGAGCTTGAGACAAATTGGGAGAGTATGAAAGCGGGGCGAGCCCTGGATCGAATTGCGCCCCTCGATTAATCGCCATGACCTTTCTGCCTTCGGTGATTCGCGCTGATTATCGCGGCGGGTTCCGGATCCGCCTCACCTTCAATGACCAATCGGGAGCGACCCTTGACTTCCGACCTTGGCTGAATGGTCCGGTCTTCGAGCCGCTCAAGGATCCCTCCTATTTCGCGAAGTTCTTCGTGGAGGGAGGCACCGTTACGTGGCCGAATGGAGCAGACGTTGCCCCCGAAACGCTTTACGACGCGGCCCGCGAACGGTTCAGCCGCCGGCGTCGGCATGGGGCATCGGCAAAGCCGCGTGTGACCCGAGCTCGAGCCCGTGGGCGCTGAGGATACGTCCCCCACGGACTCAGGCTGAGCCCCTGGACGAGGCTCTTCATCGAGGGCCCGAGAATGGCATGCCGGGAGGAGCGGGAGAAGAATGGCGCACGCTGGTTCATTGAGGCGCAAAAGAATGCTGGCGATATTGGCCGTGAGTTCTGCCCTTGCCGTGTTGGCTTTGACTGAGACACCGCGAGCCCGCGCGCTAGCACTCCAGACGACGCCCGATGTTCCGCCGGACGCCGCCCCGCAAATTTCAAAGATCGCCCCGGACCACGCCGCGCCGGGCGAGCAATTGACCCTCGTCGTAACAGGCGCAAATTTCTCCTCAGGAGCCTACGTTTCGGTTTCGAACCCGTTCGTACACGTGGTCTCGACCGAGGGGGTGAGCGGAAACGAACTTCATGCTCAACTCACGGTCGGCGCCAAGGCTGAGGCGGCTACGGTGACGCTATATGTCTCAAACCCGGCAAGCGTCGTAGCCCAAGCCCAATTCACCATCAGCGCGCCGCCAACGCCCGCGCCGCCGGTCGAAACGCCCACCCCAGGCACGCCCGAAATCGTGAAAGTGGACCCGCCTCGAGCCGCGCAGGGGAGCCCCATGACGATAAAAGTGACGGGAAAGAACTTTGGCGAGGGCGCCAAAGTCAGTTTTCAAAATCCCGGGATTCAGGTCCTCTCGACGCAAATGTCGAAGACGAACGAAGTGGAGGTCAGCGTTCGGGTGGCGGCGGACGCGCCGACCGGCCCGACAAGCCTTTTTGTAGTCAACCCGGACGATAGCGAGGCGGAAGCCCCGTTCGAAGTCACAGCGGGAAGCGGGTCTCCCACGACCACCACCACGACGACCCAAACGACGACGACGACCACAACCACGCCTATGAAAACTTCTCCCGCCCCAGGTGGCGCGACAGCCGGCGAACAAGCCTTTGAGGTCTACAATCTTGGTGATGCAGTATCAATTCTTCAAAGCGCGGGGAATAGCAAAGGCAAGCTCATCGTGGGAGGCGGGAAACTCCGCTACGAAGAAACCGGCCAAGAGGTTTTCTCTGCCTCGGCGAAGGAAGTCCGCGAAGTGGGCGTTAACACCTTTTACGGTGTGAGCACGCGGACGTTTCACATCATCTTGACTTCGGGCAGGCGCTATAACTTCGCCGGCTCGAATCTTAAGCAGGATGAGTCTCAGACTATCGTAGACTCAATTCAGGCCGCATTGCGTTGAAGGCCCGGAAAACCCTCAAACCCTCCCTGGTCTCCTTTTGATTCCCGGTCATTTTTTCTCGTTTAGGATTTTCCAGAGAGTTCCTGAAAAGATTTTCGCCTGCGCTTCCGGCGGGACGCCGCAGGCATCGAGCGTTTTGTGGTAGCGCTCGATTTGGCGGTCGAATTCGTCGAGCTCGCCGTCGAAAACATCCGAGGCAAAGACGAGCTTCTCAAAGGCGCTCACCGAGCTCTTAGGAGTGTGCGGACTCACGATGCCCGACCACCAGAAGATGGATTTCCAGAAGGTCGGGTCATCTTGCTTTTTGATGAGCGAGGAGCCGGAGAGGTCGAAAAAGAGGTTCGGGTTCCAGCGCGCGATCTCCGCGGCCCAGGCGTAATCGGGATTGCCGAGGTGCGCGCCGATGATGGTGAGCTTCGGGAAGCGGCGCGCGATGCCATCGAGCTTGGCGGGGCGCATGCGGTCCACACTGATGTCGGAGGGCACGTCGGGGTGCACGCGGTTGACGATGCCGGTGTGGAAAAGCACGATCATGCCGTACTCCTCGGCGCGCTCGTAGATGGGCCAGTAGCTGCGATCGTCGTAATTTTTGAGCGGCGAACTGATTTCGCCGACCCCCCGGAACCCGGCGAGATGGAAGCGGTCAATTTCATCGAGCGCCCGCGGGTCGTCGAGCCGGATATCGGCGAAACCGACGAAGCGGTCCGGGTGTTTGGCGATGGCCGCCCGCACCTTTTCCAGGTCCTTGGGCGGCGTCAAAATGAAGGCCATGCCGTCCACGCGCTCGAGCTTGACGAGCACCTTGTCAAGGTACGCCGGATCGCCGTCGAAGAAGTGATGATGGGCGTCAATGAGCTTTGGCTGGTTCGACTGTGCGGCGGCGATTGCTGGGATGAGGGCGACCAGGAGCAGGAAAAGGAGCGGAGGCTTCGTTTTCACTTTGAACCTCACTCAGGGCGAGTTTCGAAACGCGGCCCTACCACGGGCGCGCCTCATGATGCCACATTTAGGCGAGCTCCGCACCACGGACGAATCGCCGCCCACCTCGGCGCCATAGAAGAGAAGCCGTAGCCAGCGAGACGCCGGGCCTATGGTTGGTGGTTTGACCGTTGTATAATCCCCTCAACCATGGGGTTTGCTCCCGGTACAAGGCTCGGTCCTTACGAAATCCTGGTCCCGCTCGGCGCGGGCGGGATGGGCGAGGTCTATCGCGCGCGCGACACCAAGCTTGGGCGCGACGTGGCGCTGAAAGTTTTGCCCGCCAACGTCGCTCGCGACCCGGATCGCATGGCACGCTTCGGGCGCGAAGCGCAGGTGCTGGCGTCGCTCAATCATCCGAACATCGCGGCGATTTACGGCCTCGAGGAATCGGGCGGCGTGCGCGCGCTGGTTATGGAATTGGTGGAGGGGCCGACTTTGGCGGAGCTTCTGGAAAAAACGAAACTCGAAACTCGAAATTCGAAATTCGAAATTCGGCGCGAGTTTCGATTTTCGAGTTTCGAAGTTCGAACCTCTACCTATCGCCAAACAGATCGCCGAAGCGCTCGAAGCGGCGCACGAACGCGGGATCGTTCACCGCGACCTGAAACCTGCCAACATCAAGATCACCCCCGAAGGCACGGTCAAGGTTCTCGACTTTGGCCTTGCCAAGGTGTTAGAAGTTGAGACTGCATCGGAGGTAGGGGCGGGCCTTGTGCCCGCCCTGATTCCTTCGGAGCCCGCGCCAGTGCGGGCACAAGGCCCGCCCCTACAGGCTTGGCGGCATGCCCTCGCCTGGGCAACGGCGGGCGTGATCGCCGGAGTACTGTTGTCCGGCTTGGTGGTCTGGAGGCTGATTCCGCGGACCCTGCGGCCTGCCTCCATGCACTTTAGCGCCGTCACGAATTTTGCTGGCGTGCAGACGCAGCCGGCGCTGTCGCCCGACGGGCGCTCAGTGGCTTTCGTCTCCAACCGCGATGGCCATTACAACATCTATGTCGGATTGGCGAGTGGCGGCACGCTGGTTCAAGTTACCAGCGACCCGAATCTCAAATCCCGCCCGTCGTGGTCTCCGGATGGGACCAGGATTGCCTTCGCCCGATTGAACGAGTCGGGAGTCTTTGACGTTTGGGAGGTTCCCGCGCTCGGCGGGACGGCCCGCCGGTTGATTTTGAACGCGACGGACCCGGCTTGGTCTCCCGACGGCCAGTCACTCGCGTATGAGAATCTGGCGACGGGGACGATTTGGGTTTCGAGTGCTTCCGGCGCGAACGCCAAGCAAGCGACGCCACCGGAGCCGCCACCGTTTGCCGACACGGAGCCGCGCTTCTCCCCGGATGGCCGCTCGATCGCATTCTCCAGGAAGTCCGACGGGCCTTACAGTGAACTGGTCGTAATTGATCTCGCCTTGGGCCAGTCGCGCCAGCTTACTCACGATAACGCGCTGGCGCTTTCACCCGCCTGGTCTCCCGACAGCCGCGCCATCGACTTTGCCTCCAGCCGCGGGGGGACCATGAATGTCTGGAAGATGGCAGCAACGGGGGGCGAACCGGAACAAATCACCTCCGGCCAGGGCGACGATGCGCAACTCGATGTCTCGTCCGATGGAAGGCGTATCGTATTTTCGACCTTCCGCGAAACCATCAACATCGCCCAGATGGACCTCAACGCCAAGCCCGGCCAGCAGAACGCGAAGCTGCTCACGACCGACCCGGCGCGCAATCAGCTTGCGCCGGCTTACTCGCCCGATGGAAAACGGGTAGCCTATTTTTCAAACCTTAAGGGTGCTGAAAAGGAGGGCATATGGCTCGCCAACTCCGACGGCTCGAATCCTGTGCAATTGGTTCAAGACGACCGTGTCAACATATTCCCGCGCTGGACTTCGGACGGCATCTCTCTAGTCTATCCTTCCGCGGTGTCCCCACTAGCTCCCGCCACCTGGCAATGTCGCCGCGTCTCGGCCTCAGGGGGAGCAGCGGAGACATTGCTCATAAACGGCACGAATCGCGTTGATGTCGGGCCGGACGGGCGGCTACTATTCACCGGTCCCCAAGGCCAACCCCAGGTTTTCGACCCGCGGGATAACAAAACGGAGACGCTGGGCACGGTCCCACCCGGTGGGTTGTTTTTCTTTTGGTCGCCGGACGGGCGCTCGATCGCCTATATGAGCTATCCGAAACGGGAAAACGATCCGAATGCTGGAATTTGGGTGGATGACTTCAAAAGCGCGCCGCGCCAAGTGTTTCACGGCTGGGCCGTTTACTACGCCCGCGGTACACAGAAAGAACTTTACGTGCTCGAGGGCAAGCCCGACTTGAACGGCATCCTGTGGAAGGTGGGATGGGACGGGAAGGGCCTCGCTCGCACCTCCACCATTATCCGTATTCCTTACATTTACAATTACAAAGTCGGGCCGCCGGTCAACTTTTTCGACGTTTCCCCCGACGGAAACCGCGTCGCCTTCGGGACGCAGGAAGTCCTCGAATCCAACATCGGCATGATCGAAAACGTCCGCTAGCGGTTTTGGGTGATCACAGTAAAACCCGGGCCTCCGATTCAAACGAATCACCCTGGCAGCAGGAACCAAGCACGGGCCTGATGAAATCTTCGCCCTGCCCGGCGAGGCTTGCTCTTCTCACGACTCTCCGGCCAGCGGTCGTCATCACCCCCGCCGACTTCCCAAGCGTTGAATCCTCAACATCCTGGTGTGTGGGCCGTTACAGTTCCGTGTGACGGCGGTCACAGCAGGGAACCGCCCTGTTTGGTAACGTGGCATTTGTATGCTGGCCGTAGGGGCACACGTCTGTTGGCTGACGGATTGCACGCCTACATGGGGACGGCTGTGAACTTTAACGAGAAGCCCTTCATCGTGATCTGGGAGACGACGCAAGCTTGCGATTTGGCTTGCGTCCACTGCCGGGCCTGGGCGGAGCCGCGCACGCACCCCTTGGAGCTTTCGACCCTTGAGGCCCACGGACTTATTGACCAGGTGGCCTCCATCGGCGTGCCAGTGTTCGTCCTTACCGGCGGCGACCCAATGAAGCGGCCGGACATTTTCGACCTCATCGAGTACGCGACCGGGCATGGCGTGCGCACCTCGATGACGCCGAGCGCCACTCCCCTCCTGACGCGCAAGGCGATTACCGATTTGAAGAGCAGAGGGTTGGCGCGCATGGCGCTAAGCCTCGACTGTTCGAGGGCGGAACTTCATGACGAGTTTCGCGGAGTCGCCGGCTCATTCCGGCTCATTCGGCCGGACGCTTGCAGCCGTGGGCTGGGCGCGCGAAGAGGGTCTTCCGATTCAGATCAACACGACTATTTCACGCCGGAACCTGAGGGATTTCGACGCCCTCGTCAAGGTTATCGAAGGCCTAGACCCAGTCCTATGGAGTGTTTTTTTCCTGGTTCCCACGGGCCGAGGCCGCGTGTCAGACATGATTACGTCGGAGGAATTCGAGCAGGTTTTCGCCAAACTTTACGCGCTCGAAAAAACGGCGCCGTTCGATATCAAGACGACGGAGGCGCCGCACTTTCGCCGCTTTGTCTTACAAAGGCGCGCCGCAGAGCGCCGCAACGGGACGAGTGGCCGCGTTCAGCCAGTAGTTAGCCCCTCAAACGGCAGAATTACCCTGGACGGCATCGGACGCGCCCCTAGAGGTATCAACGACGCGAAGGGATTTGTCTTCGTCTCGCACCTCGGCGAAGTGATGCCGAGCGGCTTCCTGCCCATTTCGGGCGGAAATATTCGCCGGCGGCCGCTTCTCGACATTTATCAAAACTCGCCACTCTTCGTCTCTTTGCGGGACACCTCCCTTTTGAAAGGGAAGTGTGGGGTGTGCGAGTTTCGCGAGGTCTGCGGCGGCTCCCGGGCGCGCGCCTACGCGATCACAGGCGACGAGCTGGCAGAGGAGCCTTTCTGCATTCATCAGCCCGCGACGGCGGTTCAATAGAATTTGAAAATGATATCACCTTGTTGTATATCTTCGGTATGATGATGGAGCATACCGAAAGAGAGACGCCGCATTGCGGGGTTACGGCATTGAAGGCGAATTCTTATGGCTCGATCTCGGCGGCTTCTCGGGAAAAATTCAAATCGAGGAAATGACATGGACCGCTTAGGCGGGCTAGAAGATACTTCTTCACCAAAACGACATCCATCCCATCCTCGAAGGCCGGCGGCGCTGACCGTGGGATTGATAGGTGCCTGGGTGTTGATTGGACCCTGGCATTCGCTCTTGGCCCAGAAACAGCCCGAGGCTGCGAAGGGACCCTCGGTAGCCTGGAAGCTCGGCCCGCAACCGGCCTCGGAAGGCTACGTCGGCACGGACCGTTGCCGCTCGTGCCACAAAGCGGAAGTGGTCGAATTCGGCAAGACCGTCCACGCTGACCTCAAATCCGAAAAAAATCACACGGCGATGGATTGCGAGACTTGTCACGGCCCAGGCAAGGAGCACTCCGACGCCATGGAAGCGGCGGAGGGCGACGACGCCAAGACCGCCGCAGGCCTGAAGGAACACCCGATTTTCGCCTTCCACGGCACGCCGGTTGAGAATGCCTCGCGCTGCTTGAGCTGCCACATCACTTCCAAGGAACAAAGCTTTTTTAACCAGTCCGCGCACGCCGTGCACGGCCTTGCGTGCGGCGAATGTCATACCACGCACCTCGTGGACGAGGTGAAGGACTTGAGCCGCGGGAACCTGACCTATCCCCAAGCTTATTTCTTCCAGGTGCCAAAACTTGAGGATGAAACCCGCTGGCTGCATAACAATCTGTTGAAGCAGGCGGAGCCCGCGCTTTGCTTCACGTGCCACCCGACCGTGCAGGCGCAGTTCGCGCTTCCCGAGCACCACCGGGTTCCGGAAGGGTTCATGAATTGCTCAGATTGCCACACGCCCCACGGCAGCATGAATCTGGCCAGCCTCAACAAGCCGAACTTCGAGGCGTGCGTGACATGCCACGTGGAAAAACGCGGGCCGTTTGTCTTTGAGCATCCGGCCTCCCGAGTGGAAGGCTGCGTGGCCTGCCACACGCCTCATGGCAGCGTCAATAACTTCATGCTTGTGCGCCGCCAGGGCAAGCTCCTTTGTCTCCAATGCCACACTGGCTTCCACAGTCAGGCCGGCGTACCCCACGGCCGGCTGGGATTCCAGACCTCGGGCGAATGCACGCGCTGCCATGTGAGCGTTCATGGCTCGAATTTCGATGTGAACTTTTTGCGTTAGGAGGGGTTCCGTGAGATCTCGAACAGGCTTCTTTATCTCTCTGATCTTGATGGCGGCGGTCGTTCCGGCCGCGCGAGCTCAGGATCAGGACCAGAATCAAGCGGAGACTCCTAAAGTTTTGGGAGGGTTCCAGGTCCAAGGTTCCGCCACGGCCGGCTACCGGTTTACGGACGTCAAAGGCTATCAGCCCATGTTTTTGGAGCTGTACGACCTTCAGAAGGGGCCACGCCTTAGCGACTTCCAGATGTTCGGGAATGCCCAGCACGCCAATCCTTTTGCCGATGACTTTTCGCTCTCCCTGAGCGGTCTCGGTGGCGACCCGTTCCCGACCGCGCAATTGTCCCTTTCGAAGCACAATCTCTACGATTTGCGGGTGAATTGGAGCCAGGCGTACTTTTACTGGAACCAGAATGACGGCGTGATCCTTCCGCCGGTAGGAGCGATGGCGCTCACCAACAATCACGATTGGGCAACGGTGAGGAAGCTGGGTTCCGTGGACCTCACACTGCACGCCACGAATCATCTTCGGTTCAATTTCAACTACTACCGCACGTCGTTTGATGGGACGACGTTCACAACTTTCTCGCCGGACTTCCTCGGTTCGCCGGGCTTCTGGGGGACGTACGCCCGCGCCAACCCCTATCCGCTCTTGTCTCCCATCTTCGATAACACGGGCCGGTTTACGGGCGGCCTCGATTACACCCTGAAGGACTGGACGTTTCATTACAAACTCGGCTACCAGACGTATACCGAGACCATGACGTTTAACGGCGTCGCGCCGGGAGAAACGGCCTTCGATCCCGCGGCCTCTTCGCAGAACGAGCCTCTCGCTGACGTCTCCTGGTCGGATTTCCGACAACTGAAGACCCCCGTCAGCGAATTCTCTTATACGGGCAATGCCAGGCCGTGGCTTGAAGTCCGCGGTGGGTACCTGTATTACCGGTACCGCGGGCCCGCCACCTTTGACCAGGCTTTCAACGGCACCGCACCGAACGCCGCAGGGACGCTTGTTCCCTACTCGGTCTCCGAGAGCGGGCGCGCCACGGTCGCCGAACCTAATGACATCGTGAACCAGGGATTCACTTTTCACGTCAAACCCTGGTGGGACATTGACGTGGACACGCGCTATTCCCGCTTCACCACCAGCACGGACGGAATCTTCCAAAGTCTTTTCAACGGCGCCACTCCCACGAACTCCCAGACGAACACGGTGTGGCGGGACGGACTCGAACAAGTGGATCTCAGCATGAAGTTCGTGCCCGCGAGCAAGTTACTGGTCCAACCCGGCCTCTCACTGATCGAAGCGAACGTCGAGTCGTTGGCGGGCGGAGCAGCTAACTCTGCCATCAGCCTTCGGACCAAGACTGTCGCGCCCATCGTGAGCGTTTTTTACCAGCCCTGGAAGCGCTTTACGCTGCGAGGCGACCTCCGCAGCTTTACCAACGGGGCTTCCTACACGGCGATCACGCCGCACACGGATGTGAGAGGGCACCTTGTCGGGACGTACCGCATCAGCGACCGTTTTTCTCTCGAGGATGAACTGGACATCATCAGCCAGAAGCTGCTCGACACCAATTTCCACGGGAAAGCTCAATCGAATGCGACCGTACTTTCATATTCGATGAACGAGCGGTACTCGCTCTTCGGCGGGTTCAGCTACGACAATGAATTTGCTTCCGGCAACATTCAGTACGTTCGTGGCACGCCTCCGCTCGCTGACAGCCTGCGTGATCAAGCCATTAACCGCGTCTGGCAAGCAGGCCTGGAGGCGAAACCCTTGCGCTACTTCGGGTTCCGCTTCAGCGGCAATTACGACCGGACCACGGGACTTGGCCAGGAGAGCGGAGTACGACCAGCCTACGGCCCTCTGACCTGGCCGGCTGCGACCGGCACGGTGTACGTGGACTTCCCGAAGGCAGGCCGACTGTCCGTAGATCTCCAACGCACGTACTACATCCAGCAGATCATCACGGGCAACAATTTCAGCGGCAATCTTCTGTCCATCCGCTGGACGCGGAATTTCTGATTAGAGTTGTGCCGGACAGCTGCGAGAAAAGACGCTACAGATTTGGCGTGAGCGAATTAGAATTGCCCGGACAATGGCGAATGCAAAAAGGCGATTGGTTGTGATGGGGTGGGTGGTTATGGGAGGGCTCCTTGTGAGCCTCACTTTGAGCTATGTCGCCGGAGTTCCCGAGCAAGGCGCCGAGGGCATTTACGGCCATAAGTGCGCCGTCTGCCATGGTAAGGATGGCGCTGCAAAAACCGCTAAAGGAAAGAAGGTCAAGGCGAAGGACATCCGTGAAACCATCAACAAGATGTCCGAAGCCGAAATGATCAAAATTGTGGAAGATGGGAAAGGCAAGGACATGGATAGTTTCAAAAAGGAGCTCGGGAAGGACGAAATCAAAGCCCTCGTGGAGTACTACCGCGGTCTGGCAAAGACTTAAGCTTCCGCGGAGCTTCCCAGGATGCCCCCTATGCTTTTCTCTCCGAAGCTTGAAATCTTTTTCGTCGTTCTCACCATAGCTCTGGCTGCCTTGGTGGCCATCCGGGCTGACCTCACGCGCGCGAGGGGTGGTAGAGTCCTGGCCTTTATCGCGCTGTTTCTCTTTCCGTCGTTCGCTCTTTGGACGGGTTTCTCCGAGCACATGGAGCGCGCCACGAGCACCCAGTTTTGTCTCTCCTGCCACGTGATGACGGATTTCGGCCGCAGCCTCTACGTGGATGACAAAAGCTACCTGCCCGCCGCGCATTTCCAGAACAATCGCATCCCACGCGACCACGCTTGCTACACCTGTCATACCGATTACGCAATGTTTGGCACGGTCAAATCCAAGATGCGCGGCGTGCGCCACGTGCTGGTCCAGTATTTCGGCACGGTCCCGAAGCCCGAGAATATCAAGCTCTATCAGCCGTATAATAACCGCGAGTGTCTCCACTGCCACGCCGGCGCCCGCTCGTACCTTGAGGCTTCCGAGCATCATAAAAAGCCCGACATGCTTGCGGAAGCCAATGCCAATAAACTTTCCTGCATGGCGAACGACTGCCACGACATCGTCCACAACGTGGCTGACTTGAAGGACGCAACCTTCTGGAAGGAGACGCAATAGCGTGCCGCAGGAGTTGATCGAACGCCGCATCCGCCGCGCCGCCCTGTTAGTCGCGCTCGGGCTGCTCGTTCAGTTGGCTACTCTGGCGTGGACACATCCACTTTCCTTCGTGGCCTTCCTCTCCATCGGCTGCCCGCTTGAGGCCGCGGGCGTTCTCTATTTTCTTTACGCACTCGTTTCCCACGGCAGTTCCCATCCGCCGAAGGCCCTGTAACGTCCCTTTGGGGCAGGGCAGACCGAACCGACCCTTCTTCCTCGACGGCCCCGTTTCGCAGCCTGAATTTCATAGCCCGAGGACTTCAGGAACGTAGAGACTGAGCACGACGCAAATAAGTCATTTATAATCAACTAGCTGATACATTGGGATTCCTCATTGTCTATAACGTGCTGAAAATAAATGAGATGATAGGGTTGCAGCGCCGGTAGATTGCAACCATATGAAAAATATAGTACTTTTGCGGCGATAAACCGAGACTTAATCCCCCCTTTGCAACTGTTTCGTTTTTCCTTCGCTTCCAGTCTTCTTTTCGGCGTGATATGCTGGATTGTTCCGAAGCGCAGGCAAGGCCCGGACGGAGAGCGCCACGTGAAGCGTTACGGCGAGCATCGTTTTGCCGGTAAGCTGTTTGTGGTTGAGGGGATAGACGGGTCCGGGAAGTCCACACAGCTGATGCTCCTGCACCAGTGGCTTCAAGCGGAGGGTTACGGGACAGTTTTCAGCGAGTGGAACTCATCGCCGCTGGTTCGGGACACCACCAAGCGCGGCAAAAAGAAACACATGCTCACGCCGGCGACTTTCAGCTTGATCCATGCCACCGACTTTGCCGACCGAATGGAGCACAATATCATTCCGTTGCTCAAGGCAGGGGCGGTGGTGCTTTGCGACCGGTACATCTACACGGCCTTCGCCCGTGATGTGGCTCGAGGCATGGACTGCCGGTGGGTCAGGGAACTCTACGGCTTCGCCGTGAAACCCACGGGAGCCTTCTACTTCCGCGTACCTTTGGAGGTGGCCATGAAACGGCTCCTCGACGGGCGCGACGGCTTAAGTTTTACGAAGCCGGAATGGACTTGGGAATGAGCGAGGACGCGGAGGAGAGCTTCCACCTCTTCCAGTCCCGCATTATCGAAGAGTATGAAAAGATGGTCCCCGAATTTGACATTACGGTCGTGGACGCCACCTTGCCCATCGAGGCCCAGCAGACGCAGATGCGCCAGCAGGTGAAGGCCAAGCTTGCGCAGGCCAAGCGATTGAGAGTGGCGCCATGAGCCTGTGGGCTGACGGGCGAAACGGGTTCGCTTTGCTCGTCTTCATCCGCGAAATCTGCGTAATCTGCGGATTGAGTGTTACCTCATGAGAGAAACCTACGGTGTGACGCTGCCCGGCATGAATCTGACCGACCTGACGGGCCGGTTGATCGTTATCGAAGGCACGGACGGCGTCGGCCGGACGACGCAAATCAACCTGCTCAAGCCCTGGCTCGAGCAGCAGGGCCGGGCGGTGCTCGAGACCGGCATGACCCGCTCTTCACTCGCCGGCAAAGGCATCAAGCAGGCCAAAGAAGGGCATACGCTCGGCCGCATCACGCTCTCGCTTTTTTACACGACGGATTTCGCCGACCGGCTGGAGAATGAAATCGTACCGGCGCTCAGAGCGGGCTTTGTGGTCCTGACCGATCGCTACATTTACTCGTTGATGGCGCGAGCCCTGGTACGGAGCCTCGACCCGGCCTGGATTCGCAACACTTACAGTTTCGCGCTGAAGCCCGACGTGGTTTTCTACTTGAGGATTGGCGTGGATGACTTGATTCCTCGCGTGGTCTTTTCGCGCGGCTTCGACTATTGGGAATCGGGCATGGACCTTCACCCGAGCGAAGATATGTACGAGAGCTTCAGGAAGTATCAGACGGACCTGCTGAAACAGTTTGACGTGCTGGCCGAGGAATACAAATTTGAGGTGATTGATGCTTCAGCCGACGTCCGCGCGGTTTTTGAGCGGCTGCGCGAGGGAGTCTCCCGCGTCCTGACCAGCGAGCCATTGTTCTCAATCCCCAAAACCGGGCCCGCCGAAGAAGGAGCGCCCGACGCTCGCGAGATGCCCCCAAACCCCGCGACTGCCCCCGAGCCTCCCGCAAAAGCTTCCGAGATTCTTCCCGCCCGCGAAGTAGCGCCTCCCCCTCTCGAAATTCACGCCGAGTCCGCCAGGGAAGAAAAGGCCGTAGGTGAAGTTTTGGCAAAAGCCTCCGAGGGCGACGCCCGT
>QHZO01000140.1:23809-24572 GCA_003224695.1 Acidobacteriota bacterium
CTCTCGGAGCATTTGGAAGGTGCGGTCGAGGAACACCTGCTTCGTTTCGCGGTTTTTGAGAATCAATTTTTGAACTTCCAAGGCCAGGTCCAAATGGTCGCGAAGAAAGTGCGGCCGGGCGACCATTTCAATCATCAACTCTTCCAGCACATCGAGGTCATGCCAGTTGCCGAGGTGCTGCTGGAGGGCGCGCAGCCAGGCCAGTGCCTCAGCGCTTCCGGCCGCCTCGAGTTCCTCGAACACTTCGATCAAGTAGCGCAAGCGCTTGGCGGCGATGCGGACACCGTGGACCACGGGCCCGCGCGGGTCGCGCTCGGCGAGCTCCACCTGCGAGCGAAAGGCGCCATGAAGCCTGCCCAGCGTCGCGCCGATTCGCTGGTAAGAGTCTCTTTCATCAAGCGCCTGGCCTGAGCCGTGGTGGTGGGCGTGAAGTGCGTGGTCCGTCGGCTGACGGACGAGTGACGCAGAGCCTTCAGCGGAAAGAAAATGCCTCAAATGGACATACAACACCGCCAGATTCACTTTGCTCAGTTTGCGCAGCGCGCGCTCGAAATGTTCGGCGCGGCGCTCGAGCAGATAATGTTCGACGGCCGTCCATGTTTCTCGCCTTGCGGCGCGCTTCCGGCGGCGGGCCGACCGGACTCTCTCGATGTGCATGTCGCAGTTGCGCGCGTCCGAAAGCGCCCGGCGGGCGCGGCGAATCTTCCGCCGCAGGCTTCGGATTTCACCCGGCGGCGGGGGCGGATAGAGAAGATCCAACACC
>QHZO01000141.1:0-723 GCA_003224695.1 Acidobacteriota bacterium
AGGTCTTCGTCGTGGACGGCGGGCAATCCATTCCTTAGAGGTGATGTTTCTGTCCTCGCCCGCGGTAGGGGCAGGCCTTGTGCCTGCCCTGCACCGTCCGGCGGCTGGTCCTGCCCCGGGGGGCGCCCACAAGGGGCGCCCCTACGATCTGCTCAATTGATCCAGCAACTCGCGAAGCCGCGGGAGGGGGGCCGCTTCGGCGCCGAAGCGGACGGAGTTATAGAGGCTCGTGAACTCCTCGGCCCGGGCGCCCAAAGGCGAAGCCGCGAGCGTCGCGGCAAATTCTCGCGGCGTTTGGGCGGGAAATTTGCGGTGGCCCTTTTTTCCCAGTACCTTCAAGAAGCGACGGTTGATGGCCTCGTGAAAGAAGCGCGATTGCTGCTCGACGTCGCGTGCCAGCTCCACTTGCCGGCTGAAATCGTAATTGATGATCCACTCGCTCCAAAAAAGGCTGGCCGCATCCAGGTAGTCGTCGAGCGCGCCCCACGCCGCGCCCGTCTCGTTTGGGTCGGGGGGAGTCGGGTCGAAGGGAATCCAGCCGAAGCCGTTGAAATAAACCTCCACCCAACTGTGGGCGTCGCGCGCGCGCACCACATAGTCGTGGCCTAAGGCGTTATAGACGCCTGTTTGAAAGCCGTTCACGATGCGGGTGGGAATCCCCACCGTGCGCAACATCACGGCCATGGCGGCGGCAAAATACTCGCAGTAACCGGCCTTGGATTT